>CAZQYC010000035.1:0-40017 GCA_964597495.1 uncultured Steroidobacteraceae bacterium | reverse complement strand
CATCAAGGCCGTGGTACTTTGTAAGCGTCACCATTCTTATGTTGTTGTCGGTTGGCTTAGTTGGGCACGTCACCGAAAACCGACGCGGCGGCTTGAAATCTCTCATTGTGGCTTGGCTTCCGCACACGGAGCCGGGTAGGCTCTGGAGCGGTCATCCTGTTCGTGGACGTTCTCCCGTTTCGGAGTAATGCAGGATTTCGGCACCGAGGGCTGCACGAGGCCAAGGCCCATCCCGTCAAGGAACTTGCTCTATGGATCGCAGTCATAACGCATCTGCGACAGACGTTGAATGGCTCACCCTGCAAAGAAAACTTTTAAGCAGCGATGGAGGCCCTCTCATGGGCATCGATCAGTTGGAGTGGAAGGACAGCGATGCAACGAAAAATAGCAGCTTGCGTCGCGCTCTTCTTGCTGTTAGCGGGAGGTGTGTGGTGGCTGCAGTGGTTAGATGTCAGGGACGTTGTCGATTCCTCTGCCGAGAGGGCGACTGGCGTAAAAGCTAGCGGTAACCTCAACGGTGACCCAGTTGCGGATCACCTACCGTCGAGCCGAGCCGAAGTCGCATCCAGAGAGATGCTTAATTCGACATTACCCCGCGTCGTAGATATGCCGGAAGCGCCCACTGAAAGTGCAGCGCAGGTAGGCGTCGGTGCCAGCTCGCGATCACGCTGCCTACGTGCAGAAGAGGAGATGCCCGAAGTCCCCTCCGCGCCTAACTCCAATTCGCGTAACGACGAAAGAACGGAAGTGGGAACTTCTGCGTTGAACAAAGAAGCGTGTTACACCGCTTTCGACGAAGTGAAGAAGGCGCGGTGGGTGTTCGACGCAACATCGACACAAGCAGTGTGGTACTCGGCGGTCCGGCCTTTCAATGGTTCGCTGCTACGGGAAATAGTACTGCAGGAGATGTGCGCCGGTGATCGGCCATTCGACGCGGCCTCAGAGGAAAAGGAGACAAAGAGTGAGTTGTTCTTCGTAACTTCGAAAGAAACGACGAAAGTT
The DNA here is from genome assembly GCA_964597495.1 of uncultured Steroidobacteraceae bacterium. Taxonomy (GTDB): domain Bacteria; phylum Pseudomonadota; class Gammaproteobacteria; order Steroidobacterales; family Steroidobacteraceae; genus CAZQYC01. The sequence goes on along the minus strand of CAZQYC010000035.1, from coordinate 39,015 downwards.
TTAATCGGACCCTACTGGATCACCGACGGCACCGTCCTGTCGCGGCTCACCGAAGAGCAATACTCCTCTGTGACGAAGATATTGATGAGAGGGCGTCAAGATGTCATTGGGTCGGGAGGCAGTCTCTCTCGCGAACTGTTCGACAAGGGGCTGAAAGAGCGATACTTCAACCGCATCACTGCAGAGGAAGAAGCACGAAAGCGTAGCGATAAGGAGCTGCAGTTTGCGCAACAAAGGCTACCTGCCGACTGTTTAGAGTGATTGCGTGCTTTGTGTTCGACTCAAGCAATCGACGCGCGATGGATTCAATTTATTTCTCTTCGGATGTCGGAATGCGGATTCGAGCGTCGTCCTCTGGACACCTGTGTACGATGAGGAGAGCGAAATGATCTCAGTGGGATTAAGCGTTGACGTCCCTAGTCTGTCGGACGGAATCCGGTTTTACTCCGAGGCCTTTGGCTTTTCGAAGAAGTTCGAGCCAGTGCCTGGTGTTGCGGTGCTCCGCCTGGGCGATTTCGAGATGTGCCTTCTGGAGAAACCGGTGGGTTCATCGCCCTCAAATCAAACGAAAGAGAAGCGCCGCTACGAACGTCACTGGACGCCGGTTCACATGGACCTCCACGTCGACAACTTGAAAGAGGCGCTTGCAAGCGCCCTTAACGCGGGGGCCAAACAGGAGCAACTGTTTGAGAATGGCGAGCATGGCTCGGCGGCATTCTGCAGTGATCCATTCGGTCACGGGTTTTGTCTCATCGAGAGACGAAAGAAAAAGTAACGTATACGGTCCAAGTCATTTGAGGCGAACTTCCTTTTGCAGCACCCACACTGTTGCAGGCGGGAGGTTTGCGAAGACGGTTCTTAGGCGATGCCAAGTTAAGTCCGGCGCAGGACTCCTAAATGGGGCGCCGAAAGAGTAACTGTACTGAATGAAACGAAACCCGCCTTCGTGGCGCGAGAGGGCGGTAATCATCTGTTCCATGTCATGAAGTTCGTCGCGAGGTAGGGAACGAAACGGAATCGACGAAACGACCGTTAGCGGACGATTCTTGGGAAACGACCTGTCCATTAGCATTGAAGCGCAGCCCACGAGGATTTCTATCCGCGGAAATCGTTGCATCAATGCAGTCGTCATCCTTGGCGATCTTTCGACGACGCTCAACGCGTCGAATTTGGCGCTCACCGTTGCAAGCGCTTCGGTAATCGCGCCCGTGCCTGCTCCAATCTCCACGACATAGCCTGGTGTCGTAGCGGTCACTGCTCTTGCAATGGCGCGGCCAAGTGCCTGCCCCGAAGGAATGATGGAGCCTACTTGCCGTGGGCTTCGCACGACCTCGGCCCAAAATAAGAGCAACCGTTCTACTGCTGAAGGCATGGTCGATATTTACTGTGGGGCGTATGCGCTTGCCGGCTACGTTGCGCCCGTGCTGCAGGGAAGGGCGCTTCGAACGGCCAGTAAAACAGAATTCCTTGGGGTATTTCCACCTTTTCTCGCTTCCGGTCGGCCCGCTATTTTGGCGCTATGCAAAACCGTACACGCGAATGCCGGAACATCCAATGAGCGGCGCATTCATTCGATGCCAGGCTGGGCGTTCGCAATTGCAACCTTACCGCCGCGTTGATGCGTCTAAGGAAGGCCAGTTAGGTAGCTTTGAGCTAGCGAAGCCCATTCTGGTGGCAGAGGTGACGGTATGAAGATGAATGTATTTCTTAGTCGGGCTTTAGTGCTGGCCGCGATGTTTGCTATGGGTGCATGTAACGCAGGCGAAATGGACTCGAAAAATACGCGGAGCGTAAGCTTTACGGCCACCGAGCGAGCGACCGCTTCGGATGTTGGATTGCCGACCTATCCAGGAGCCAAACCCTACAAGGATGACGACCAGGCAAGCTCCGCCGCGCATATCGGGTTTTCGACGCCGCTGTTTGGGCTGAATATAGTCGCGGTGAAGTTCGAGACGGCGGACGCACCTAAGCGGGTTGCGACGTTCTACAAGGATGCGCTCGCAAAGTATGGGCTTGTGCTCGATTGCACGGATGCCGAGCCTGCTGCCAGACATGGCGACGAGTTGGCATGCGATTCCGAGGACTCCAAAACGGACAAACTCGTGTACAAAGTTGGGGTAAAGAAGAATCTGAGAGTTGTCGCCATTAAGCCGAACGGAAGCGGCAGCCGGTTTAGCTTGGTGCACGTACATGTGCAGGACTAAAACCGTTCAGACTCGGTTCATGCGCGATGAATAGGATTGCAGCTCGATCGATTCGTCCGACGAGCCAACAACAAGGAATTCATTATGCGCAAGATTCTTGCCTTCGCTCTGATGTCGATAACCGCATCAATGGCACATGCCAAAACGCAAGCCGAAAGCGACGAGTTGTACGTCGGCGTCGCCGGTACGCGTAGTGAGCTGCGCAACTACTTTGCCGATGCCGGCCTCGGAGACGCCATCGATAGGACCGACGATGGCCTGAAATTCATTGCGGGTTACAAGCTCACTCGCCGGGTGGCCGCCGAACTGTCATACATCGACAAAATATCAATTCAGCGAAGCATGAGCGGATCGGCCGGCAGCATAGCGTCCAACGCCGATGTGAGCGCATTCGCATTTAATGTCGTCGCTGCCTTTCCGGTAGGCGATCGATTCGACGTGCTCGGGAAAGTGGGATTCGGTCTTTGGAAGATCGAAGATGTCACTGAATCCGTGGCTCCGTCATTAGTAACGACAACGACGGATTACATCAGCGGAAGCGGCCTTTCCTATGGAGTCGGCGCCAATTATAAGTTGAGCGACAGCCTCAAATTACGCGCTGAGTACGACGTGATCGAAGTGGTCGGTGATTTGGAATTGCGAAGTTTTTCGGCAGGGGTTATCTGGCAGTTCTAATTGCGTCTCAAAGAGGGCTGCGTTCTGCAGCCCTCTTCGAACAGCGTCGCAATCAACTGCCTCAGTAGTGATCCGTATAAGGTCCCACTACGCAGTTGTAGTCCGTGGAAAGATCGACGGTCGTGCCATTGACATTCATCGTCATGGGCGGCAATACGAATGCAGATTTAGGCGTGCCTTTCGGATGGGAGGCCAGCGTGCGCAGCACCCAGCGATTCCAGGCATCGCGCTTGATAGTGGGCCATTGGAGTCCATGATGGCTTGAACACGCGACATGCACGACATTCGGTTGCGCGCTGAAATAGTTCGAACCGGCCTGCGTGGACTGACGATTGTCGATGCATACAACCCCACCGCAGTTATACATATCGTTCGGTCCGCCCCATAGAGTGATCACGATCATCGGCGATAACTGCTCAGTATTTCCCAGGGTGTTATACAGAGGATAAGGTCCTACTCGACCTTGGAAAATCTTGGTCGGATTGGCGGCTACCGCTGCGCGGCGCGCCGTGAAGTCATCCGGAGTCTGCGTAGTTGTATACGAAGTGCCGTCATCCTTGGTGACGTACCACTCGCCCGAGATCGGTTCGCCGCCGGCCCAGAAGTCGGAGTTGAACGCGAGTGCGCGATTGGTCATCGTCCCGCCGTTGAGAATGCCGCCCAGGAAAATTCGTTTGCCGTCCACCAGATAGGTATTCGCCACGCAGCGAACCACCGCTTCGAGAAATCTGGAGTCATCTCCTTCATTGGTTTTCCAGACATCGCCAACCACGCCGAACACGCGACCGTCATTCCACGCGTTCCAAACCCAGCCGCCGCTGCCTGCTTGATTGCAAGCACCGCCACTCACGCTGGTGCTGGCGCCATTCGGATCTTGACCGGCGCACTTACGCACCGGGCCGATCACGATGAATCCTTCGGACGTCATTAAGCGGTTACCGCCGCGCGCGTCGAGGTTTTCGTTGGTGGATTCCACAGGACCCGTCAAAGGTACCCACACAGGGCGGCGGGTGCTGACATCAGTCGGCAGATTTAGAACGAAGGCGCGATTGACGCCTCCACTTAGAAAGTTGGTATTGAGTCCCGGCTGCACGACGTATCCATTTGGACAAGAGCCGGGCAGCTGATCCGGCGGCAACTGTGGCGGTTGCGGCGGCGGAATTCGGGTATCAATCGATACGACCAATTGCGGCTTATTGGTAGCTGCTTCTTTGGAGTTGAATGTGGAACGATATGTATTGGCATCTGTATAACCCAGGCCAATGGTGCCGGTACCCGAATAACGACGGGAAATAATGTACGACTTCACGTCCCAGTCATAGAACTTCGCGGGCGGCGGCATCACGGATACCATCGATAACGCAGGCCCCGCCAAACTTAAGCCCGTTAGAGCTTGCGCATTGTTGTAATTTAGCGCTGTTTCGCTCCAGGGAGTATTTGCAGTGCCGCCGACCGCCATGATGGTTGTTCCTGTCCCACCCTGATCCTGCGAACCAAATAATTTTAATTTGGCGTCCACGATCATGCCGCTGGGCAAGCCGGACAGGTCAAACTCAAAATAGCCGCCTCGTGTCAGCGCATTCGCGACATCCTGACGAATCAATACGGCAGGTTGTATGCCGTAGTTAGTGGTCGGCGTATTTTGTTGCGTATAAGTATCGGCAACCGGTGAGAGGGTGATTGTCGTAGGCGGCGGAATATCTACAGTCACGACCAATCGTGGTTTATTTGCAGCTGCTTCCTTTGAATTGAACGTCGAGCGATACGTGTTAGGAGCGGTATAAGCCAGCGCGACAGTAACGTGACTATGAGCGTTCACATGCGCAGCGACGAACGACTTCACGTCCCAGCTATAGAGCTTCGCCGGAGGTGGCGACACAACCGTGGTCGATAACGTCGGTCCGGATAAATCCACGCCCGTCAGTGTTTGCGCATTGTTAAAGTTGAGTGACGTTTCACTCCATACCAGCGGCTGATTGGGGGCGGGGATGCCGCCAATTGCTTTAATCGTCACTCCGGTGCCGCCTTGATCGTGCGAGCCGAATACTTCCAGCCGCGCGGCAGTAACCGTGCCGTTAAGCGCAAACACATTACCCAAATTAAATTCAAAGTAGCCGGCACGCGTCAACGCATTCGCGGCATCCTGGCGAACTAAGACCGTTGTCTCGGTGCCGTAATTTGTTGTGGGCGTGTTTTGTTGGGTGTAGGCGTCGGCCGTCGGTTCGATGACGACATCGACCGGCACTGCCATCGCGGGAGAGCCCAAACAGGAAACGACGATGCCGACCGTCGTCGCGATGACGGAGGGCCATGACCGATCTTTTATTGGAGCCAAGATCGTGTCGAAGATATAACGCGTGGCACGCTGCCGTGCCGCTGGGAAACCATGCATATTGCAATCCTCGTAGTTCAAAGTATGAATACGGCACTGCGTTACAGCCCGTGGCTAACTCGACACACAAGTATTGCATTCCAGGTGTCACAGATCGCTTACAGATTCTTCCGTACGACTACTTTCATTCTGGAAGTCCATGTAAAGGCGCAAGGGCATTGGCGCGATAAGCCACGGAAGCGAACGAGAACCTATCTCATCATCGTTCGTGATCGCGCCTTATTGTATTTACTTGGGCTCTGGAGGATAGGCGAGTGGGCGTCGCCGCGGGTCGCAAAAAGCTGGCCATCGTCGCGCCCCTTGCTCATTCAATTGCGCCGAACAAAATTCGTTTCCGTCTCGGTCACGAACGGCGATGAGATGGGCTCTACTTTGCTGACAACTTGATGGCGGTCCAGTTAGGACTTACCAGATGAAGATGCCTCTATCGACTCCCATATCGACGACTGCCGCCACCGCAATTCCGGTGAGGATTCCCGCCGCGATCTCGACGAGACTGTGCCCCATCCGTTCGCGCAGGCGCGGGTGTTTCGGATCGGAGTCCAGCAGGCGGTTGAGTGCAGAGGCGTGATGTCCTATTTGCCGGCGTAGGCTGCCGGCGTCGAGGATGACGATGAGCAATACAGTGATGGCCACGCCGAAGGCCGGATGATGGATGCCTTCGCGGAAGGCAAGTAATGCCGCAGTGCTGCTGACGATTGCGCTGTGCGTGCTGGGCAAACCGCCGTAACCGATGAGGACGAAGGCCGGCTGGCCCGTGCGTATGGTGTTGATCAGAAATTTCAGTGAACCCGCCACCAGCCATGCCAGCAGCGGCGTCAGCAAGTAGGAATAATCCACGCCCGTCATATCGTTGCTCTCTTTATTTCCACAATGCCCACACACAGGCGCCTACCCACAGCAGCACCGTGCATAGTAACTGCCTATCTTCGAGCAGGGCGTCGGTGGGGGAGTCGCCGCCATGGAGTTTCTCCACGACGTACCAGTAACGGAACAGTCCGAACAATACGAGCGGGACGGTGATGACGAGTTTCGGCCGTGTGGACATGACGAACATGCTATAGAACACCAACGCGCCGGTGGCGGAGATTTCGGCGTAACGATCCATCAGCGCCACCGAGTAGCGTTCCAGCACGCGGCGGCTTTCGCTAGCGCCTTGGTTGAGTTCCTGCCGGCGCTTCAGCGACGCGAGATACAGCGCCAGCGCGAGCGTTGTTACGAACATCCACGAAGACACGGGGACGTTCAATGCGTAGGCGCCAACATAGATGCGCAGCACGAAACCGATCGCGACCGAAAAGATGTCCAGAACAGGCTCGTGCTTAAGGCGGAAGGTGTAGAGATAGTTCAGTACGATGTAACCGGCCACTGCTAGCGCGATCTCTGGCATGAAGAACAGGCCAGCAGCCAGTAGCAAATATACGAACACCAGTAACACGACAGCCCCGCGTACCGATATCGTGCCGGAAGCCAGTGGTCGGCTGTGCGCTTTCTTCGGGTTCTTACGATCGTGCTCCACGTCGCGGATGTCATTGACGATATACACGCTCGACGCAGCAAGACAAAACAGGAAGGCAGCATATAGCGCGGCAGCAATCGCCGGCGGTGACTGAAATTCTCCAGAGAAAACGAGCGGCGCCAGCACGAAGCCATTCTTGATCCACTGCTTGGGTCGCAGCAGCCGCAGAAAGTCCCTAATAGGGATGATAGGGGTGATAGGAGGCATCAGCGTGCCCCTTCCTTTCTGAGCGGGTCTCCGCAATTTTCCGCGCGTGGTTGTTCCGCAACCAACACGTTGTCGAAAGCGGCAAGCTGGGCAGCGGGTATGCGCGTCCGCATGTGGATGCGCGTACCGGGCACTGTGTAGGCGAAGGGCAGCTTCATGGTCGCGAGCAGCGTATCGAATTGCGGACACGCGTACGGTCCGGCGAAAAGCAGCACGGTGTCGATGTGCGAGACTGAGTCGGCATTGTCGGTGGGTAAGCCCTCCAGCCATTCCTCGCGCCGCAGCGTGAAAGGGTCGAGCCCCACCGCCGCAAGATTCGCGGCCACGATACCGAGCGCCGGCTTACCCGATGGCAACACGGTTTCAAAGGCGTGGTAACCGTGCATGCGCGCCAGCGACGTAGGCGCCGCAAAGCTCATGTATTCGTAGCGGCTGCCGTAGAAAGGCAGATCTTTGCCCAGCGTCGGCGTCGATGCGAGCAGCACGACGAGACCCTGCAGCACGAGCCACTGTGCGTCGGAGCCGCGCAGTTGCGAAGGTCCGCTGCGATATAAACGCATCAGGCTCGGCCATGCCATCGCCGCCAGCACCGGAAAGGCGTAGTAGTAACCCATCGACCATATCGTCTGGTGAGTGCCGAAAAAAGTGTGCAGTATCACCCAAGGAAGCACAGCAACGCCGCCGACGATGGTCAGCCAGTCGCGACGCGCAAGGCCGGCCAGCAACAGCGCCGCCAAGGGTCCCCAGATGTGAATGCTTTGCAGCGCTAGAACCTTTGCGCGTTCCTGGATTTGATAGGCCGTGATCTGCGCGAACGGCGGAGAGCCGACGTAGTGTTCGTAGAACAAGGATTGGTGGTACGAGGTGAAGTGCGGCAGTACCACGATCACCAGGAAGGGTACCAAGAGTCCAGCCGCTGCGAAGTACAACTCCGGGCGCAACCAACGTCCCTGGCGCCAGCGCACGAGCACGATCAACGGCGCGAGGAAGGATACGGCATGCAAACCCGCATCTTCGCGTGAGCCGAGCAGCAGGATGAACAATACGACGGCGGCCCGCATGCGGCGCAGGGCCAGCGCGGCGAAAAACGCGATGAGCAACCCCGGCAGGATGATCTCGAAGTGCGGCAAACCCATGAATTGGGCTTGCAGTGCGCAAACGGCGAACGCGGCGCCGATCGCGCCGGCGAGCAATTGTGCCAGACCCCTGCTTGCGATGTCCGGGCCAGCCGCCATGTAAACGCACCAGGCAAGCGCTGCAGTAGTGAAGGCGTGCATGAAACCGAATACGAGCGCGAGCCATTCCTGTGGGCTGAACGGAAGCAAGTGGCTCAGCAAGGCAGGCAGCGTCAAAAGCGGTGTGACATGCACGAAGTAGAAAGGACGTTCGTCGATGCCGGGAGGGCCATGGAGGGCCAAGTCTCCATGCCACAGCACACCGGCGAACCAGAGAGGATCGGTGCTGCTCCCGTAGACGTAGAAATGATTTAGCGTCCCGTTGAAATACAGCAGGAAGGTGACCGCGAATACCAGCCATACGACTGGAGGCAGCGGCCAGAATGCAATTTTACGCGGCTTCGCAAAACCGACTGCTCCCCCTTCAAACGCGTCTGCCATTTATCCCCCCGTCTCTAAGCTCATTATTATGTGGATGTTACATGGAGGACGGGACACTTCGCTCTCACTCCCTCTCCCTAAACCCTGTCAGCCGAAAGATTGGCGGGGTTTTGCTTTTCGTCCTCCGCCTGCGGGGGAGGGTACGGGTGGGGGCATTTCTGTGCCACGACATTAAGCAGTGGAATGCTGCTTCCGCCGTGGATTTGCGAGTAGGCGGCGCATTCTCCCCTCGCATGGAGGCGAACGACGAGCGTGGGATTTGATTTTGCCGGTGCCTATACGAAGCTCGTGAAGCACAAGCTGATCGAATGCTCTTTCGGCGAGCGCACGGCGCAGGTTGAGTTTACCGATAGCCCCGCGGGCGTAAACGTACGTGTAACCTTCGAGAGCGAGCCTACAGGGACGTATTTACGGCGGTTCCGAAAAAGACTCCCGAACCAGGGCACATCGAAGCTGTTTTCGATTTTGAGATAGGTTCAAGCCATATTGACCAATTTTACTCGCCATGTAGAGTCTGGCAGCTAGACCCTGCACGATTGAGCGGTGCCGAAGCCCTCGTGACCCGGCGCCATCCGAGCGTATGTGAGATGCCGTCGCGTTCGTTGGCTTGTAGCGCAAGAAAGGCTGCCTATGAATTCACTTATCCAGTGGCTGTTTGGCTCCGACAATTTCATGCCTCACGGCATGTGTTATCTCTGGCTTCCCGATGTGCTCTGGCTGAATGTCGGTTCGGACGCGCTGATCGCGGCATCGTATTTCGCCATTCCCGCCGTGCTTGGGCATTTCACGCGACGCCGTCGCAACGAGTTGCCGTTTCCCTGGATTCCCTATCTGTTCGCGTCTTTCATTTTCCTCTGCGGCACAACGCATGTGATGGCCATCTGGACGGTGTGGCACCCGAATTATCGTTTGGATGGATTCATCAAGCTTGCTACCGGCATTGTCTCCATTACCACTGCCATCGCGCTCATTTGGGTAATGCCGCGCGCCATGACCCTGCGCACTTCGACGCAATTGCAGCGCGAAGTGGACGCGCGCACCGCCGACCTGCTTGCCGCCAACGAGCGACTGCGTAATGAAATCGCCGCTCGCGAGAGAACCGAGCACGAATTGCGCGAAAGCGAGCAGCGCTTCCGGCGCATTGCCGATGTGATGCCGCATATCGTTTACGTGAGCAAGCCCGGCGGCGGCACGGAATACATCAATTCGCGCTGGAAAGAGTACACCGGATACGACGACGCGAACTTCGAGACCATGGACGCCATCGTGCCGGACGACGAGCTGATGCATGTCCGCGAAGTCATAAGCAACGCCGCACAACAGAAGAAAATGTATTCCTGCGAACTGCGCATGAAGCGCGCGAGCGACGACAGCTATCGTTGGTTTCTGACGAATGGCGCCCCGGTGCTGGACGCGCACGGCGAGGTGTTATGGTGGGTGGGCAGCACAGTGGACATCGATGATCAAAAGCGCGCCGAACAGGAATTGCGCGAAGCGGATCGCAAGAAAGACGAGTTCCTGGCTGTGCTCGCGCACGAACTTCGTAATCCGCTATTTCCAATCAAGAACGCGCTAAGCATCTTCGAACGGATGAAGGTCGACGATGAGGTCCTGAATCGCGCGCGTGCCATCATGCAGCGGCAAATTATCCAGCTCGCGCGCCTTGTCGACGACCTCGTCGATGTCAGCCGCATTCGAATGAATCGCATCGAATTGCGTCGCAAGAAGCTTGATCTTCGCGACGCCGTTCGCGATGCAGTCGAGGTTGTGCAGCCCCTTATTAATGCAGCTGAGCAAACATTTGCCGTGGATTCGCCGGCGGAACCGATTTATGTCGACGGCGATCTCGTGCGCCTCACGCAAGTGATCGGCAATTTACTTTCAAATAGCTCTAAATACTCTCCGCAGAATGCGGCTATCCATCTTTCTCTTCGCGCGCTTCCCGAGACCGCTGAGATCATCGTCAGCGACCGCGGAACCGGCATCGCCGCCGAGGACCTGTCGCGCATCTTCGATCTGTTCGTCCAAGTCGGCGCGGGCGACTACAAAACCAAAGGCGGTCTAGGCATAGGCCTCGCTCTTGTTCGCCGTCTCGTCGAGCTTCACGGCGGCATCATTACTGCTAAGAGCGACGGTCCTGGCGCCGGCAGCATGTTTATCGTCAGATTGCCGAGATGTATAGATTGAGGGAATCCTCGGGACCGGTGTTCGCTTATTCGTTTATTTGAGCAGGTCAGATCGTGCTTTCTCGGCCATGTGAAATATGCGAATAAGCAAACACCGCTACGGATTGTGTTCGTACAGGCAGTCGTGACCGGTTCGGCATTGGCAGGAGAGCCGTGAGTAAATTTGGTTTTGCTTTTAAGTCGCGGCCCGCATTCGAATATCAGGGCCGTAACTGTGCGCACGGCACAGTCATCCCGTGTTGCGTCGACACGCCGGACGCTCCGTATGTTTTAGGGTCGCTAGTGACCGTGAGCGCCGCCCGCATGCCGACGAGTTGCAGCCATGCATTGGCTACGTCGCGATGCGCAATAAGGCCTTGGGCATGAATCAACGGTTCAAGTTGCTTTTGTCTATTAGCGGCGGCAAACGAAGCATTCCAGAGGATGAGCACGGGAACTTGAGTGTCATTGCGGCCGACCCAAGCACCTGCATGCAGGCGCTTGCCGGTGTTGTCCGACGGCAGGTTTTCGCCGTGGTCGCTGGTGAAAACTAAAAACGCAGGAACCTTTTGTTCGTCGAGAACTTGTGCTGCTAACATCAGCATTCGAGCACCGCTTTCGGCCGCGCGCGAATAACGAAGTTCGAGCAAGGTATCGTCGCTTAGCCCTTCGGGTTCGGGTGGGAAAAGACGCTGTGGATAGCGGTCTTCATAATTAAAATGTTGCCCGTACAAGTGCAGCATCACTGCTTTGCTGGTTGACGAGGTGCGCGTCAAGAAGTCGGACATGGCGGAGATCGCGACATCGTCGTACGTATTGATCTGCATGGACGAGGTCTTCAGCAGCAAGTCATGTCCGACTTCCGGTACCACCCATACTTCATGATTGTTGATATAAGCGGTCTTGGCGCCGGCTGCGTGCGCGAGGGCAAGAACGGTCGGCATTTCGGCAGCGCCCTTCTGATCGTCGACCGCAGCGCCGGTCATCAATCGCGGTACCGAAATGAAGGTCGCGTTACCTCCCGCGCATGCGTCGGGTAACCGCACTCCAAGACCCTCTTGCAATCGCTTTAGGAGTTGGTCCGACCAAACGTTGCGATGGGGCTGCAGCATGGCGTCGGCGCGCAACGATTCGCCCACTATGAAAACAGCGATTCCGGGCTCTGCGTCGAAAAGTTTGGGCGCCGTTTCGGCATTTCGAGTCACGGGTCCCGCGGCAGATTCCCCCGAAGCCAGCCGGTCCAAAAAAAGGCTCACCTCTTCTTTGATCACTTCGAGATGAGACAGCCAAGGTACAGACACCTTCGATTCAGGTGAGGCTAGGCGCGATAGGCTAGGAAAGCCCATGGCGTCCATCGCGGTAGTGGAGAGCATCGCTATCGTTACGATGGGGAAAGGAGCGGCCCATTTTGGAAATCGGGAAGGCATGCAGGACGTCGAACGAATTGCCCACACGCAGCAAACAAGCGTTAACAGCACGACGATGGTGAAGGCCGGTATGTAGATTGCCAGCAATGCCGCCGTTAAGACTTCCCGAAACGCACCTGCCGTAATCGAGGCCGTCGATGCAACTGAAGGTCCGGCACCGGAAACGGCGACCGCACCGATCCATCCCATCGTCATCGGTAGCATCACTAACTGTGTCCAGGCGCACCATCGGGCAAATCGTTTCGGCAAACTGGCGGCAAACAAGGCGGTGCATAACCCCCAGATGGCGACACTCCACGGTCGGGCGAGCTGTGCGTTTGTTATTCCCCAAATGCACATGGGCGCGAGGATGGCTGTCGCTAATGCTACCCGCGCGTGAATCCTCGGCCACAGTCGCACGCTACGATCAAATTTCCATTTCATTGAGGGCAAGTTCCTTTTGCAGCACCCAAACTGTTGCGGGTGGGACGTTTGCGAATATGGTTTTTAGTCGACGCCACGTGAAATCCGGCGCAGGATTTCTAAATGGGGCACCTAAAGAATAGCTGTATTGAATGAAGCGAAATCCGCCTTCGTGACGCGAGAGCGCAGCGATCACTCGCTCCATATGATGGAGTTCGGCTTGCGGTAGAGAGCGAAATGGAATTGACGACACGACGGTTAGAGGCCGATCCTTGGGAAAGGACATATCCAATAGCATTGAAGCGCAGCCTGCGATAATTTCTAGCCGCGGGAATCGCCGCATCAATGCAGCGGTCAGGCTTGGCGATCTTTCGATGACGGTAAACGCGTCGAACTCGAAGCGTATGGCTGCCAGCGATTCCGTGATAGCTCCTGTGCCCGCTCCAATCTCCACCACGTAGCCCGGCGGCGCATCGGTCACCGCATCCGTCATGGCGCGGCCAAGCGGCTGCCCCGAAGGAATGAGGGAACCTACCTGCCTTGGGCTCCGCGCGATTTCGGCCCAAAATAGGAGCAACTGTTCTACTGCTGAAGGCATGGTCGATATCAACGTCGGGCCGATGCGTTTGCCGGCGACATTGAAGTCCCCGATCCAAAACGCATCGACGTCTAACGTATCGGGATAGTCCCGTTACAAGCGACGTGAATTATTCGATCGGCTCTATTCGATGAGTTGGCCGATGACTTGGCCGATGAGTTGACCGCCTAATCGGCGAAGTCGCATCGAAGGTGATTGCGCTGGCGTCGGCGGACTATTGGAACCGCCGCTGCCACTGCCACGAGCACTGATTAGAAGTGCAGACGATGCGATTGCGCTGAATCGCAGATTTATTATGTTCGACATTGTTATTTCCTTCATGGCGTTTTCCGTTACGCCGCCGAGCTAATCTAGCACACACAATGACTGAACTGTGGAGATCTATCTATTTCTGGATGTTTGCGTAGCTAATTGAGGAGTGAGGAACTGGTTACGTCAGGGATGGTGATTCTTGGCTGGCTGTCCCCGAGGAAGCGAGAGCAAGATAAGGCGTCGCCCGCAGCGACTATATATTCCGTGTTTTTGTTTGACGGAAGTCTCGATAGTCGGTTCAGTTACTTCCGCTTCACCACTCGCAACTTTCCGCTTCCACCGCCGCCGCAGAAGAATTGATTCACGCCGTCGGATTCGACGCCGGAGACCATCATGCCGGCAGGCATTTCGAGTTCTTCCAACACCTCGCCCGTGCGTTCGTTGATTCTTCGCAGCGTGCTCGTATCGCCTTCCCAGGTCCCGTGCCAAAGCTCGCTATCGAGCCAGGTGACGCCGGTGACGAAGCGGTTGGATTCGAGCGTTCGCAGAATCGCGCCGGTGTTTGGATCGACTTGAAAAATTTTGCGTTCGCGATAGTGGCCGACCCACAGCGTGCCTTCCGCCCACGTGAGTCCGGAATCGCCGCCCTTGCCCGGCGCCGGGATCGTTGCAAGAACGCGTCCCGTATCGGGATCTATTTTCTGAATGCGGCTCTCGGCGATTTGGTAAAGATATCGGCCATCGAAAGCGGTGCCTGCGTGCGCGGATACGTCGATGTCGCGTTTCGCTTTGCCGTTCGCTGGATCGATCGCGAGCAGTTTTCCTCCTGTCGCTATCCACACTTGTTGTCCGTCGTACGTAACGCCGTGCACTTTGTCGACACCCGGGAAAGAATCGAATTCGCGCACAACGTTGGCTTTGGATCGTTTCATGGTTGCTTCCTCAATCGACTAAGCATCTCAATTCACGCTTTCATCTTAGCCAATCGGGAGCGGCGCAGGGAGTAACAAAGTCGTCGCGAATCCGGGCAGCGGTGCCGTGATCCACCGGCGTGCTCTGCCAAGGCCGAGGGTCTGCACTTTTCCTTCCTTGCCGAGTAGTTCAAGCGCGCGTTGCACAGAGCGCTGGCTTGCTCCGAGTGCGAGAGCAACGGCTGAACTCGACCACGATTCGCCATCGGCGAGCAAAGCGAGCACCGCCGCGTGGGCATCGTCGATAGGACGAGCCAGCACGGCGACTTGCTTCGAGTGCCGCGATACCAGCACGAATCCCTCCTTGGTCGCGTTCACGCTTGCAATTTTTTTGATCGCCGCACGGAGCCGGCCGATTTCGACTCGCAATCGCGCACGATGCGATTCATCGGGACGCTTGGTTCGAAATACGCGGGCGATGAGAACGTTTCTCTGCACGTCTTGCGGCCAAGTTTCGGCGAGTTCGCGGATTAGCGCGAACAATACGGGCCGACGGGCAAGCGAAATGATTGTGCCGCCATCGCGTACGACATTCCGGCAGGCATCTACGATGAGTGTTTTCGACGCGAACAGCATTTCGACTTCATGAAGAAGGAGCAAACGATGGACGCCGCGAGCAATCAGTCGCGCTGTGGGAACTTGGAGAACCTGCGATGCGCTGTTCGCTTCGGCAATCAGCGCCGGAATGCCGGCAGCATGCGCGGCCGCTTGCGCCCAATCAAGCGCGGTTCGTGCTTGCTGGGTTCGCAAGCGTCGAACCGAAATTCCAAATGCCATGAGTTCATGCGCGGCTCTTAGCGCGAAAGAAAGTTGCGCTGTTTTAAATGTGCCCAGTAGTCGCTCGGCCTCGTCGAGCCGTCCAATCAGAACGAGCCGACGAATCTTAAGCTGCTGCGCATGCGCGGCATTGACTTGGTCGCCGTGAGATTCAAGAACGGCGCGTGCGGCATCGAGCGCTTTGACTGGCCAAGCAAGATCTCGGGAAGCGAGAGCGATTTCCGCTTCAGCGACGATGCATCGCGCACGCGCCAGAGATTCCCTTGCGCCGAAGGCTCGCGCGGCGCGACGCAGCAGCGTTTTTGCACGAGCGAAATCCCCGAGTTGCGCCATCGCGATGCCGCGCAAGGCGAGCGCGGGTGCATCGTCGCGGAGCGCAACGCGCTTCAACGCGCCGAGCGGGTCGCCTTGAGCGAGCGCACGGGCCGCGGCCGTAATCAGCGAGTCCATGGAAATCCCGCCAAATTTGTCACTCCCACCCAGATTCGAACGTGGACTACTTTAGCGCACCCTCAATCACATGAGATGCAACTTGGAGTGACAATCATGACGACACCCACAATCAAGCCAATTATCGGTACGCGGCAAGCCTGGCTTGCCAAGCGACTCGACTTGCTGAAAGCCGAGAAAGAACTCACGCGTCGCAGCGACGAACTGGCGCAGCAACGCCAAGCGCTGCCGTGGGTTCGAATCGACAAGTCTTATGAGTTCGATACGGAATTTACCGGCGGGAATGGTCCGGCAACGCTGGCCGATCTGTTTCGCGGTCGTTCTCAGCTTGTCATCTATCACTTCATGTTCGGGCCCGACTACACGGCGGGATGTCCCTCTTGTTCGGCGATTGCGGACGGATTTAACGGCATCGCGGTGCATCTCGATAATCACGACGTAGCGTTTTCTGCGGTGTCGCGTGCTCCCCTCAAGCAGTTGCTGGCCTACAAGCGAAGAATGGGCTGGATATTCCCCTGGGCGTCTTCATTCGGCTCCGACTTCAACGCCGACTTCAATGTGTGGTTCAGCGAGGAACAACAGCACCAAGGTCTCATCGAATACAACTACTCACGTAGCGGCCATCCGATGGACGAGACCACCGAAGTACCGACAATCGTTCGGGACCATGCGAAAAGCTGCGGCACCGACGCCCCCACCTACACGCGTGAGCGACCCGGGGTAAGCACGTTCGCACTTCAAGACGGCATCGTTTATCACACGTATTCAACCTACGCGCGCGGACTGGACGGCCTCTGGGGAATGTATCAATGGCTCGATCGCGCGCCGAAAGGCCGCAATGAGCAAGGTCCGTGGTGGCGCCGTCACGACGAATACGCGAAAAGCTAAGGGCATTTTCATTTGGGAAGGTGGACCTATGTGCCCCGTATGCATCGGAACCGCGATTTGGTATTTCATTGGCGGAACTTCGGCGGGAGGATTCGTCCTCCTGGCCTCGCGAGTGTTGAGACGAATGTGCGGAAAAAGGGCCGATTGTTGTCGGACCTGCTAAAGGAAATTGCTCGGCTTTATAGGTGTGAGCGCGGCGTACGGGAAGTCGTGCGGGCTTTGTGGAACTAATCCATCACTGTCGTCGTCTCAGAAGGCAGTCTTTAAACCCGCCAGTCATCTTGTCGTCATGTTTAGGTTTCTTAAGGTATCCGTATCAATAGCAATCGCGATTGTTCAATCGACGGCCTTCGCTCAGATCAACCACGCCGATACTCCAATAGTACTTGAAGAAGTCGTAGTGACCGGAGTTCGTCCTGGTCCGCCGCTTTGGAAAGTCACCAACGGTGAGCACGTCCTGTGGATTCTCCCGCTCGTCAATTTGTATCCGAAGAAGATGGAATGGGAATCGGAAAGGGTGGAGAGGCTGATCGCCGAGTCGCAAGCGTACATTGCCATGCCGTACGCCATGCACATTACATCGACGTCGAATCCGATTACCATCGTAAGGCTCCTCGGCACGTACAACAAAACGACTAAGCTGCAGGAAGGAAAAAGACTCGCAGATATTCTTCCTCCGGATCTGTACCAACGCTTCCTGAGGCTGAAAGCGCTTTACTTTCCGAACGACAAGAAGATCGACAAGCTCACGGCCAGGGAAGCCGGGAAAAGAATGCAGAGGAAAATTCTAGCTGCCGAAAATTTGGAGCAGCTGAGCTACGCTAACTTTTCATCGCCGGCAGTGATCATGAATAGCTTGCATAAATGGCTCGAACGCAACACGGCAATACGCCGCATAAGCACCAGTCAGGTGGTCGTCGATAAGCTGAAAGCCAATGAAGTGAAGGCGCTGGGAGAGGAAATGGTCGCCGCAGTGAATTCCGCCAGCCATCGGGAATTCGAGGTGACCTGCTTTGCGTCCAAGGTTGTTTATTTCGAGAACGATTTTGAATCCGCAAAAAAACGAGCCAACGCATGGGCGCAAGGCGACGCCGATGAGCTTATCCGTCACGCAGCGGCATTGAAGAATGACCTCGCGCTGCAGAGCCTTCGCGGTCCATGTCGTGCTCCATCCGTCGCTGCTGAAATTGGGGACTTAGAGAGACGCAGCCGCGAAAAGTGGCTATTGGCCGCGGAGGATGCTTTAACTAACAACGACAGGACGTTTGCCGTACTTGATATCAACGAGATTCTTTCCACGGACGGTCTGTTGGCCGCGTTGCAGAAGAAGGGGTATATGGTCGAGGTTTCCCGATAGTGTAACCGGACTCCCTACAGGTGCCCCGATTTTGAGCGATGCGGAGTCTCGCGAGCTCGGGTGCTACGGTCTTACAGAATGTAATTTCACCGTGACGCAGGTCGATTCGGGCCACCACGGGCCGGCACAAGTTGACAGATTATTCGACGCGAACGCCAATTTCTTCGTGCCCTGATTTATCGCTCCGAGTGTCCCGTGCAAGACTCCAGTGCAATAGCTGATTGTGGCTCGTGCGGGAGTGGTTGCGGAAATGAGCGGCAAGGTTGCGGAATCGGAAAGCGTAGATCGAGTACACGGTGAGGCGAAGGCGCGGGTTTCAAAAGCCCTGCGGAACGCTTCCCGAGAAGCTCGCAACGACATTCTCAATTCCTACGGTTATCACGTGCTGTGGCTCGGTCAAGCCACGCGCGAACAGTATGTTTCTCAACTGTATGCGAACTGGGCAATTCGGCAGGCGCTCGAGGGGTTCTTCGACTCTCTCGACGGTGAATTTCGCGTCCGCAATCTGGCCAATAACGAAGAAAAGATTTTCGCCGTCCGCAAGTACGTCACTTCCGCTCGCCGTAAGGCGCATCTTCTGGAAGCGGATCTTCGTGAATTGACCGGCGTGCCCCCGAAGCAGCCGTTGCCGCTGAAGGCGAAAGAGATAATCGACTACATGACGCGCGTAAATAGTGTCTATTCGGCGGGGTTGCTTGGCGTGCTTTACGTGCTGGAAGAAACTGTCGCCTATGCCGGCCCTCTCATTGCGACGAACCTCGATCGCGAATTGAAGCTCGGCGGAAAAGCAACGTTGTACCTTCGCGACGGCGGAGAGCGTAAGCAGGATCTCTGGGAATTCCGCCGATCGCTCGATTTGATAACCGACTTTCAGACGCAAGTGAACATCGTGACCGCAGCGAGTATCGCCTACAGCATGTATCGCGATTTAATCGATCCTCGCGCAAGTCTTGCTCCGCCGGGTTCGTTCAGGTTGAATTGACGCGCGATTGTTGATGCGGCGACGCGTTATGTATTCCTTGCGCTGCAATCCTTTCATGAAGGTGACTTAAGTTGCCTTAAGAATCCCCTAGCTGCAATTCCGGAATTGGACGAACGCCGGTTCGACGCAAATGATCCACGCCGAGTTTCGTGGCGGCACCGATTCTCGAACGCGCATTGATCAAGATCAGCGACGATAATTTCATCCTGCCCTCATAGTATCGCCGCGACGCCGGCGCGATAAGAAGCTTGCCGAATGCAAGATGCGGAGACATCGAGCGATATGCGCATCGGCATTCCCTCATCGGAGCTTCAACAAAAAGATTCCACGATTTTGTTGACGGGAAGGCGGCGCGACATCGGCAGGCCTTTTTTCGTCCGACGTTCCCTCATATTCGGTTGGGAGAATTTATACGCGGGCGAACTGCGTCGCCGATCACAGTTAAGAAATCTGCAAGTCGACTACTTTTAAAAACACGACATCGATTCGACGGCGATAGTTCGAGGTTCGAGAGAACCCGAACGCCACTCCGCCGTCGTCCTATGTCGCGACTCATGGCCTTCTCCCTTTGAAAGCCGGTCTTTTTTTCGGTTATTGCATGTGGCCGCCCGAGGCTTCGAAGGCGATCGCGACGTAACGTTGGACCGACGGAGACGAAACGAGGATTGAATGGCGGCGCGCAATTTGACTTTGACGAGCATCGGCTTGCCGGTTCGTGCCGAACTGCGGCTCAAGTCCATGCTCGAAGTGGTCAAGAACATGACCGTCGACAACTGGTCTTACAGCCAGGGCGGCGACGCTGACTTGGCGATTTGCGAGCCGAATTCCGCCCTGACTGCGCTGGCGCTCAAGCGCAAGCAGTCAACTGGCGGAACTCGTTGCGCCTTGCTGGTGAAAGACGATGACGCGAAAACGTCATCCCTGCCCACCATTCGCGATCCCGTGAATCCGACGGAATTCCTCTCGCTACTGAATTCGATTTCAGAGCAAATAACCGATGTGGTTCCAGAGCAAAGCGCTGGCATGGCAGATGAGCACGTGTCATTCGTTCTGACCAGAAGCGCTAATAGCCAGGTTTCCAGCACCGCTCACGACAAAGAAAATTCCGTGTTCGCGCTCGCTTCCGCTTTGCGCACCGCTGCGATGGACGCGACGGGAAAGTCCGTGATCCTTAAAGTCGGTTCCATCGAGCTGCTGTTCACGCCGAGAATGAAAGTCGTGTTGCAATCGAAGGAACTGGATGCCTTCGATATCACCGAATTGTCCGATAGGGGTGAGCCCGTCGCGGTGAGGGAAGCGAGTGCGGAGGAGGTCGCTCAGTGGAAATCTTCGAATGGCTCTTTCATTGCGATCGGCGCGCTCATGTGGCGTCTCGGAATTTTCGGGCCGCGCGACCGTTTGATCTCCACCGTGAACCCGGATTCTAAGTTCAAGTTGCGGCGCTGGCCCGACTTCGGCCGCCTAGAGCATACGGCCGATCACTTGCGTCTTGCCGCGCGACTCGGCCGTCAATTTGCGAGCGTCGCCGAAATGACGGCGTCGATCGATCAACCCGCCGAAAAGATTCGGCCATTCATCAACGCATGCGTTCTCTGCGATTTGATGCTTGTGCAGGCTGCAGTGCGATCCCCGGCTGCCGCAGCGACGGCAACAAAGACACTGGCAGAGACCGAATCGCGCTACAAAGGATTATTCCAGTCCATTCGCTCGGCGCTGAATTTCGCCACTTCATAGCACCGATCTATATGACCGCGAAAGACTACAAATTGATTTTTACCGGAACGATGGGCGCCGGAAAGACAACCGCCATCTCGGCGATTAGCGAGATTCCACCCGTGCGCACCGACGTCGCGACATCCGAAGCGCAGCACGCGTCGAAAACCACGACGACTGCCGCGTTCGATTACGGCGAGGTGAGCCTGCCGCAGGGAGACGTCCTTCGTTTGTATGGAACGCCCGGTCAATCCCGCTTCAATTTCATGTGGAAGATATTGAGCGATGGTGCGCTCGGCGTCATCGTGCTCGTCGATAACAGCCGACCCGATCCGTTGCAGGACATGCGCGACTACGTCGGCGCATTTCGCGACGTCGTCGGCCAGTCACGAGCCGTCGTCGGCATCGGAAGATTGGACTCGCATCCGGCCCCGGATATCGACGCTTACTACGAGGCGATTGCCGAACTCGGGCTCGATGCGCCGATCATGTCGGTCGATGTCCGGCGCCGCGACGACGTATTGATGATGCTCGACGTGCTCTTTAGCCAAATTGAAGCGGCGGAGCTCGACGAATCGAATCCGAACAACTTGATGGGGGCCGCATGAGCGCCGCACCTATTCGCGGACACGAACCGGAGCGGGCAGTCTGCCAACCGCATCTCAATGCGTTGGTCGGCAGCAGCAGTGAAGTGCTCGGCGCGTTGATTTCAACCGTCGACGGATTCGAAGTGGCGGCGCAGGTGAATCCGACGACTTCCGTTCAAAAATTGGCGGCGATGACGAGCTCGTTACTCGCGCTTGCGGAAGCAATGAGCCATGAAGGCAAAGTCGGTAACTGCGTTGACGTCGTGATCGAAGCGGGCGAGGGCATGGTGCTCGTCATGGACGTGCCGAACGGCCAACGCCGGATGTTGCTCACGGTGTTGTGCAACAAAGTCGCGACGCTCGGCAGCGTGCTCTGGGCGGCGCGCAACACACGGAACGCGATCGGCGCGGAGATGGGCGCACGAAAGCCGTAGCCGAAGCGAATTCGTTTACGTTCGGAGGCCTTGCTCCGGACCGAATGTTTGCAAAGTGGTGGTGGACGACTCAACTCTGAGAGGTATTTATGGCGACACTTAACGAACAATTGGCGGATTTGCTGACGGTGGACGGCGGCATGTGCGCTGCGCTCGTCGATTCCAACAGCGGCATGATGCTGGCCAGCGCGGGCACGGGCGTGGATCTCGAGCTGGCGGCAGCGGGCAACACGGAAGTGGTGCGCGCCAAGATGAAGACGATGGCGAGCCTCAAATTGAACGACAAGATCGAAGACATTTTGATCACGCTCGGCAAGCAGTACCACATCCTGCGCCCGGTCTCGGCGAAGGCCGGTCTGTTCATCTATTTGGTGCTCGACAAGGGTAAGGCGAATTTGGCGTTGGCGCGTCGTGTTTGCCAGGACGCCGAATCGAAGTTGGCGATCTAAACAAAAACTTTGGCCGGGAGAGATTTATGGCAAGCGAAAAGACGATTCTGGACGCGATCGCAAAGATCGAAGCCGACGTGAATGGCGTGATCGCCACGGCGGCGGTCGATCTCGAGTCCGGAATGACATTGGCGGCGAAGAGCAATCGCGGCGAGTTCGATTTGGCCGTGGCGAGCGCGTACAACAGCGAACTGGTGAAGCAGAAACTCAAGATCATGAAGTCGCTGAATCTCCAGATGGCGCTTGAGGACATGCTGATCACGCTGGCGGATCAGATTCACTTGATCAAGATTCTGCCGGGTCAGACGAGTTTCTTGTACTTGGCCGCGGATCGCAGCGCGACGAATCTCGCGATCCTGCGGTCGGCGGTCGCCAAGCACACGACCGCCCTCGGCTAATTCCGGTCGATCTCCGCAGTTCGGATGGAGCCGCGATTCCAGTGATGTCGTCGCGGTTTCGTCCTTCAAAGAGAAGCAAATGGCCGTCTTGAGCCTTTCAAGAGACGCGCTCGTGATTCGGGTCGTCTACGACGGGCCGCCCATGGCGGGAAAAACAACGAGCGTGCGCTCGCTCGCCGGCAAGTTGGGCGGCGAAGTCGCCGTGCCTGAAGAAGTCGAAGGGCGCACGCTGTACTTCGACTGGCTCGACTACACCGGCGGCTTGTTCGAAGGCCGCCGCATTCGCTGTCAGATCGTCAGCGTTCCCGGTCAAGCGACGCTCGCATCACGGCGCCGACAGCTCCTGGAAACGGCGGATGTCGTCGTATTCGTGAGCGACAGCACCGCCGATGCCGTCGATCAAACGTCGCACTACATCGCAGGGCTGAAGCGCGTACTTGGTGCGCTGCCGGGACCACCCGTCGGGATCGTCGTACAAGCGAATAAGCGGGATCGTCCCAATGCCGTGACATTGCAAGATCTCAACGCCCGTCTCGAACACGCAGGGAGCCGTGCGGCCGTGATCGAATCGGTCGCGACCGCGGGTGTCGGGATCCGCGAAACGTTTGTCTTTGCCGTCCGTCTCGCGCTAGACCGCGTTCGCGAACTGATACGTACGCAACAATTGACCCATGCCGATCCGGCGATCGATTCGGCGGAGGATTTGCTGCGAGATATTCGTAGCGCCGAAGGCGATTCGCTCGCATCGGTAGCGGACGCCGGACTCAAGCACACACGACTGAGCGATGTGCGCTCGATCGCCGAACAAAGCCTCAGTCAGGTCATTCAAGGCGAAGCGCTCGACGTCGCGGCGCCGGCGTCGGATCCGCGCGCATCCGCGTGGGCGAAGACGAATGCTGCCCCAGCGCTGCCGCACGAGCATTTACCGGGGGGCATGATTTGGCCGCCGGTCGAAGGTCGAATGACGCTGCATGAAATTGCGAATGATCAGTTCGAGCTTAAGCAACGGCCGAACGGCGATTGGTGCGGCGTCGTAGGCGAAAAATGGCTCATTCAATCGCCGGCGGAGGCGAAGTTCGACGATCTCGAGACCGGACGGAGCGCAATTTTGAATTGGGCGCGGCTTCATTCCGGATGCCAGCGATTCTTTTCAGGCCATCGCTCCATCGTGTTGGCGCCGGACGGTCAGGGTGGATATCGGCTTTGGCAGATTATCGCGCAGAGCCCGGCGCTTCGCGGGCAAGTCGAATTTGCGATGCGGGTCGGGGTCGGATCGATGATTGCGTCACTGGTTGACTCGACTCAGCTGCTCCTGCGAGCACATCGCGAATGGATCGACGACGCAAGCGACTTACCGATTACGCTTGCGACCGTAGGAGAGTCGTCAGGTGCGCCGCGATTCGTGGGTTTAATGCCTTTCCCGATGAATTCGAGCGCGTCGCCGCGGGGTTCAATCGATTGGTCTCAAGTAATCGCGGAGGATTTGCGTCCGGAACTCATCACGATCCGCCGGCTGCGCGACGAATTGTTGGAGACGACGCTCAGCGAACCTAACCAAAGTTGGTTGCCGCGCAACTTGCGCACTGATCCAGCCGCCGTCGTGGTCGAAGACTTCTTAAGGTCGGTGTAGCGATTACCGCATCGCTACTTTCGACCATGCGGCTGTGTATGCCGACTTTCGCTTTTAGCGTTCGCTTGGTTCGCGAACTGTGATCCGCGAGCGGCATCAGCACTAAATCGGCTGCGAAACGGATGTCGGCGCAATTTCTTTTACACGCCGCTTCGCGATCCACTCCCTCGAAAGTCCAGTAGAAGACGGGCGTGAGGTAGAGAGTAAGGAGTTGTGAAACCACCAGGCCGCCAACGACGGCGAGACCGAGCGGTTGCCTCGAGGTGCCGCTCGCACTGATGCCGAAGGCGATGGGAAGCGTGCCGAAGGGGGCGGCGGCTGCACGCTTCCGCGACGGCATCCAGCGGAGCGAGGCGGCGCTGCTGGCGCGCTTCGACGTTACCGACCGCGCAGTGTTGAAGGTATAGCGCGTGTTTCGACTTTTGCGGTGACCACGGGGACGGGCGCATCGTTGTCGGAATGAGCGGAAGGTTTGTCTTTGCACCCGAACAGAAGCAACGATGCAACTGCTGCCATTTTGGTTGTGCGCTGCATTCATGTTCTCCGCGTAGTGGATTGCTCATCGAGACGACCAAATAGTGTGGCTGCGCTGCAGCGCATCTGTGCGGCGACGGACAATTATTTTCATCACCTGACATTGTCGAAAGAAAACACGCAGGAACTTGCTGGGGATGAGCGCGCTAGGCGTTTGGAAGCCTGTCCTTTCCGACGGATCGCTCGGATTGATTCAAGAGAAAATATCGTTAAGTCTTTGTCGTTTGCGCGCGACAATATTTGAGGCGATTGTTGCGCTTGCGTTGAGGGTCGATGAAGTAGGTTATCGCTGCACTATCAAATCGGCTTCCAAAAATATTTTTCAACTGTAAAACAACGTGGGCCACGCAACCGAAAGTCGATCCGCCGCAGTGGCGAAGCCGTTTAACACTGCGTAAATCCATTCAGGGACTTTCCGTGTGCGCTAAAGAGAAAATCTTCGCTGCGCGCCGCAGCATGCTTCGTGCCGGCGCAATTTTTATTGCATTGAGATGACCAAGCGCTGCCCGACGAAGTTTGTCCTTGAAATGTGATCTGCGGCGCAAAGTTTTTCACCGAGTTGTCCGCGAGCGACGAGTAGGATCGGCGCGTCTCAAAAAAACATTCCGAGTATCCGAGGTGAACACCATGAGCAATCCGTACGATACCGCATCCGAAAAGATGTCGGTGCTCCCGCCGACCTTGCGCTTCAAAGGCGAGTTGTCGGCGGAGGAAGATCTTCTGATCCAAGGCTCCATCGAAGGCACGATTAAGCACACGCAGCGTGTAACGATAGGCAAGGAGGGAAAAGTCAAAGCCAGCATCAGCGCCCAAGTGATCCGCGTCGAAGGGGCGGTCGAAGGCGACTTGCATGCGGACCGGTCCGTGCGTATCGATGAATCCGGCCATTTGCGCGGCAACATCCACGCTCCCTCCGTCTGCCTCATCGAAGGGTCGCACTTCAACGGCGCGATCGACATGGACGGAAAGAAAGGCGGCGCGCGTACCGACGCCAAACCCAATCGCCAACCGACTGCGGTGAAAGCGGAAGCATCAGGCGCTTGATCTCGAATTCAGCGTGTTTCAGAAAGTCATGTGGGGTACTGTTATGCGAAATTTAGGTTTCGATCAGCGCACTGAGGCAGCAGAACCGATGCGCGCGCAACCCGCGTTCGGCATGAATACGGCAGCGCTTGCAACGGGTTCTCAGCCTGTAACAGAGCGTAAGATCGCCGTCCTCGGCGCAACGTTGCGATTCAAGGGTGAATTAAGCGCGGAGGAGGATTTTGTCCTGCAAGGACGGATCGAGGGTTCGATTCAGCACACTCAGTGTGTCACGATCGGAACGGAGGGCTCGGTTCTAGGCAATATCAACGCACGGGTGATTACGGTGGACGGAACCGTTGAAGGCGATCTTCACGGTTCGGACTCCGTCGTTGTTCATGCAACCGGCCGGGTCACCGGCAATATCTTTGCTCCGCGAGTGGGGCTTGTCGAGGGATCGTTCTTCAGCGGACGCATCGAAATGCCGGATCCCCGATCGCGACCGGCGCCTCATTCGAACAGGCCGGCTGGCGTGCCGTTATCTCCCGAAGATACGGAGAGAATGTTCTCGTCGAAACCGCCGGGTCTTTGACCGCTTCTCCACTCTCCCCCGGAGTTATCCGTGGGAGAGTGGGCGTCGGTGTCTTTGTTTTGAAATCGGCCTGCTCAAAAAGCGAGCTGTGCTCCGACTATCGGCGTTTGTTTGGTAAACGACGTTGACGCAGGCTACCTATGGCCAATATTCCGATCCCAAGGAGTGCTAGGGTGCCCGGTTCAGGTACGTTGACGCTGACTACGCGGCTAGTTCCCTTCAGCAATAAAACAGTATGCGAAGCATCGTAAATATCGTAGGACACGAATGCTCGACTCACTGCGGTCCGCCCGTCATAGGTACAGTTCTCGTACAGACATACAACTTCTTCGCCGTTAGTCCCGATTGAACCACCCGCATTGGTAAGACTTGAGCTAAACGACATGACAAGTATTGGAAGGTCAACCAACGTCCCCGTGTAGTGGGAGGAATTGTGTGCGTACAGAACTGTGGAACTCCCAAAGGCATAGTTGTAATGCTCGCCGGCCATGCTTCGCGTGTCGGGCAGGCATGGAGTTGTCGTCACAGGCTGCTGACACACCCAGCCAGCGCCAGCTTGGGAAGTGATGTCCACGTTGCTGTACTGATTAAGATCAGCGTCGTAAACAAACGTGCCGGTCAATGCCGTCGGCACGTCGACTATGCCGATCCCGATCACGACATCTTGCAGCTGCCATGTCACGGGTGTGGCTCCCGCATACGGCGGCATCAGCATCAGTAAGAAGCCCATTATTTTCTTTTTCATATTTGTAGATCGATCCCTCAGCATATTTTTTGGACAACACGATCTGGCCTGGTCAACATGGAAACTTCCGAAGGCGCCATGCGGTGCGAATTGTTGGCCAGGCAATCACGAAATTATAACCTTCATTGAGTTGCTTCGATCGGTTGCGGAATAAATCTCTCCGCATAAATTTTGGTGTAAGGAAATCTGACAACGATGGTGTAAGTCCGAAAGAAAAGGCTATCTGAATTCATTGCATAGGCTCTTGACGTTGGCACCGGCCGCCCGAAGCATCAAGCTGCGGTCTCAATCACACATTTACGATTGCGCCATCGGCCCGTAACCATTTAGTCACGAAATGCAGGGACTATGCTCGCCTTACCCACTATGGTATGTGTCATGTCGCAGTGGCATCCCCCGGTAGAGACAGCCGAACATTGGCGCGCTCACTATGAGCGTTGGCGCGACATTCACGGTCCGAATAGCCTCGCAGCGCATCGCTTGCGGCGCTCGATTTCGATGGCAAGTCGGAGCGAACAAGTGACCGAGGCGCAGCGCAACGAGCTGTTGGCGGTGCTGGTTCAAATCGACGACGAAGGCCTGGGACGTTAGATATGGGGCGCTAGATGACAATGGATTCAAAGGTCATTCGGATCCCGTTATCGGATATCTTCAAGCCTATTGCGAGATGCGCTATGCCTACGGCATAAATAGTCCGTGCATAGCCGAGCTCAAGGCGGCGATTGCATTCGAGAGTGAGTCGGATTCGTTACCGCTCGACCAGCGAATCAGATTGCAGTGCCTGGTGCGGGCGATCGAGCACGAACGTGCAGGGCTATTGGTGCGCGCAGCCTAGCGGCGTGACCTGGAAACCGTTCTTTTGTAATCGAAACGCAAGCCACTGCAGGAAATGTCTATGTAGATAGCATCCGCTTCTGAGCGGCACTGGCCCCGTATCGGGAAATCAAACAGGCAAAGTCAGCTTTTCCATTGACTGCTCGGCGAGCGCCACGATTTCGGTGGCGTTGGTAATGGTTGCGGTTTCCCATGACTCGACGGTTGCGAGACCGATCGAGCAATCCGGAAATACGCCCGAATCCTCGCTTACCGCTCCGTTCGATTCGTTGGCGGACGATTCGGCAATCGTAGCGCAGAGGCGGCGGCGAATCGCTTGAGCGGTTTCGAGATTGGTTTCGCGCAGCACCACGAGGAGCCGCACTAACCCATCGCTGGCGTCGAGCGCCAGAGCGAAGTCGGAGTTGAGTTTGAGGATCGAATCGAGCCCGCTCGTCAGATGGACGAATTGCGAGACGGTCAGGAGCGGCTTTTCGCGCGGCGCCATGCGGCGTTCCACATGCACTACTAATACCGACAACGGCTTCTTTTCGCGTACTGCATGCAGGATCTCGTTATGTAGGCGAATCGCGCTGACTCTCCATTCTTCGGTGTCGAGATCGCGGCCGAGCGCTGCGCCGCAGGTGCGCATCAGGCGCTTGAGTCGATATCCTTCGCGCCTGGCCAATACGTTAAAACCGGTTTCAATGCGAGCGACCAATTCGGGCATCGGCAGTAGTTTCGATACGTGATCGTCGGCGCCATACGAAAGACTGCGTTCGCGTTCTTCGTGAGTTCCAAGCACGGATCTCACGATGAGGTAACTGCGATCCGTTTGTTGCGCGACGAGACGCCCGAGAAAGTTGAGGTCGCTCCATCCATCCATTTTGCAATCGACGATGATCACTGGAAAACGGCGCTCTCGCGCCAATTTGCATGCTTCATCCGCGTTGTGTGCGGCGCTAATCGAGTAACCCTCTCTATTCAATCGATCGGAAAGCAGGCTTGCCTGCAGCGGATCTTCTGCAATGAAGAGCAGAGAGCGCGGCGAGCAGGCATATTCTTGGGCGCCTGCTTCATCTAGCCCGGGATAATCGCTTGAAAGGTTGATCACGTTTCGCCTCGTTACCGCCTTGTGACTGTCGGCGCGCTACTTTGACGGCCGCTATCGACTGTCAAACATGAGGCAAGCTGCCAGTGACTACTAAGATGCCTGCTGAAGGTCGCCAGAATAAGACGCAGTGCGCATAGGCTTCGGGGTGCGGTGGCCGGATCAGCGGGAGCCTCGGTGCTGCTATCGAAATTCACTCGTCGTTCAGGTAGAACGCTCTACCGTACCTGCCAACGCACCGGGCGCCAGTGCATAGGGAGTACGGCGCGTCCGATGGGGTGATCCGACGGTCTAACGATGGGGTGACTATGAATAAGGAATTTGTCTTGGTTTCGGCATTCGCCGTGATTTTTTCGTCGACCGCGATTGCGCAAGAGCACAGACACGGCGATCGGTACGGCGGTCATTACGGGCAGCACTATGATCGGGAGTCGTACGAGTATGGTCTTTATGCCGGCGTGAGCGCCGGTTCTCTTTTCTACGACGAAGAGCAGCTCGATACGTTAGCGCCCACTATCGTGATGCTGCGTCTCGGCCAACGGTTCAGTCCCAACGTGGCCATCGAAGGGCGCATTGGAACGAGCATCCGCGGCGACGAGTCCGATGGTTTTCGGGTCAACGCGGAAGCGCTGTATGGCGGGTATATAAAAGGCATCGTCCCTGTTTCCCCGGTGTTTTCCGTCTACGGCCTTGCGGGTGTCGCAGGCGTGCAGATGCATCGAAATTACCCCGACTTCAACTCTAATGAGGCCGGACTTTCCTTCGGTATCGGTATCGAATTCGATTTGGGCGGCGGCGCTTCGGTTAACGGTGAATGGGTCCGTCTCACTACCGGCACGAACGATCGGGACTTCGACTACACCGCCGATCAATTGACGTTCGGCGTGAACTGGAGATGGTAAAGGGAGGGAGAACGGTTTAAGCGCTTTTCTATTAGACCGTTGCATTTGAATCTCCTCAGGCAATGGAGGAGTTTAATGCGCCTGCGAATTTACTTTCCGCGATCATCCAGATAGCTTGTCCCCATCATAAGGGGTCGGTACGATCCGGGTACCGACATCCATCTCCAGCATCCATCTCCAACGAGCAAGCAAACGCATCGGCTTGCACGTTGTTGACGATTCAATAGCGTCAATCAAGAGGTGGGTGAGGGAACTGTGTTCGCTACATGCAATTCGTGCAACGTCCTTACATCGCCGCCCTGGTCATTTTGCTGTGCACTGCGCTGTTATACGGCGGATTTTTGCACAGTCCCCTGCTTTTCGACGACATTCCTTTCTTCCTTCAGGTCAAATCGCAAGCACTCCTGAGTTCGTTGGGAGTCCATGTGCGCGGCTTGGCGTATGCCACGTTGGCGCTGAACGTGAAATGGGGAAGCGACAGCTTGGCGAGTTTCCGACTTGTTAGTTTGTTGCTGCACGTATCCGTCGGAGTCGCTCTCTATTTCTTTCTTTTCGAGTTGCTGCGGGCCATTCCTTCGGGGCAGGAAGATCGTAGTGTCGGCACTGGATCGGCTTCCGGGCTATTGGCCGCGTTAATTTTCGTTTTGCATCCGGCCGCTGTTTACGGCGCCGCCTATCTCATACAGCGCACGATCGTCATGGCGACTTTGTTCGCATTGCTGTCGTGGATATCCGTGCTGCGTGCGTTGCGGACGAATCAAGACCGCTGGTGGTGGATATCGTTAGTCGCCTATGCGTTGTCGGTCTGGAGCAAGGAAACTGCGGTGATGGTGCCGGCTGTCAGCGCCGTGTTGTCGATATGGTGGTGGCAAACGCATGGCGGGCTACAAAACCACGCTGCTCTAGTGCGGAGATTGGCGCCGTTACTCGTCTGTTACTTCATCGTTGGAGTAACGGTTGTTTTCCAAGTCAAGTTCGCGCTCGGCGCTGTCTACGAGTTCAATGCGCCCCAGATGTTGGATACGAACGATATCTCCCATCCGTGGCTGCTGAGTGTCATGACTCAAAGCGCTTTGTTCTTCAAATATCTATTTCTTTGGGGCATGCCCAATCCAACCTGGATGTCCGTGGACATGCGCGAGCCGTTCGGATCTTGGGCGTACCTTGTCGGAGCGGCCGGCTTTGTCGCATGGCCGATCGTCGGAACGCGTTATCTCCTGCGAGGTGCTTCGCAAGGTTTGATTGGGATAGCAATGCTTGCGCCGTGGCTCTTGTTCGCCACCGAATTGACGACGGTTCGCATTCAAGAGCCATTCGTTCTCTATCGAAGTTACCTATGGCTCGCTCCCGCACTCTCGGCGCTGCTGATCGTGGAATCGAAGTTGCAGCCGCGCATGTTTCTGGTTCTGTTGGTCGGTGTGCCCTTGTTTTTGTTTCCGCTTGCATGGGATCGGTTGGTGACTTTCTCCCATCCGCTTCTTCTTTGGACGGATGCCGAACGCCTGGTCGAGGGACGATCCGGATTGACCGGAGTGGAGAGGATTCACCACAGCCTTGGGTTAGCGTTGTACAACGAAAGCAAATACGACTTGGCAATAAAAGAGTATTCGCAGGCGATTGCCGCAAACCCAGCGTATTCCTATGGGTACAACGATCGAGCGGCTTGCCTGTTCGAGCTGAAGCGCTACCAAGAAGCGTTCGATGATTTCGAGGCGGCCTTGCGTTTGAAGCCGAACTATCCTCGTTCGCTGATGGGGCGCGGTGCCGTGCATGAGGCGCTGGGTCGCCCGAATGAAGCGCTGCAGGACTTTCGCGCCGCCTGCAAACTCCATTGGCAGCAGGCCTGCATGAAACTGCCGCCGCAGGAACGTGGATCTCCGGGTTTCAATTTATAGTTCGCGACGGCCTCCTTGTGGCCTACTCGGGACGGGCATCACGGCGGGATACCACTACGCAACCGGTCTTCGGTTTCATACTAAGTCGGCTTGTCCACGCTGTGAGATTCCCTTCAGCAAAGGCAGGCTCGGCCGAACGCAGAGGCGCGGTTTTTCTGCGAGCGGTGTCAGAAATTGTCTGTGCGGGTGGCTCGAAGCCGGCAAAATTCCTAGGATGTGCCTTTGGTTCCATCGAAGCTTCTCTCAGATCCGTGAGCGCCCCATAAACAATCACCATTCGGCATGCTCTTCGCCATAATCATCCGTCACAGTTACGGAGTTTACGGTCTGCGGAGAAGAGGCGATGAGAGACATAGCCAACATTCGGTTTACTATCGATAGAAACGGATTGCCCATCATCCTTGTCGCGGCGGTCATTCAAGGATGGGCGCTCTATGGGTTGCATCAGTGCATCAAGAGTTCGAGTTGGCCCGCCACGGATTTAGGTTGGCTGGCCGCGCTCTATTCGCTAGCGATGTTTGGCCCGTTAACGATTCAGATGTTGTGCGAGCACGCCAAAGCCAAAGCGCTATGGCCGATAGTCGGCGTAGTGCTGGTCGCGTATTTCTATTTCGGGTGGCACTACGGGCGCGTTGTTCACGCAGCGGAGTCGGTGAGGTTTGTCGATTCGGAGAGCTTCGGCTCCACGGCCTTCATCATGGGGTTGCTCTGGCTGCTCATCCTGCCGTTCATTCAAGTCCGCCTTTCCACGGGTGCCTGGGCCGGTGGATACACGCTTATCTTCACGACGGCTTGGCGCAATAAGCTCATGTTGGCCGAGGCTGCTTTGTTTACCGGCCTCTTCTGGCTGTTGCTGGCTCTGTGGGCGGCGCTGTTTCACATGCTCGGTATCGGTTTCTTCAAGGATCTATTCGTAGAGCCGATTTTCGTTTATCCGGTCACCACGCTTGCTTTCGGCATCGCATTGCATCTCATCGGTTCCGTCGAGCGACTCACCGCTGCGATTCTAGAGCAGTTGCTCAGCGTTCTAAAATGGCTGGCGATCGTCGCCGGCTTCATTCTCGCTCTTTTCACCGTCGCGTTGGTGTTTAAGCTGCCGGGCCTGGTCTTCAGCGGTGAAAAAGCGATCGGCGCCGTATGGCTCTTATGGCTGGTTGCGGTCATGGTGCTGTTAATCAACGCGGCCTATCGCGACGGTCGTGCCAAGCGGCCGTATCCTGGCTTAATTGCGGTCGCGCTACGATGCGTCATTCCCTTGACGATCATCGTGTCTTGCACGGCGCTTTATGCACTGGTAGTTCGCGCTCAGCGATACGGCATTACGGTCGAGCGAGTGTGGGCTTTCGTTGTCGCCGGAACGGCATGTTCGTATGCGGTCGGATATTCGCTGGCGGCAGTGAGGAAGGGGCAGTGGCTTGGTTGGGTCGGCCGCGTGAACGTGATGGTCGCGCTTGCGCTCATTGCAACCATTGCCGCTACATTGACACCTGTTCTATCGCCGTACCGATTGGCGGCGAATAGCCAGTATCGAACGTCGGTTGCCGCGTCCGCGGTTGAGAGATCCGATCTCAACTCCGAATCGTCGCTCCGTTATTTGCGTTTTAAGTCCGGTCGCTATGGAGTGGAGAGGTTGAGGGAGTTATCGGTTCTGCAAGATCATCCGGAGGCAGGTCGCCTTCGCAAGGCATCGCTGGCGACTCTTAAGTTGGCAGACCGCTGGGAATCAATACCGATCGAGGCCGGCGACATTTTCGACAGTCTCGTGACCTCACCTGCAAATCATGAAATCGATGCGAAACTTCGCGCAAGGATTGTCGAGGTCGTTAGTGGTTCCGGAATAAATAACTCCGGCTTTCGGAAAGAGGGAGCGTGGGTCGGCGTATTTGTCGATCTCCAGGGAGACGACGTGGAAGAGTTTGTTTTGCTGCAAGAGCATGGCGGCGATGTTTACAAACGTATTGGCGACGAGTGGGAACTGGTCGGTCGCGCGCATCACGAGTACGGACAGGGTTCCAATCAAGGGTCGATGCTGGAGAGCGTGAAAGCCGGCAATGTCAGCGCGGAAATTCCGGAATGGAAACTTCTGCACGTGGGCTCCGTTCAATACCGAGTTACGGAAGCGGATGCCCCACGCCGCCGTTGATCGGCAATGACGGGATTTCCGAAGATCGGCGGGGCAGTGCAAATCTCGCCGCGCATCGAGGAACGTCTTCGATTCTTCGTGCGTCTACTTCGTGTGAACACCCGCAAGGAGAAGTATCATGAGTTTCATCGAGGCAGGTTGATCGATCACGTGCATCTGCATGTGTCGAATCTCGAAGCCAGCAAGCGTTTCTACTCGGCTGTTCTCGGCGCGCTTGGCCTAGGACATCGAGTTGCAGAGGTTTCCACCGCCCGTCAGCGCCGAGCCGGTCATGCTGTGACCGGCTCGGTCAATGAAGTTCGATCATCCGATGGGTTAACGCTTCGCGTGCACGGCTCGTCTTCGATAAAGACCGATGCCGAGCAATCCCAAACCGACAAGTGCGGGTGTCGCGGGTTCCGGTACGGAAACGTCGCAGGGCGGTTGGCCTGGATTGCCGCAGGTACCGAACGTTCTGCTGCCGAAGGTGGAGGAGACGGCCGCCTGATCCCAGGCATTCAATGCCAACCCATGATAGGCGACAGGCGTTAGCGTTTGACCGTTGGCTTGCAAGCCGGTCGCTACGAAGCCGGTCGTCGAGTTGTCATTGATGCATTTTTGCGTGGCATCGCTCCGGCAATTGTCCAAACCGCCGACAAAGAGAGGCGAAAGCGTATCGACAACCGCCTGAGAAGTTGGGTAAGTACCGAAGAATCCCGAAAACGCACCGACGCCGATTAGGCCGTTGATTTGGTTGATGCCCGACTGGTAAACGTTGTGATCGGTGCCGAGCACCAATCCGCCGCCGCGTAAATCAAGCTGGGTCGCGTAGTTCTGAATCCAACTTTGCTCCGACGACATGCCGTTCGCATTGGTCCAAAATACGTCGGAGGAAATGATGCGGCCGTCGAGGATTAGATTCTTATCGGCGCGGGCGTTGTACCAGTTGGCGATGCCGGCGTAGTTCGCCATTTGATTAGCCGACATATCTGTCAGCGCGGAAAGGTCGTAAACGAAAATATCGTCGAAGCTCGAGTAGTCGTTGTAGACGCCTAGATCCAAATATCGCGTGGTGACGGTGTGTCCCGCGTTCGTTAGAAATTGCGCGAGCCGATTGCCGTCTGCTACGTAAAAGGATCCGCCTTGAGCGACTTGTGCGAACAATATTTGCGAGGCACTGGCGCTCATCGACGTTGCGAGCGTGCAGGCAGCCGCCGCTATCCTTACCATCTTCATCTTGCTCATGAGTTGACTCCTTGAAATGTGGGTGACCGACTTTCAAGCTGAGCAAATTTTGAGCCATTGCTGAAACCCGCATTTAGTCAAGTGGTTAGCGAGTGCCGATGGATGCTCTTGGCTGATTACTGTAAGAAAACCCGACTATGGCTGCCCTGGGTGAGCGGCGACGAGGAAAATAATTCTCTGCGACAGTCTGTGCAGAGGCGGATCGCTTTTAGTCGTCGGGTGCGACACAAGGGTTCGAGACAAAAAATTACGCATCAGCCGCCGCATGGCGTCGTGCAGTACGTGAGGCTGATGCCGTACGAATGCGACCACGGTCTGTCCACTTTCAGGGAGCGGCTGATTTAACCCTATTCGTCTAAACGTGACCGTTACCGGACGTCGACGTTGTCCATGCACCGACACGTTTGATCAGGCGGCGTTGATCAAGCAAGTGGCAAGACGGCGAAATTTTTAGGATCAACTTACTCGATATCTTGAGACCCATGAAAAAAGACGATCCACGTAACAACGAATTGACGGTCGCGCTCGAGAAAGCGGAGCAAAAGCTTGCCGAACGCGAGGCTTTAATCACCGCGGCCATCGGACAAACCGAGGCAGCTCGGGCGCAATACGAACAAGCCAATGAACGTGCGGACGCACTGCGTCGGCAGCTGGATGCGAAGGAGGAACAAGTAAACGCCATGCAACAGGCACTGCGATTGCGTGATGCGCGCATCGCTCAATTGGAGGAGCTGTGCACGGAGAACGACAACACGCTGAATGCCATCAACCAGGAAGTGAGACATCAGAACTTGGCAAATCCGAACGGGCGACTCGCTGCAATGGGCATGGTGTTGGATTCGTTGGACGAGCCTGGAGTGCGTCATCGAATTACCAAGGCCACGACGACGCTCGGCAGAGCAACCGGGAACGATATAGCGATCAATTCCACCTCCGTGAGTCGCTACCATTCCCGCATTGTCGTGGCAGCGGACGGGGTCTATCTCATCGATCTGCACAGCACGAACGGCTGCAGCGTGAACGGTCAGCGTATATCCCGTCAGATGATTCGCGACAGCGACGTGGTCGCGATTGGAAGCGTTAAATTTAGGCTGGCTGCCAGCGTGCCTTTGGGCGAACTCGAAGATAGGTCCATGGACGAGACCCATGCTCTGTTAGACGACTCTGTGATATTTACGTCGGCGCCAAAATCGAGATCCAAATCCAACTCGGAGCATGAGCCGGGGAACAAGGCAAAGCCCAAGTAGGCGCAGCGTCGGCATCGATCTCCGGAGGAATGAGTCGATGCTTTCCGCTGCGCGCTATTGTCGATAGGGAGGCGCGCTACTTCGCCTTCAAGTATTTATCGAACCACTCGATGGCCTTCTTGATGACCGTATCACGCTCGGTGGAGTAGACGGCATAGTGGGTGACCTTCGGCAGGATCTGAAGTTCTTTGGGCGCCGTAATGCTTTCGTAGGCTTTCAAAGCAGTGGGATTGCCGCCGTACTCTTCGTTTTCCACCAGAATAATCAGCGTCGGTGCCGTCACTTTGGAGG
Organism: uncultured Steroidobacteraceae bacterium; assembly: GCA_964597495.1. GTDB lineage: Bacteria > Pseudomonadota > Gammaproteobacteria > Steroidobacterales > Steroidobacteraceae > CAZQYC01. The sequence continues at coordinate 2,402 of CAZQYC010000035.1, read as the reverse complement.
CCTCGTCGACCGGAGCATAGCGTTCGCCTTTGTGCCCAATGGGCGTTCCGATCAAGCCCATGATTGCCGAGGCGCGCGGCGCCGGATATCCGATTTCTCCACGTGCCATTTTGGTGGCGGTGTCTCGGCCGGGTTGCTCATAGCCGGGTGCCGGGCGCGAGCTGAATCCGCCCACTTGACTCACGACGGCTTTCACGCGGTGATCGTTGGCGGCTATGTATACGACGTGGCCGCCCGAATAACTGGACCCGCGTATTCCCACGCGGTTCGCATCGACTTGCGGTTCGCCCATGATCCAGTCAAGCGCCGAAAACCAGTCCTCGGCCTGTTCGAGTGGATTGATGTATTCGCGCAATGGCTGGACACGTGCGGTGAAAGGTTCCGCTTTTCCGGGGGTGTTCGGCGCTTCCGGCTCGACCAACACGACCGGCGAGCCGCTCTCGCCCCAGCCGCGATAGTCGAAGATCAAGACGAAGTAACCGGCGCGTGAAATGTCGGCAGCGTCTCGGCGCAGACCGGCCGCTACGCCGCCCCAGCCATGAGCCATGACAACACCGGGCAGCTTCTGTCCTGCTTTAATTCCTTTGGGCGTGAACACTTCGCCGTGCAACCGGATCCCGTCGGACATGATGGTTACCGATCGGAAATCGATTCCTTCGGGTACCGCGTAGTCCGCGGCGCGGATTTGCTGCACGATGCGCGCCGGATCGGGCTGGCGCGCAGGGGGGGTGGTTGTTGAGCTGGTTTGTTGCGCCAAGGATGAAAGTGAAATCATGGATGTCGTCAGAAGACAGGTCGCTACATTGAAGAATCGCAGACTCATGGAAAATCCCCCCAACACATATACCGCCTAATACCGCCGGGGGCGAAGGCTAAGTTTTCTGTTCCGAGATTGCAAACGTTGGCACGTTGGGCAGTGTGAAGATTTCGTTTGCAGCGCTTAATGCAGAGCCGTTCAATGTCGCCCAGCAACACTACTTACTTACGCAGCTCCGAAGAGAAAGTGGCGGGCCGGCGATTGATCGTGCCATGCAGTGTGCCTTCGACCATTCCCAGCGTGTGCCAAACTTGAAAGCCCAGCAGCGACAGCAATTCGGGAGAACATTGCTGCAACACGTTCGGTGCGACCGATAGCGCGAAATTCTCTTGCTGCCTGACAAACGCGCGGCAGTAGTAAGTGAACATTCCGAACCGCGAGTGACCAGTGACGTTAGCCCCGGTTCCATGCCACAAGCGGCCGTCAAAGATCAGCGCCGTGCCGGCCGGGCCGGTTGCCGCAACGGTCGGAGGCGACTCGCCGGAATTCGGAATGCGTCCTGCTTTATGGCTGCCGGGAATCACGCGCGTCGCGCCGTTGTCTTCCGTGAAATCGGACAGCATCCAAGCAATATCGCAGACCATGGGATAGGGAGTTTCCGCCGGTATGTAGTTTTGATCGGTATGGATGGCCATCGGCTTGCCGCCGTTGCGAGCGATATTGGCGGTCATCGACGATAGCAGGATGTCTTTTCCCAATAGGTAACGCACGAGTGCGAGCATGTGCGGTGCAACGGCGATGCGACGAAAGACCTCGCCCTTGTTTATCAAATTCCACACTCGTTGGTTGGGTCCGCCTATCCGCTCCCGGTCGCCGGAGCCATCATGAAACGAACGTCCGCTGGCTACTTCCGCATCTGCCTGTTCTTCGAGTCGAGCACGCGCCGTTTTAAGGTCATCCGCATTGAGCGCGGCGCCGATGCGTGCCAGGCCGTAATGATCCAAATCGCGCTTGGCTTGTTCCAAGTCCGTCGTAATCGGTGGCAAGGACAAATCGGCATTCATGGTCGTTTACGCTATGCTGTCGCGAGTTGATTTCGGTCTGAATGGCGCTTGATTCATTACAAGACTTAGCCTAGCGCATCTTTTGGGGGTTCTGCATGACTATAGCTTCGGTTCTCTCGCAGCGCATCTTTGCCGCACTGCTGGTGTCGATCGCAGGCGGTTTTATCGCCGGTGGCGCGGTGCTGATCTTGAACGACGGTTCTTGGTACTACGTGATTGCGGGCATCCTGCTTGCGACATCGGGCGTGCAGCTGTGGCGCGGCAATCATTTAAGTTCCTCGATCTATGGCGCGCTGCTGGCCGGCACGGTGCTGTGGGGTTTGTGGGAAGTGAGCCTGGATTTCTGGGCACTGACGCCGCGCATCGTTACGCTTGCGGTACTTGGTCTGTGGTTCATCGCCCCCTGGACGCGACGTTGGCTCACCGGTGATCGCGTACCGAAGCCGCTGATTCGCACACCGCAAGGTGCGGCGATTCTTATCTGCGTTGCAGCAGCGGTGGTCGCACTATTCGCAGTGGGTGGTGACTATCCTGTTGCGGAAATGCCGGCGCGCATTCGGTTTGCCGACGGTCCGCGCGTG
>CAZQYC010000034.1:24823-41177 GCA_964597495.1 uncultured Steroidobacteraceae bacterium | reverse complement strand
CGCGCATGGCAGCCGGCCACAACCTCGTCAATCAATTCCTCATCGCCATGCCCGGCATGGCCGATCCCAATTTCTTAAAAACCGTTACCTACATTTTTAAGCACAGCGACCAAGGCGCGATGGGCATCGTCATCAATCGCCCGACGCAAATGCACTTGGCGCAAGTCTTCGAGCAATTGCAGCTGTCATGCACCGATGTCGGCGTCGAGAGCCAGCCGGTGCTGCAAGGCGGGCCGGTGCAAACCGAGCAGGGCTTCGTAATCCATCGCCCGAGCGGCAGTTGGGAATACAGCATGGAAATTTCCAAACGCGTGCACATCACCACGTCGCGCGATATTTTGGCGTCGATGGCCCGCGGCGAAGGTCCGCGATCCGCCATGGTTGCGCTTGGTTATGCCGGCTGGGACGCAGGACAACTCGAAGCCGAGATTTCGGCGAATTCGTGGCTCACTGTGGACTGCAACGAAAACCTGATGTTCGACGTCCCCTTCGATCAGCGCTGGCGCGCAGCCGGACGCTTGCTCGGCATCGACGTCGCCAATTTGGGCATGGATGCGGGACATGCGTGATCGCTAGCCACGTTCCTCATGGCTTCTCCCACCCTCGTCCTCGGCTTCGACTACGGTCGCCGTCGTATCGGCGTGGCTTGCGGAAATACCTTGACGCAAAGCGCACAGCCGCTCACGACGCTTACTCGTGGGTTGAGTCCGCCTTGGGATGACATCGCCACCCTGGTAGCGGAATTTTCTCCGTCCCAGTTCGTCGTCGGGCTCCCATATAATATGGACGGTACCGAAACCGCTCTCGCGCCTGAAGTGCGTACGTTTGCCGCCGAATTGACAGCCCGCTTTCAGCGTCCGGTCGCCCTGATCGACGAACGCTTGAGTTCGCGCGCTGCCGAAGACGAACTTCGCGACGCGCGCGCCCAAGGCCGCAAGCGCACACGCGTGACGCACGACGACGTCGACATGGTCGCGGCAAAGGTTTTGGTCGAACAATGGTTGCGCGCCGTGCGCATCGTTTAACCGGAGCCGGAATACTCGCCTTTGAACGCCGCCCATTCTCACTCCCTCGACAGCGCGATCCAGCGCGGTTCCGACGGAAAATTGAAGCACCTCATCACGCTGGAAGGCATGAAGCGCGATGAACTCGTCCAACTGCTCGATCTGGCGCAGTCTTACGTGCGCGCGCCGAACTCGCTGCCGGCACGCGATCAAAGTCTGTCGGGCCATACCGTTGCCAACTTGTTCTTCGAGCCGAGCACGCGCACTCGAGTTTCCTTCGAACTCGCCGCGCGGCGCTTAGGCGCCGACGTGGTCAGTCTCGACATGCAATCGTCGTCGCGCGCCAAAGGTGAAACCGTCCTCGACACCATTTATACGCTGCAAGCGATGCATGCCAACATCCTCGTGCTGCGCGATGCCGAACCGGGCCTCCCCGCCTACATAGCGCAGCACGCCGCGCCGCAGGTGAGCATCTTGAACGCGGGCGAAGCGCATCTCTCGCATCCGACACAGGGCCTGCTCGATGCGCTGACGATTCGTCAATGCAAAGGCACGTTCGAGAAATTGAAGGTATTGATCGTAGGCGATCTTGCGCATTCGCGCGTCGCGCGCTCCGCTTGGCAGGCGATTACGACCCTCGGCGTCGGCGAACTCCGCATCGCAGGTCCGGAACATCTTTTACCGCCACCGGGAGAATTCGCCGGCGCCTTGCGCTTCACCGACGTGGATCGCGCCATTGCGGGCGTCGATGTGGTGATGGCGCTCAGAATTCAGCGGGAGCGCATGAGCGCCGCACATATTCCGGACGATATTGCGTACTGCCGCGAATTCGGTATCACGCGCGAACGGATGCAACTCGCGAAACCCGATGCGATCGTCATGCACCCGGGCCCCATGAATCGCGGCGTCGAACTCGTCGGCGAAGTGGCCGACGGCCCGCAATCGGTCATCCAAACGCAAGTCGCCAACGGCGTCGCCATGCGAATGGCCGTGCTGACGACGATTGCACGGCGAGAGAGGTAACTGGAATTAGATGTCTCACGCTCACCGCAACACGATTTTCCTCGAAGACGCCGAAGTGCTGGCTCACGAAGCCCACGCCGATAAACAGTTCGTATTGAAACTTAAAGCGCCGCAGTGTGCGGCCAACGCGCAGCCGGGGAGCTTCGTGCACTTGGAATGCGATCCGCTCCTGCCGATGCGGCGGCCGCTGTCGATCATGCGAGCGAACGCCGCTCGCGGCACCATCGACATTCTCTATAAGTGCTTGGGACCCGGCCTTGAACATCTTGCCCGCAAGCAAGTTGGCGCGCGCGTAAGCAGCCTAGGCCCGATCGGCTGCGGATTCACTCCGCATCCGGAACGCCCGCGCACGCTCCTCGTCGGCGGCGGCGTCGGAATTCCGCCGATGATTTTTCTGGCAGAGTCGTTGCGCGAACGAGCCGATGCTGCGTGGAAACCCATCGTGCTCATGGGGTCGGAGATCCCGTTTCCCTTTCGCGCTAAACCGTCGACCATCGTGGTTCCCGGTATCCCCGACGAAGCCATCGCCTGCATGCCGTTGCTCGACGAATGGGGAATTCCAAGTCGGCTCGCAAGCCTTCGCGGCTATCCGGGATGTTTCGAGGGTTACGTAACCGACCTCGCTTCGGCGTGGTTAATGAGTCTCGACAGCACGGCACTTACCGAAGTGGAAATCTTTTCCTGCGGACCGACGCCGATGCTGAAAGCGACCGCCGCCGTCGCAAAGAAGTTCAACGTCCCGTGCCAAGTGTCGCTCGAAGAATATATGGCGTGCGCCGTGGGCGGCTGCGCCGGTTGCGCCGTGTGCGTCAACACACCGAGCGGACCCGCGATGAAACGCGTGTGTGTCGACGGACCGGTATTCGAAGCAGCAACCGTATTTTCATAAACGCGTATACAATCGAGAGACTCTCTGCGGTTGACTCGTCATGACAGGACTCGTCTCCACAATCGGGCGCCTATTCGCCGAACGATCGTCGGCCGGCGTCGATCCGCGACCCATTCGCGGAATGATGTGGTTCGCAAATCCGGAATGGTGTGCGGCAGTCGCTCATCTGCTGTCCGAAGGGTACTGCGTCGTAAAGAAAGCAGTCGACGATGAAATCGTTAACGATGCCGTCGCCGCCTACCAGAACTTTAAGAAGATCGCACTTCTGAAATATGCGGATAAGGTCGATGCCGGCGGATATGAAGCGGGAAAGTTTCGCCGCCTGGTGAACCTGCCAAGCGCGATTCCGGAAATGGCCCGGCTATTTACCGGCAACCGGACGCTCGAAATGCTCGACGCGCTCTTCGGCTCACCCGCAACTCTTTACACGTCGCTAACGTTCGAGATTGGTTCCGGACAGAATCCGCATCGCGATACGCCCTATTTCTGGACAGGGCCCGCGTACAACTATTTCGGTTTATGGACGGCGCTCGAACCTACCGATTCGCAAAACGGCGCACTGAAGGTCGTACCGCGAAGTCATTTGATCGCCGAGTCGATGGATCGCCGCCGTGAGATCGGGAACGCGGAACGGAACGGAAACGGGCGATTGGCGAGCGATTCGCCTCGTCTGTGGAACAAATATCAAGAGGATGTCAATGAACAAGCCGCGAAGATGAACCTCCGCGCAACCGAAGTTCACGTCGATCGGGGCGATGCAATCATTTGGCATCCGCAGCTTCTGCATGGCGGAGCGGAGGCGCTCGACAAGAACCGCTCCAGACTTTCGATCGCCATGCATGTGACGCCGAAGAACGTGACGGTTTTTCAGCAAAATATCTTCTTCGATCCGGAAGCGTCGGTCGCGCAGGTCGGAAAGTTCCATTATTCGGAAGTCGACGGCCGCGACATCCTGACCCACAATGAAATCTCGATCGCTCATCAGGTGAGCATTCCACTCAACACGCTACGCTGAACCGTCACGCAACAGGAATTCGACATGCCTAAACCTCGGAATGCCTTCTATGCTCAGTCCGGCGGCGTCACCGCTGTCATCAATGCCTCGGCGTGCGGAGTCATCGAGACGAGCCGCAAGCACAAGAACAAAATCGGCAAGGTGTACGCGGGACGACACGGCATCGTCGGCGCATTGACCGAGGATCTCATCGACACGAGCAAGGAATCCGCCGCGGCGATTCGCGCGTTGCGCCACACGCCCTCCGGCGCATTCGGCTCGGCGCGCTACAAGCTCAAGAAATTCGAAGACAACCCTGCTCAATACGAACGCCTGATCGAGGTTTTTAAAGCGCACGACATCGGCTACTTTTTTTACAACGGCGGCGGTGATTCCGCGGACACGTGCTGGAAAGTCTCGCAGCTCGCGGAACGCCTCGGTTATCCGATCCAAGCGATTCACGTACCGAAAACCGTCGACAACGACTTGCCCATCACCGATTGCTGCCCCGGGTTTGGATCGGTAGCGAAGTACGTGGCCGTGTCGATTCGCGAAGCCGGATTCGATGTCGCCTCGATGGCGAAGACCTCGACCAAAGTGTTCATCATGGAAGTCATGGGCCGGCATGCAGGCTGGATCGCCGCGGCGGGCGGCCTCGCAGCGGAGAAAGAAGGCGATGCGCCGCACATCATTTTGTTTCCCGAAATCACCTTCGATGCGACGACGTTCTGCGCGCGTGTGAAGGAATGCGTCGAGAAGTATGGATACTGCGCCGTGGTCGTGTCCGAAGGCGTAAAAAACGCAGATGGCAAATTCCTGTCCGATGCCGGATTGCGCGATGCATTCGGACACGCCCAGCTCGGCGGCGTGGGACCCATCCTTGCGCAACTGGTCAAGGACAAGCTCGGCTATAAGTATCACTGGGCGGTTGCCGATTATTTGCAGCGCGCCGCACGCCACATCGCGTCCAAAGTCGACGTCGAACAAGCGTACGCCTTGGGCAAAGCCGCCGTGGATTTGGCGCTCAAAGGCCATAACTCCGTCATGCCCACGATCGTGCGAGTGAGCGACAAACCCTACAAGTGGAAGCTCGGGGTGGCCGCCCTCGAAAAGGTCGCCAATGTCGAAAAAATGTTGCCGCGCGACTACATCACGGAAGATGGATTCCATATCACATCTAAGGGTCGCCGCTACCTGGCGCCGCTCATCAAGGGCGAGGACTACCCCCCTTACAAGGACGGTTTGCCGCAATACGTGGTGTTAAAGAACACGTCCGTCAAAAAGAAGCTCGGCACAACGTTCGTGCTATAGTTCCGCGCCTTTTTGGGGGGCTCCGGGCCATCGGCCCGATTCGATCGCCCAAAATCGGCTACCAATACTTTCTAGAAAGCAGACCCTGACGGGGAGGTTCTTCGATGTCCACGAGTAACGCGCTATGGCTCGCGATGGGAGCCGGCGTACTGGCCATTCTGTATGGCTTGTATTCCGTAAGCTGGATCAATCGCCAATCGGCAGGCAACGAACGCATGCAAGAAATTGCCGCTGCGATTCAAGCCGGCGCGAAGGCCTATCTCAACCGCCAGTATTCGACCATTGCAGTGGTCGGCGTCGTGCTCTTCGCCGTGCTCGGCTTTGCGCTCGACTGGGCAACCGCCGGCGGATTTGCCGTCGGCGCAATCCTCTCGGGGTTGGCTGGCTATATCGGCATGAACGTCTCGGTACGCGCAAACGTACGCACGGCGCAAGCGGCCAGCGTCGGTTTGAATCCCGCGCTCGCCGTTGCCTTCCGCGGCGGCGCCATTACCGGCATGTTGGTGGTGGGGCTCGGTCTTTTAGGCGTCGCCGGGTATTTCTACCTAGTCAGCCATCAAGTGAATAACGACACGGCGCTGCACTCGCTCATCGGCCTCGCGTTCGGCGGTTCGCTCATCTCGATCTTCGCGCGCTTGGGCGGCGGCATTTTCACCAAGGGCGCCGATGTCGGCGCGGACTTGGTGGGCAAGGTCGAAGCGAACATTCCCGAAGACGATCCCCGCAATCCCGCCGTGATTGCCGATAACGTCGGCGACAATGTCGGCGATTGCGCCGGCATGGCGGCCGACTTGTTCGAAACCTATGCGGTCACCGTCGTTGCAACCATGGTGCTCGGCGGCTTGCTGTTCAAGGCCGCGGACGGCGGCATCGACATGACCTACTTGGTCTATCCGTTGCTGCTCGGCGCGGTATCGATCGTTGCGTCGATCGTCGGAACGTTCTTCGTGAAGGCACGCGAAGGCGGCAAGATCATGAACGCGCTGTACCGCGGTACGGCTGTTTCCGGCGTGCTTGCCTTGATCGCGTTCTATTTCGTCACCGAGCAAACGATGGGTGACAAGGCCGGCAGTTTGTTTGCTTGTGCTGTCATCGGCCTCGTGCTCACTGCCGCACTCATCTGGATTACCGAGTACTACACGGCCACGGAGTATGGTCCCGTACGCTATGTCGCCGCCGCTTCGCAAACGGGACATGGCACCAATGTGATCGCGGGTCTTGCCGTGTCGATGAAGTCGACTGCGCTGCCCGTACTCGTGGTGTGCGCCGCCATTTACGGCGCGTATCACTTCGGGCAAGGTCTCGGCATCGGCGCGAACGGCGGACTCTATGGCATCGCCATCGCGGCAACGTCGATGTTGTCGATGACCGGCATGATCGTCGCGCTCGATGCGTACGGCCCCATCACCGATAACGGCGGCGGCATTGCTGAAATGGCGGGACTCCCGAAAGACGTTCGTAAAATTACCGACGCGCTCGATGCGGTCGGCAACACGACGAAAGCGGTGACCAAGGGATATGCAATCGGCTCCGCCGGTCTTGCCGCTCTCGTACTCTTCGCAGACTACACCCACAATTTGGAAACACAGCTCGCCTCTAAAGGGCTGGCGATGGTGCAGTTCTCGCTGTCCGATCCGGCCGTCATCATCGGTCTCTTTATCGGTGGCTTAGTGCCGTATCTGTTCGGCGCCATGGCGATGGAAGCCGTCGGTCGCGCAGCAGGTTCGGTGGTCGTCGAGGTGCGCCGTCAATTCAAGGAGATCAAAGGCATCATGGAAGGAACGGCGAAGCCCGATTATTCCAAGGCAGTGGACATGCTGACGCGCGCAGCGATCAAGGAAATGATTGTTCCCTCGCTGCTGCCTATCCTCGTGCCTGTGGTCGTTGCCTTCGGCATGAACTGGTTGATGGGTCCGGGCGCAGGCGTGAAAGCGCTCGGCGGTTTGCTCATCGGCACCATCGTCACCGGACTCTTCGTCGCCATCTCGATGTGCACCGGCGGCGGTGCTTGGGACAACGCGAAGAAATACATCGAAGAAGGCAATTACGGCGGCAAGGGCTCGGACACGCACAAGGCGGCTGTCACCGGCGATACGGTCGGCGATCCTTATAAGGACACAGCAGGTCCTGCGATCAATCCGTTGATCAAGATCATCAACATCGTCGCGTTACTTCTCGTACCGCTCCTTTGACGCTTCGCTAGCTAGAAGCTACTAGCCAAAATGACGGCGCAGCGAAAGCTGCGCCGTTTTTGTTTGCGCGTCATTCCCACGTGGGCACGTGCTGTCACGGGAGGGCATCAGCGCACCGCAAACTCCAGATTTCGTGTTTCTGCGGACATCATCCATTACCCTTGACGATATGGAGCAGCGTCCATGTCTTTTCTGGCTAGTAGCTAGCGGCTAGTAGCCGGCCGCTATGCGGCCGACATCACCCGCGACAGCGGCTGCGGTCGGCCGAGCTGGAATCCTTGCAGGAAATCGACGCCCATTCGACGCGCTGCTTCGAGCGCAGAGTCATCTTCGACTTGTTCTGCGACCACTTTGAAATTGAGCGTACGCGCCAGTTTCACCATCGCGGCCACCATGGCTTGATTCACGCTATCGGTGGCCAGGTTGCGAATGAAGGAACCGTCGATCTTCAAGTAATCGAGCGCGAGATTTTTCAAATTGGCGAACGAGGAGATGCCGCGGCCGAAATCGTCGAGGGCGAAGCGGCAGCCCATACCGTGCAACACGCCGATGAACCGGCGCGCATGCTCGATGTTGACGATCACCGAATTCTCGGTCACCTCGAAACAAATTTGTGGTGGCATTACGCCCGTGGCATCGAAGCAGTCCACCACGAACTCCAAGAACTGCGGGTCGCCGAGCGTTTGCCCGGATAAGTTGATGGCGAGACTGCGTCCTTCCGGCAGGCGAATGCCGCCGCGTCCCAACGCCGTGAATGCCGTCTGCACCACCCAGCGATCGACGTCCACCATCAAACGATAACGCTCGGCCGCACGCAGGAACTCAGTCGGCCCGATGCCGCCCTGCACATTCTCGTCCTGCAAGCGCAGGAACACTTCGAGTGCCGGGCCTTCATTGGAGAATTGGTTGGTAGAAACGATCGGCTGCGCCAAGAGTTCAAAGCGATTTTCTTTGATCGCCGTCTGCAATCTCTGCAACCAGTGAATTTCCCCGCGATGCCGCGCCACCGCTTCGTCGTGCGCCGAATACACGTGAACATGATTCCCTTGGCGCTTGGCCACGTAGCAGGCCGAATCGGCCGCGTTCATGGCTTCTTCCAACGATCCGCTGGTATGGGAGATTTCGACCAACCCCACGCTCACGCCCACGGCGAAGATTTTGTCCTTCCATACGAACCGGTATTCGCTGACTTTTCTGACCACGTCATCGGCAATCTGGCGCGCCTTCTCGAGCGGACAACCGACGAGCAGTAAGCCGAATTCATCGCCGCCAAGACGGCCCACGGTGTCGGAGTCGCGCACGGTTTCCTTCACCATGGCCGCCACTTCGCGCAGCAAGCTATCGCCTGCTACGTGCCCAGACGTATCGTTGACGGCCTTGAAGCGGTCCAGATCCAGATAGCAAAGCACGTGGTGGGCACCGCCAGCACGCGCACTCACTAGAGCCTCTTCCATTCGACGTTCGAATTCGTGGCGATTGATGAGCCCCGTCAAAGCATCGTGCGTGGCCTGATAAGACATCTGCCGCGTCAACCCCCGCGATTCCGACACGTCGCGCATGACGATGACGGCGCCCGACAGCTCGCCGCGCGAATTGTTGAGCGGCGACGCGGTAAGTTCCACCGAATGCTCTCGCGCCCCGTTGTGCACGAGCATGAGCCCGCGCCGGCCGACGGTCACGCGCGCACGCATCGTCAAGCACTGGCGCACCGGATCGGTGAGCGGCCGGCGATCCGATTCGTCCACGAAACTCACGAGGTCGGACAACGATCGACCGATCGCCTGGCCGGCGGGAACGCCCAACAAATTTTCCGCCGCTTGGTTCAGGTAGTCGATGCATTCGTTGACGTCGACCGTCATGACGGTTTCACCGATCGAATCAAGCGTCTGCCAAGCCGTCGCGCGCGTGCGTTGCGCCGCTGTGGCGGATAGCGCGCGCGGCCCCATTTCGACCATCGTAAGCAACAACGCCGGCTCGCCTTGATAATCCATTTTCGTCACGGTCAATTCGACACGCGCGGTTTGTTCCGTGCTGGGCTGCAGATCGAGTTCCAAGCGCTCCGGCGCCGGTTCGCCGGCCAACGTGCGCCGCAGATGTTCGGCAAGCAATTCGCCGTAATCCGGCGGCACGACATCGGACAGCGATCGCCCAATGATGTTTTGCAACTCCCGAGCGCCGAGCAAGGAAATGAAACGATTGTTTGCGAAGACGATGGTATCGCGATGAATCGCCACCGCTTGATGCAATCCGCCGAGCAATCCGTTTAACGCGCGCTCGCGTTCGCGAATTTGCAGATCGCGTACGGCAATGTGTTCGAGCAACCGATTGGCCGTATCCGCGAGACCGCCGGAGCCCTCGCTCGCCGGAACGCGCGCGGCGAATTTTCCCGTCCTCAGGATTTGGTCGAGTTCGCTCGCCGCATTTTTCAATGCAGCAACGCGCCGCTCCCGCCAGAAAAGCAGAGCGACCAGCGCGACGACGATCAACGCCAGCGAAACAAAAATAAGCAATTTCCCTTCCATTAACGCGATGCTGAAATCATTTGCCAACAGACCCTATTAACTCGACCATTAGCAGCGCCGTCGTGGCGCTCTAATGGCAAAACAAGGCAGACGCAAGGTCTGCCTTGTTTTTCGCTGCTTACGCAGCGCGGGCTCTATCCTGAACCCATGCAAAAACCGCTCCTCATGCAGTGCGCGCCCCCAGTCACTTTCCGTAGTACCAACGCATTAATTGAAATCGCGCGTGAGGCGGTCACAGCCGTTTTTTTCGCTCCGCTCCGCGTCTTGTCCGATTGCTCGATGCAGTCGATCATCCGGCTTAATTCAGGGAGTTCGCGACTGAAAGGTCGCGCTTTCGAAGGCTCTCGCGTCGCGCGCAGCATATCCGAAGGACTCACGGATAGCCGAGCATATTGACCATATTGTCAACGTCGACTGACGATGTTTACCGCCTATCAATTCGCTCACGGTTACCCTGACACAAAAGCGTCGGAAAACTAAACAACTCTAACTTTCTACACGTTCATAGAACCGCTCTAAGGCTGGCAGTTTTAGGGGTGACTCGCTCGCCACTTGCATCCTCGGCGAAGAATGAAAAGCGGAAATTAGATTGGCGTATTCACCCGCAGTTCATCTTGTTCCTTGGACAATATCCCCTGCCATCATCAAACCTCCGTCATAAATTCTGCGCAGGGAAATGTTGTCGCTCCGTCGATACGACTCACTTTACGTACGTTCCACCTCGGTGCCCCATGAATGAAGCACGTAGTCCTCGACGTTTGTTATTGGCGGTGTGTGCGCTCGCACTGCAGATGTCCGCGACGGCCGCGACCGATCCTGCGATCGGCGCCGATCAAAGCGACCCGCCCGAACGTGTCGCGCGCCTGAGCTACCTCAAAGGCAATGTACTCTTTCGGTCGACGGAGCAAGAGGCCTCCGCCGATGCCGCCATCAATCGTCCACTCACGACTGGCGATCAGCTGCGACTTGAGCGAAACGCACGAGCCGAATTGCAGGCCGGGTCTTTCGACATGCAACTCGACGAGCGTTCGGAATTTTCGTTTCTCGAACTGACCGACGATGTTGCGCAAATTCGTCTTGCAAATGGAGCGCTCTATCTCAGCGTACGCCGGATTCGCGATACTGAAGTAGTCGAAGTGGACACGCCGCACGCTGCCATCGCCATTAAGCAACCCGGCGAATACGCAATCGACCTGTCTGACGACGGAACGTATACCCGGGTGCGAACTTACGACGGCGAATGCGAAGTGACCAACGACCGCGAGACCGTCGCGATCAAATCTCGCGAGCAAGGAAGTTTCGGCGAAGGTGAGCGCAGCACCGGACGTTCTGCAATCGAATCCGTAGGTTCGCGCAACGCCTTCGATTCCTGGGCGCACAATCGCGCTCTGCGCCGCGAACGATCCGCTTCCTCGCGTTACGTCGATCCGGAGATGATCGGATACTCCGATCTCGACGAGTACGGCGATTGGGTGCAGGAAGTCGATTACGGCTACGTGTGGATTCCACGGCATATCGTCGTCGGATGGTCGCCTTATCGTTACGGCCGCTGGACGTGGATTAGCCCCTGGGGTTGGACATGGGTCGACGAAGCGCCGTGGGGATTTGCGCCTTTTCATTATGGGCGCTGGGCCCATGTCCGCGACCGATGGTGCTGGGTTCCCGGACCGCTACACGTACGGCCGGTCTACGCTCCTGCGTTGGTCGCTTGGGTAGGAGCAGCTCCCCCACGCGTTAGCTTTTCGATCGCATTCGGCAACGGCATCGGATGGTTTCCGCTTGCCCCTCGCGAGGTCTATGTCCCAAGTTACCGCTGCAGTCGTCGTTACATTCACAATGTGAATTACGCCAACACCGTGATCGTCAACAACGTTTACATCAATCGAGCCTACAACGACCGCTCTACGTACTTCGACCACGCCAATCGACGGGTCCACGATGCAGTGACGGTCGTCAATGCGTCCGCCTTCACGGAGTCCCGCCCCGTCCGTGAACATCGGATTTATGTCGATCAACGCGACTTAGGCAACTGGCGAACGCATAACGCGATTCCCGATGCACGACCGCCTCGCGAGCGCGGTTCGCTAGATGCGAATGCGCGGCACGGAGAAAATCGCCCGACCATCGATCGTACGCACGAGCGCGAGGTGGTGATGCGCCACCGCCCGTCGTCAGCCCTTGCGCAGCGAGCGGTCGGCGAGCGGGCCGCGGACGACGCCGGCAATCGTCGACCCGACGTCGATCGGCGCTCTCTGGAACACAACCCGTCCAGCGACGCCGTCGGCGGCCGTCGTTTTGACCGTAACTTCAATAGTGGAGTGCCGACCGATCGCAGCCGAGAGTCTAGTCAACGCGCAATCTCACAGCCTCAACGTGACTGGCGCGCGCCGCCGCAAGCGCCGGTTCGATCCGGGTCTCCGCAAGCACCCGTGCGCGTGCTAGAAACACCGCGAGAAACTCAAGCTCCCCGAGATCGGGAAGTCAGGCAACTAGAACGGCGGAGTCACGAACGTTTTGGTTCGCCTGGAGAAAGTGCCGGTCGGCAATCGGATTTCTCGCAGCGCCAACCCACGTTCGGACCGCGTGCGCAAGAACGCTCGACGTACTCCGAACGCAGCGCTCCACGCAACCATGAAGATCGCGGCGCGGGGTCTCGGGTTCAAGAACGCAGTTATCAGGGACCGAATCGCTCACGCGACTAACTTCGTCTTAGTATTTCCCGGCACACTTCCCGCTCGCGCGGATTGTGGATCGGCGATTACAACGGCGATCGCGGTCATGCCGGGGGCGGTTGATGCGTGACGCTCGGTAGTTGCGAATCGATACATGCCCACGAAGGTGCGCTCGAGGTCCAGATCGTCATTGCCGGCTTGGCAAGCGTGGCATCGTCCAAAGTTCCGGCGCGCACAAAAACCAAATGTGATCTCGACTCTGCCTCGCTAAACATCGGGGTGCCGCACACGGAACAGAAACGACGATGCATGACGTTACCGCTATCGGCAATGCTCCGGTAATCGGTGAGCTTTCCTTCGACAGTCAATGCGTTGCTCGGAAAACAAACATTGACCGTTGCATTGCCGGCGGCGAAATACTGACAGACGCGGCACCAACAAAGACGCGTAGTCACGGGGTGCGCCGTAATGCGATAGCGAACGGCTCCGCATAAACATCCGCCGCGCACTTCTAGCTCGTCAGTCATTGCCGCCTCCGCCGATAAAACCGACTCACTATCGCTTTTCTCGATCTCGGAATTCCGTAGCGAATCCGATGGCTACTTTTTCGCGCTTTTCCACGTTCCGCTTGCCACGATCTCTTCCTCGCCTTTTTTCCGCAGCGACCATGTTCCGGTCGCGCTGCTACCGTGGCTGCTGCCATGGAAGGTGCCGGCGAATACAATCTCTTGTTCCGGATTGAGCTTGAACTCGTACTTTGTGGTCAACTTATTTTCCGACAGCTCCAACATCAAAAAGTCGGCCGAGAAGGTGCCTTCATCCTGCACAACATCAATGCTGCCCAGGAGTTTTCCGCTGCTATCCTGCCTCAAGGTGAAATCGATTAGGCCATCGGCACCGACGCCTTCCCATGTCCCGCTCCAGGTGCCCACATAGGGATTGACCGAATCCGCTGCCCTAATGGACTGTAGAGTAAGCTGTCCAATCAACAACGCCATTGCCCAGACGGCTGCCGCCAATACCCTCTTCATCGACCAAAACCGATTACTCATTTACTCTCCCTTCCGCTAGAAAACACTTAGATGTCCCATCGTGGTCAATCTGCGCGCTTCGCACTCGATTACCTTCAACGTTCAATGAGATCGAGAGATGCCTGCTCGAGATTCGATATTTTTAACATTCATTGTCGCCGTCAGGCAAGTTTCCGCCTCGATCGCACATGCATGGCTCGCATTAGCAGGATTTCCACTAAGCCAGCACTTACGTCGCTAAAGGACTCTGCTCGACACGCATCGACAACATCGAGCATGCACGTCGAATTTAGAAGCGCGCATGGCAATGCCTCCTCGCACGCGACGAAACCATCGTCGATGCCGATCGACGCTTAATCTGGAATGCAATTGGATTCGCTCTTCGCGATACGCAAGACATTGCGCGCGCCTGCCGGGGTGGCTCGAGGCGAAGAAACCGATTTTTGGGGGTAGCTGACAGATATCACCCATCGACCTATCGGTGGGTGATTGCGGCCTGCGAGCGTTATTTCGCCGCGCGTTTGATCACTAGCAAACTTTGCGAATCATTAGCCCAAACTGCCACGGCGTGAGCCGTTGCGGTCTTCGGAAGATCCGAATCTTTCGCCGGCGCCGTAGCGGGAGCTTTGGTTGCATCATCCCAAATCCATGCGTTACAAACCGTACTCTGCCCGCATGCGCGTTTTCCCGCCTCACGCCACACCTCCTGTGCGAGGCCTCGCGGACAAACCACGATGACGACTGCGTCGCTTCGCTTAGTCGCTTCACAGCCGCGTTGCGGCGTAGCCGCCGTCGTCAGGTCCGCCGCGAATGCAATCGACATCGAAGCACTCAGAGAAATACTCAGAGAAGCACTCAGAGCCACCACAAAGGCCGTACCGACAAATCTGAGAATAGTCATGACAGGGTTCCTAGGGAAAGCGCAGCTAACTCTAAAGCGCGTTTGCAGATATCTCAACCTCAAGTCGAGCGCTCAATTCAGCCGCAAAACTAAAGAGGCCCTGCGGTAGCAGGGCCTCTATCGTTAACCCAACGGTTAACTCGGTCATCGACGATGCCAAGACACGATGAAGTGCCCCGGCAAGGATGGCTTACTTCACGCTGCGGCGGCGGATCGCACCGACGGCGAAGAGCCCGATTCCCAGCAACGCCAACGAAGTCGGCTCGGGTACCGGGGTAACCGACGCAACGACTTTCGCCGCGATGACTTCACCGAAAGCCTCGAAATTGCTCACCGGCACCACGAAGCTGCCATTCAGCGGATAGGGAATGTTGGTCGAATTGACCGGCAGAATGGTGACCGGACCCGGGCCCGCCATGGCGGCCATGTTGGCGAGGGCGCTGGCGCTCGACACGCCGGAACCGATCGCTTCCAAGGAGATCGCGTCGATGCCTGCCGCGAAGGCAGCCTGAGCTGCAGCCACTGCCGCAGCTTGCGACGCCGCAGCGCTGAGTCCAGTGGTGTTCGGAGCGCCATCGGTCGCGATGTTGATCAGCGACACTGTGCCTGGGCTCGCGAAATTCGCCGACCCAACCATCAAGTTCTTGATCGTAGTGATGCCCCCAGCGGTGTCGGTATTGCCGCCGGTATACACGTCAGCCTTAATCGTGTTCTGAATTGCAACCAGATTTCCAGCCGTCAATACCGTGGGAGCCACGATCGTTTGGACTCCGGAAGCAAAGCTAACTACCGTAATTTCAACCGTACCGTTCGTCGGCAATCCCGACAGCGCAGCCGCTAAGCCGTTTTTCAATAAGGTGTAGTTGGCCGTACCCACGCTTCCGGACTCGTCCAACAAAAATCCCAGCTGACTGACGGGAATGGCGGACGCAGCAACAGAACCCAATGCCAGTGGCAACACGGCCAGCAACGTTGCCAGTTTTCGACGCAATGCACTCATAACAAACTCCTAGTTAACACGCTATTGTTTTTGGACTTTTAACGATTCGCGACGGAACCGCTCGCGCGGCAAAGGTCGGAATTCAAGTCTATGCAGCCAATGCAATAGCATGAGTCGTGCCGTTTCTGGAATGCAATAAAGTATCAGTCACTTACGCGATCCATAGATATCGGCTGCTATCCGGCATCTTTGGATATGTAAAGCATGCCGACGAACTCGCAAAACCGGTCGTACGCATCGACCCCTACTACGTAAAACTCGCGGAGCTTCGAATGCGGAGTGGCTTTTCCGCGGCCCAAGTTGAAGGTGATTACCGCCGCGACAATCGCAAGCGCAACATCATTAATTTACCGATCGAGGACGGCTCTCCGGTCCCCTTACTTCTTTATACATTTCCATGTTCCGTCCGCTATCGTTTCCTCGCGCCCTTTCGGCCGCAAGACCCATGTTCCCGTCGCGTTATCCCCATCAAACGTGCCGCTCAATACGATCTCGCCTTCCAAGTCGCCTGGAAAGTCGTAGGTTGCGGTCAATTTGTCTTCCGCGACTATCAATGTCGAAAACTGCGCCACGTAATCGCCGGCTTCTTGACCGACGCTGACACCGCCTGAGCGCTTTCCGTCACCCTCTAAAGTGATCGTAAGATCAAACCGGCCGCCACTGCCTCCACCTTCCCACGTACCGTTCCAGAGACCTGTAAGTGAGTTCGCCGCCCACAGAGATTGGCAACCCAATAACGCCAGCACACAGGCCATCGCCACCTTTGCTCTCGATATCGACCAAAACTGCTTTTTCATTTCTCTTAGACTTCCAAG
>CAZQYC010000034.1:0-24723 GCA_964597495.1 uncultured Steroidobacteraceae bacterium | reverse complement strand
CCTTTGCTCTCGATATCGACCAAAACTGCTTTTTCATTTCTCTTAGACTTCCAAGATATGAATTCAACCAAGCGATGATACGTACCGTATGCGACGTGGGACATCGGCCCTTTCATCGAATGTATCATCGATCGCCCGACTCCCTAGTCTGGCCACTGTGGCCAATTTCAGCCGCACTCCTTTCGATCGTCAACTCCACCACCAGCGCCTCGTCCACTACATTGCTACAAAGATATGCAATGATGGGGTATGCATCCCGAAGATTGCGAGTTTCGGCATTGTAGCGTTCGTCACCGTTTTCCAAGTCAGCCCCCGCCTTGCTATCACCCATGCACTGGGCGCGTATTTAGCGCGTGTGCGCACGGAAGCTTGACGGAGGGCCGCCTATGAGTCTTCAGACTGAACTGATCGGCCGTGTCCGCAGACCGGCGGAGCTCAGCTCAATGCACCCCGTCGAACAATTGGGCACGACCTCCGCTCGAGAGCGGGGTGCCGAGCCGACGTCCAAAATTCTCGGTATTCGATGGTGAGCACTGAGGAAGAAAAAGGTTCGCGCGCGGAACAGGAGCTTCTCGACGCCAAAATCGCGTTGCGCGAATCGAACGAACGCATCGTCAATATTTCGGAGAGCATCACCGACGGTTTCGTGGTTCTCGACCGCGAATGGCGCTTCGAATACGTGAACGAACGTGCGCTGGAGTTTTTCCGCCGTCTCGATCGCACTCGCGAATATCTCATCGGCAAAGGGGTCTGGGACGAATTCCCGGACGTCGAGGGCTGGTGGAATTACATGGCGGCTCGATCGAGGCGCGCAGCGCAGGCCTCGGCCAGGGCAGCGAATTCATCGTTTCATTGCCGAATTAATTGAACCGCATTAATAAACCCAAACAGCGAAGCGACGCAGTTAAAGCTCTTGGGCCGCCTTCCCGTCTCGACCGCTCTTGGTTTAGGAGGAGGAGTTACTCGTTGAGTAACTCCTCTTCGCTATCACAAGGTCTAAAGATCAATAGTGATTAGTGTAGGCGCCGACACGACAGCTATAGTCCGTCGCCAAGCCGCCCAAAGCGGGCAACACGAAAGCGGACTTCGGCGTGCCTTTGGGATGCGAAGCCAACGTGCGCAGGACCCAGCGATTCCATGCATCGCGTTGGAAAATCGGCCACTGATGTCCGTGATGGCTCGTACAGGCGACGTGCACCACATTCGGTTGCGCACTGAAGTAGTTCGAACTAGCTTGCGTGGTCGGACGATAGTTAGCGCATAAGGTGACGCCGTCGCAGCTGAACGTATCCGTCTGACCACCCCATAAGGTGATCACGATCATCGGCGAGAGCTGCGTGGTGTTGCCCAGCGTGTTGAACAACGGATACGGACCCACGCGACCTTGGAAGATCTTGGTCGGATTCGCCTGCACCGCCGCGCCGCGCGCATCGAACTCGTTCGCGCCCGGATAGGCATTGCCGTTGTCCTGCGTCACGTACCATTCGCCGGAGATCGGCTCGCCACCCGCCCAGAAATCCGAATTGAACGTCAGCGCGCGGTTGGTCATCGTTGCGCCCGAGGAAATACCACCCACATAAATACGGCTCGCATCCACCGGATACGTCTTAGCCACGCAGCGCACGATGGCTTCCAGGAAGCGCGAGTCGTCACCTTCGTTGGTCTTCCACGGATCGCCTGCCGCACCGAACACGCGGCCTTCGTTCCACGGATTCCACGTCCAACCACCTGTGCCCGCCCGGTTGCAAGGATAACCGTTCACGCTCGTACCAGCGCCGTTGGGGTCTTGGCCGGCGCAGCGACGGACCGGACCGATGACGATGAAGCCTTCCGAAGTCATCACGCGGTTGCCGCCGCGGGCATCCAGATTTTCATTCGTCGATTCCACCGAACCGGTCAGCGGCACCCACACCGGACGCGGCGAGCTCAGGTTGCTCGGCAGGTTCAACGTGAAGGCGCGGTTCACCCCGCCGTGCGGGAAATTCGTCTTCGTGCCGTTTCCAGGAGCCATCACGTACGTGCCTGGACACGAACCGAGCCCCTCCATGGGAACTCTGATCGTGACCGCCAATTGCGGCCGGTTGGTCGCCGCTTCTTTGGAATTGAACGTCGAGCGATAGGTATCCGTCGTCGTGTAACCCACGCCGATAGTTGCATGACCGATGCTCCGGCGCGAGGCGATGTACGAGGTCACGTCCAAGCTATACCACGCCGCCGGCGGCGGGGATACGGTGATTGTCGATAACGGCGTGCTGTTGAAATCCACGCCCGACAGCGTCAGCGCATTGTTGTAGGTCAGCGCCGTCTCGCTCCATGGGATCGTCGCCGTACCACCGTGCGCCTTCAGCGTGATCCCCGTGCCGCCCTGGTCCTGCGAACCGTAGAGACGCAACACGGCCGAGACAATCGTCGCTGACTGCGGCAAGCTGGACAAATCGAATTGAAAATACCCGCCACGAGTTAGCGTGCCGGCCGGGTCACGACGAATCAATACCGTGGTCGAGACCCCGAAATTCACCGTCGGTTGGCCTTGTTCCGTGTAGGCATCCGCCGTCGGCGCGAGATTAATAACGGATTGACCCATAGCTTGTGTACCGAAACAGGCTGCAAGAACGCCTATTGCGGCAACAAGGAAGCTAGATCGCTTCACAATGCCAAAGCTTAGAACGAGAGCATGCATAAATGAGACCCCCTCAATGTGTTGACTATTGGGCTATTCGCCAGACACTCGAAAATTAAGCGACAAGCCAGCGTAGCTGAGCGGTCGTCACAGATGCATAACAGCGCGCCGGACAGAAAATGCGCGCGACGATCGGCTCGCACTTCCCTCATGCAAGCGGGACAAATGGAGTACGGTATATAGAAGTAAGGGGACGAAGCGCGGCGCGTCTTTCGTCGTATGCAACGTCGCGATACCGAAGTCCGTAACCTAGGACAATGAAGCGGCTCCCTGGACTTTCTCGAACAATGCGGTGGTCCGAACAGACGGCGTAGTGCTAAGAATATTCTTCAGTTCGACGCAACAACGCCGGTACACCGCAGCCGCATCGCCATCGCGATGGAGGCGTCGATACACTTGCATCAGACGAAGATAAAACTCCTCCGTCGACGGTTCGATCTCGATAGCGCGCTCGTACAATTCTGCCGCCTCTGTCGCAAGACCTTCGCTTTCCATCGAGCTCCCCAGCTGCGCAATGGCGCGCACGAACTTGCTGCACAGTCGCTCCCGCATCGTCACCGACCATGGCTCACTGTCGTCGTCCAAGAACGCGCCGCGATAGTGTTCGCATAGCTGCTTCGCATGCTCGGCGAGCGATGCCGTCCTTTCCCGCGTTATTCGGCGCTCGAATTCCGACACGTCGAACCAGCAGTATTCCGCATTGAGCGATAGCCGCCCGTCCTGAAAGAGCAGCGCCTTTTCGCCGAGCAACTTACGGAGCCGATACAGCGTCGTGCGCAACGCATGTCTCGCCATGTCCCCGTCGGCATCCGGCCAAAGTCCGCACGCGAGTTTGTCCGCCTCCACATTCTGTCCGCCGAGCGCCAACAAGCCTCGTAACAACTCCAACGGCTTCTTCTGGCTCTTACCGGTAAATACCAAAGCCATATCGTATTTAAACACCGCAAAACGACCCAGCGTGAAAATCCGAATTGGCCACGGCCACTGGTTTACGTCCACATCCGGTGGCGCGCACAAACTGGTTTTGACGATGGTTGCGCGCACATAGTCGGGCTCTATGCCGACTTCCAACGCAATACGATAGAGCGCAACCGTATCGTCACGCCGAGACCATCCGGGAGTGACTGCGCCGATAGTCCGCGCTAAGGACAAAGCCTTGCGTAGCGAACCGATACAAAGATCCATCTCGTCGCGTAAACGACGTACGTGGGCCTCGCAAAATGCGCAGTAATATTCGAACAGCTTGCCTTGTATACGCTCCGCCATCTCGCGAGATCGTGCGATGGCGTCTAGCGCAGCCTGCGTGTCTCCACGCTGAGCCGCTGCAACGGCGTAGCACAGCAAAGCCGCCATTTCGGCAAGATAAAAACCGTTATCTGCGGCAAGTCGTCTCGCTCGATCGGCTTCGGCGACCGCATTGTCGACCGCACCTTCATGTATGTAGAGGAATGAGGCGGCGTGGCTCACCAGCGCCGCGTGCCCTCGTCCTTGATGCGCCGACAAGGCCGCCATCTGTTGCCAAAGGGCGCGGGCTTGCCCTATTTCGCCCATGCTCAATCTCTCGACCGTGCTGTGGAAATAGAACTGGAAATCCAATAAATGCACGCCCGAAGCTTGAGCAAGCGCAAGCCCTTCTTCGGCCGCGCGTGATGCCGCCATCGAATCGCCTGTCGCTCCCGCATAGGTCAACTTACAAATCCAACCGTAAAGTTGGGTCAACGGCTTGTTGCCTTGCCGATTTAATTGATGCCCGATGCGATCAAGTAGGCGCTGCATTTTTTTGAAGTCGCCCAACCACCAATAGCAAAGGATCAATCCGATCGCTCGTCCTAAACGCCCTTCGGTTTCAGGCGAAGACTCGAGTAAGCGCTCTGCTCGCGCAAGGTAATCGAGAAAATCAGGATGATGGGGACGGTGCAGACGGATGCCCAAGAGATAGGCAAAAACACTCGTGTCCTCCACCTCCGGCTTCGGTGGAGCGCGCCCCACACCCAGCGTTGGATAAAGATCAAGCCAGCGATTGAGCGGGGTAATGTCGTCCATCTCGAGCCCGTAGCTTTCGACGATTTTCGACCATGTTAAATACAGGGGCGTAGAATCCTTTTGCTTACCGAACAACGCATAAGCTCGCTCGAAGTTCTCGCGCGCGAATACGGGCGAAGAACCGACGCTGCAAACGCCTCGCCAATAAAGTGCCCAAGGCGTTTCCGCGATGAGCGATGGCGGCGTCTTGTCAAGCCATGCTTGCAGCGTTTGCGTACGGCCTTGTCGCGTTAGCGAAGGCGCGTGCGCGAAAATCAATTCCAATGCGGCCGACCATTCCTCCGCTTCCTGCAATAGCGAAATACCCGTTTCGATCTCGCCGCCCGCCGCCAAACCATGCGCGCTGACGCGCTTAAGCGCATTGATCTCCGATGTCGAACACTGCTGCCCTAATCGGCTGATCAAGAACGCACGGAATAACGGGTGATATTCATAAACACCATCGCCATGCTGTACGGTAAAGAAGTTCCGTCGCGCAAGGTCGCGCAGGATAACGGCACACTCGTTCATGTGCCTGTCGGTCACTTGACCGACGACTTCGACGGACAATTTGGGCAGCAGCGCGGTCCGCAGTAGAAATTCCTGAATGACCGTATCGCAGCGACGAAATATTTCCACGGCAAAGTAATCGAAAATAGCTTGTGTCGCATCGACCTGCAGCTGGTGCGACTCCAGCGAATGCGACACACTTCCCTCCGTCAATAGCACCAGCCCCGCCACCCAACCCTGCGTTCGGCGATGCAATTGCGAGACAACGTCCCCGTTCATATGCATTCCCTGCTCTTTGTGGCGCAAGCGCAATACGGCGGCACTCTCTTGCTCGGTGAGTTTCGTTTCCTCCCAATCGATCAGCGCCATTCGACCCGAAGCGCGAGCCCGAGCGAACATCTCGTGCGGCCGCTCGCGACTGGCAATGATCGCATTGACTCCGGGAGGCAATTGGTCCAATCCTTGCGCCAATATTTCATGCAGCAATCCTTGGCTCGGCGCATCTTGATAGTTGTCGAATACCACTACGCTCGGGCGCGGTAATCGCGAAAACAGTTCGCGAAAATAATTTGCCGTGAAAGTCGGCAGAGCCAGAAGGTATTCGGCTGTCAAATACGGCAGGGAAGCCACCGCCTCGGTACCTGACATCGTGCCTGACATCGCATATCGCGAAGCAAGCCCCATGTAGTAAAAGAACGAGGCGATGTCTCTGTCGCCTGCGTCCAGCTGATACCACACCGCAGGTAAATTTCGAGCCTCGCAGTAGCTTGCGATAAGCGTCGTTTTTCCTGCTCCGCCGGGAGCGCAAAGCCAGAGCAACGGACACTCGCGCGCCGTATCCAGACGATTGAACAGACGTTTGCGTGCAACGACGTTCGCTAACCGCGGAGCGGTTAATTTGGCTGGAACGGTAACCAGTTTTTGCTCCGACTGCGAAACGGGTGTGCGTAGTTTTGCCATACGGGAAGCTCAAGAGGACTATTCGGATTTTCCTATTTTTACGATGCACCCAACTAAAGGAACATCAGGAACCGTTACTAATGACAGCAGAGATCAACTAAAGCACTGGCGATTGCAAGACGCCGTCGAATCCTATTCGATACTCGATAACGTAACGCATGCAAGGGACAAACCAATCCTCGTCACCGACGTGCCTCAAATCGACAGGCTGATTAGTAGCTTATGGAAACGTTATAACAGCAGTAAGCGCAAATGATCTATAGGCAATCCCTGCAGTAAAGCGGAAAGTATCCTTCCGCAGTGAAAACTTTCTCATCAGACGAGAAAAGAAATAGGAACCATTTCCATTTCATCATTGCTTGTTGAGCATGTCATTGGGAAGCGAGCAACACGACGCACGGAAGCTGCGGCAAGGACGGAAAATGAAATCCATGTTTAGGCTCTGCGCAGCCGCGCGAGAATTAGCGGCATGAGGTGGCGCGTGCAACACTCTGTGGTGCAAAGCCCGCACGCTTCAATGCCCGACTGCGCCAGGGTCAAGGCCAAGGTACGACTCATTCGCATAGGTAATTCCTAGCGACGGTAACACTCCTCCCATCACAGATTCGTCACATGGACAACAAAGTCCCACGTAAGCACGGCAGTATTTCGGCGTGGCGATGAACGCAGTGGCAGAAATGGATCGGGTGGAGCGGTATGGAGGGATATTTAAAGAGAATCCGACCGTCGCCTTGGCAGAAGCGCCGGCCTCTCCATCGCATCGAACCGAAATGAAACTCCTCCAATTTATTTATGCAAACGTCGTTGCAGTAGTAAGCGCAGGTAATCTGTAGTAAAAGGCTTGACGCTCCATCGCCGCCATCCGCCATTCATGCCGAATTTATACGCGCACATCCAGGCAAGCCTCCTCGCACACGACACCAAGACAGTCATCGACGCTGCCGATCGACGCTTATCCGGCATGCAATTGGATTCGCTCGTCGCGCGGTACGCGAACGCATTGCTCGCCCACCATCTCGAACCCGGCGAGCGCATCGCGGCGCAAATCGACAAATCGGTCGACAACATCGCGCTTTATTTGGCGTGTTTGCGACTCGGCGCTGTGTATCTTCCGCTCAACCCCGCCTATCGATCCGCGGAGGTGGCGTATTTTTTGAACGATGCGACGCCGAAAATAGTTGTCGCAGCTCCAAGCCGAGAAGCCGAACTAGAAAGGGCGGCCGCAACCGCAGGCGTTTCTCACCTGTTGACCCTTGGCCAGAATGGCGATGGGACTTTACCGGTATTCGCCGGAACCCAATCGGACGAAGCGCCTGTTGTTTTGCGCGACCCGGACGATCTTGCAGCTATCTGTTACACCTCGGGCACGACCGGGCGCTCGAAAGGCGCCATGATCACGCATGCCAATTTGCTATCGAATGCGCAGACCTTGGTGACGCTCTGGGACTTCAACGACGGCGACGTGCTGTTGCATGCCTTGCCGCTTTATCACATTCACGGTTTATTCGTGGCCCTGCATAGCGCGCTGTTAAGCGGAACGACGATTCTTTTGCAGAATCGTTTCGACGCCCGCGCCGTGCTCGACGCGTTGCCGCAGGCGACGGTCATGATGGGCGTGCCCACGTTCTACACGCGTTTATTGACAGAACCGGGGCTCAGCAAAGCAGCGACGAGAAACGTGCGTCTCTTTGTCTCCGGTTCGGCACCCCTGCTCGCGGAAACCTTCGATGCATTCGCGGAGCGAACCGGCCATCGCATTCTTGAGCGTTACGGCATGACGGAAACGCAAATCATCGCATCGAATCCTTTGCACGGAGAACGCAGGCCTGGAACGGTCGGCCTGCCTTTGCGAAACGTGCGTGTACGTATTGTCGATGCAAAGGAAGGCGTCGGCGTCATCGAAGTAAGCGGACCGAATGTCTTCAAGGGATACTGGAACATGCCGGAAAAAACCCGAGAAGAGTTTCGGGACGGCTATTTCACGACCGGCGATCTCGGCACCATCGAGCAGGACGGATACTTACGGCTGGTAGGCCGGGCCAAAGATCTCATCATTTCGGGCGGCCTCAATGTGTACCCGAAAGAAATCGAAGAGGCGATCGATTCGCTTCCGGAAGTGGAAGAGAGCGCGGTATTCGCCATTCCTCATCCCGATTTCGGCGAGGCCGTGGCTGCCGCGGTCACATTGAAGAAGAATGCGCAACTTGTCCCCGACGACATCGCTAGCGCATTACGGACTCAACTCGCCGCTTTTAAAACACCGAAGCGAATTTTCGTCGTTGACGAATTGCCTAGAAACGCCATGGGCAAGGTACAAAAGAATCTATTGCGCGAGCGGTATGCAGCGGAAGCGTAGAATGACGCCAGCCCTACGGCGGAGTTTAACCGGCTCTAATTATTTTGAATCTGCGCGAACAGCTCGGCGGTGCGAGTCGAAGGCCCGGTGCTGAAAACATTCTTCAATTCGGCGCAGCAATGTCGATACACGGCGATCGCATCGTGATCGCGATCCAGACGTCGATACAAGCGCATTAGGCGCAGATAAAACTCCTCCTCCGCCGGTTCCAGCTCGATCGCGTATTCATAGAGATGCACCGCTTCGGCCGCGAGGTCCTCACCCTCCATCTCGAGTCCCAGCTGGGCAACGATGCGTACGAACTTGGCGCGCAGATGTTCGCGCATGATGATCGACCACGGCGCATTGTCGTCGTCCAGAAACGCGCCGCGGTAGTGTTCGCACAGCTTCCTGGCTTGGGCGGTTAGCGAGTCGATTGGCCCTTGCGTAGCGCGCCGCTCGAATTCGTGCATGTCCAACCAGCAATATTCCTCATTGAGCGACAACCGGCCGTCTCGGCATAGCAAAGCATCTTCGCCGAGCAACTTACGCAATCGATAGAGGGCCGCGCGAAACGCGCGGCGAGTCCTCTTCGCGTCGATGTCCGGCCAAAGTTCGCGAGCCAGTTTGTTACCTTCTACGTCTCTTCCGCCCAATGACAATAGACAACGCAGCAACGCTACTGCCTTCTTCTCGCCTTTGCCGCTGAACGGCAGCAGCACGTCGTTCTTCAACACCATGAAGCGGCCCAGCGTGAAAATTCGAATCGGCCACGGCCAGTGGCTCGCATCCACGTTTTGAGGCGCCGGTAACCGCGTCCTGGCGATCGTCGCACGCACGTAATCGGTTTCTATGCCGACTTCCAAGGCCATGAGGTAAAGCGCGACCGCTTCGTTGCGTCGACACCATACCGGCGTCACGGCGCCGATCGAATGACCGAGCGACAATGCCGTCCGCAACCAGTCGATGCACAAACCTAATTCGCCGCGTCGACGGCGCACATGGGCTTCGCAGAACGCGCAGTAGTACTCAAAAATCTTGCTGTTCATCCGCGTCGCCCTAGCGCGCGATTCGGCAATGGCCTCCAACGCCGCTTGCGTATTTCCTTGCTGCGTGACCGCGAACGCATAGCAAAGCAAATTTCCCATTCCGGCAAGCTGAAAGCCGTAATCCTCGGAAAGCTGCCGTGCACGAGTCGCTTCGGAGACGGCACTATCGATCGCGCCTTCATGTATATAAAGAGTGGCCAAGCACTGCCTCACCAACTGCTCATGTCCCCGCCCCCGATGCGCCGAGTGCAACGCCATCGCCTTCCAGAGACGACGGGCTTGCGCCACTTCACCCACATATAATCGCGTGAACTGTCCATGACCGTAAAAGAGGACGTCCAACAAATGCACGCCCGACGATTGGGCCACATTGAGGCCTTCGTGAACCGCGTGCAAAGCCTCCGCCGACGCACCGATCACCACCGCATGAATCAATTTACAGAGCCAGCCGTAGAGCTGCGTAATCGGCTTGTTGTGCTTCGAATCCTCTTGCTGCGGAATGCGGCTCAGCAGGTATTCCATTTTTTCGACGTCGCCAAGCCATCCATAACATAGACCCAGCGACGCCGCCCGGGCCGATCGGCTGTCCGATTCGCTGGAGGCTTCGAAAATGCGCTCGGCACGCCGGAGGTACTCGAGAAAGCCCGGATGGTCGGGCCGGTGCAAACGCATGCAGGTCAGATAGGCATAGACACTGGCGTCTTCGACCTCCTGAGTGGGCGGCGTTCGGCCCACAGACAACGCCGGATACAGGTCCATCCAGCGATCGACTGCAGTGAAGTCGTCCATCTCGAGCACATAGCTCTCGACGATTCTCGACCACGTTAGATAAAGCGGCGTCGAGTCACTCTGTTTTTCGAACAACGCATAAGCGCGCTCGAATTTTTCGCGTGCCGCAGGCGATGAGTAACCCACGTTGCACATGCCTTGCCAGTAGAGCGCCCAAGGCGTTTCGGCAAGCAACGACGGCGGCGTCCTATCCAGCCACGTTTGCAGCGTCCGCGTGCGGCCTTGACGCGTCAACGAACACGCATGCACGAGAATCAACTTCAGCGCCGCCTCCCATTCCTTCGCCTCCTGCAGCAGTGCAATCCCCGATTCGACGTCACCGCACTCCAATAGACAATGCGCACTCGCGCGCCGCAGTTCGTTAATTTGCTCTGCCGAACACTGCTCTTCCATGCGCCTAATCAAAAAGGCGCGAAACAGCGGATGGTATTCGTAGTTGCCCTGGCCGTGCTGGACGGTAAAAAGATTTCGACGCACCAGTTCTCGAAAAATGACCACGCACTCGGACATGCTGTTTCCGGCCAATCGAGCGGCGAGTTCAATCGATAACTTCGGCAACAACGACGTCTTCAGCAGAAAGTTTCGGACGCATCCCGATGCGCGACAAAATATTTCCGTCGCAAAGTAGTCGAAAATCGATTGCGTCGTATCGACATGCAAGTCAAACCCTTCCTGCAAGTGGGTCCCGCCCCATTCCGTCAACAGCACCAACCCCGCCACCCAGCCTTGCGTCCGACGATGCAACTCCGCAATGGTCGCGCTGTCAATGCGAGTGCCCCCGTGCCGCGCACGCAGTATCGCCTCGCTCTCCTGCTCGGTGAGCCTCGTCTCCTCCCAGTCGATGAGCGCTATGCAACGCGACGCGCGCACCGCCGATGCGAACAGCTCCTCCTGCGGCTCCTCACGGCTAACGACGATCGCGTTGATGCCTGGCGGCAGCAAATCCAACCCCTGCGCCAGCACGGCATGCAGCCATCCGTCGCTTGGCATGTTCTGATAGTTGTCGAATACCACGACACTCGGTCGCGGCAATCTTGCAAAGAAATCGCGGAAGTAATTCGCCGTGAAGATTCCCAGCGTCGACGAATACTCAGCCGTCAGATAAGGAAGCGTCGCTTGCTGTCCCTCCGTG
The DNA here is from genome assembly GCA_964597495.1 of uncultured Steroidobacteraceae bacterium. GTDB lineage: Bacteria > Pseudomonadota > Gammaproteobacteria > Steroidobacterales > Steroidobacteraceae > CAZQYC01. Next base: position 13,246 of record CAZQYC010000034.1, on the reverse strand, counting down.
GTCGCCGATTGCGAAGCCAATCCTAAGTAATAAAAAAACGAAGCGACATCCGTGTCGCCGGCATCCACTTTGTACCAAATCGTCGGCAAATTTCGTGCTTGGCAATAGCTCGCGACTAACGTCGTCTTTCCCGCACCGCCCGGCGCGTGAATCCAAACCACGGGATGCTGACGCGCGACATCCAGCGCAGTGAACAAACGCGTGCGCTCGACGATATTCGATAACCGCGGCGCGCTTAGCTTCGCAGGCGCGGCGGCGAAATTCGGCTTCGACTGTAATGTAAAGGTTGCCATGGCATGTGAACGATCAACTCGTCAGATCCCAAGTAACGTTCTTCTTCAGCACACGCCCGCGGCTTCAACCATCAATTCCCTATCGACTATTGACACTCTTGTTAGATAACTTGCCGCTGGTGTCGTGCCCCGCGATCATAGCGCGGATCTATGAATGTTGGAGTTTGTATTTCATCGACGATACAAACTTGTTCATCGCGGCAACGGACTTGCCGCGCTTACTCATGACAAATATTCACTTTAGCAATCATCACGACACAGTTAATGTCGTGATGAATTCGTGCTGCTCTGCATCTCGTACTTTCGTAGCGTGAAATCGCATCATCGGTTGCCGAACTCCGCGCCATCACGATAGCGTCAAAAAAATGACAGCAGATTCTTTTGCAGCGGCGGCTAATCCTTTACCCATACCAACAGATAGTTCTTCTTTCCTTTTCGCAGCAAAATATATTCGCCCGCCAGTCGGTGCTCCGATTTCAAAATGAATGCGGCGTCGCCCGCCTTTTGATTGTTGACGCTGATTCCACCGCCGTCGATATCTTTCCGAGCCTGCCCCTTCGAGGCGCACAACCCGCTTTCCGCCAGCGCATCAACCAGCGCTAGCCCACTTTCGACTCGGGCCGACGGGACAATCCATTGCGGAATCGAATCGCGAATTTCTTGCAAGGTTGCGGCCGACGCTTTGGTCGGATCGGCACCGAATAAAATCTGAGTGGCTTCCTCCGCCGCCGCAAGCGCATCCTTGCCATGGACCAGATCGGTCATCTCACGCGCCAACGCTTGCTGCGCCTCGCGCTTCTCCGGCTGCGTCTTCACCTTTTCTTCGAGCGCCTCGATGTCCGCCAAGGACTTGAAGCTGAAGTAACGCAGATAGGTGCCGATGTCCGCGTCTTGCGTCTGCATCCAAAACTGATAGAACTGGTACGGCGACGTTTTTTCCCGGTCGAGCCAAATCGTTCCGCTCTCGGTCTTGCCGAACTTAGTGCCGTCGGCTTTCATCACTAGCGGATGAGTAAGGCCGAACGCGTGATCGTCGTCTTGATCCGTGGCTTCGTGGCCCTGGGCATGCGCCTTCATGCGACGAATGAGCTCGCAGCCTGCCGTGATGTTGCCCCATTGATCCGAACCGCCGATCTGCAATTGGCAACCGTGCTCGACATACAGGTGATAGAAGTCGTAGGCCTGCAACAGCATGTAGGAGAACTCGGTATAGGAAATCCCGTGCTCCCGGTCCTCCAAACGAGCACGCACGCTTTCCTTCGCCATCATATGATTCACGGTGAAATGCTTTCCGACATCGCGCAAGAAGTGTATGTAACTGAACTTTCCTATCCAGTCGTAGTTATTCACGATCCGCGCGGCGTTCGCGCCGTGCAATTCCAAGAACTTCTCCATGACCTCGCGTATACCGCGTAAGTTCTTTATCAACAGGTCTTCCGTAAGCAACGCGCGCTCCTGCGCTTTAAAGCTTGGGTCGCCGATCATTCCAGTTGCGCCGCCAGCCAGTGCGATCACTTGGTGTCCCACTGCTTGAAAGCGCTTCAGCGTCAAGAGCGGTAACAAACTGCCGACATGCAGGCTATCGCTGGTGGGATCGAACCCTGCATAGAGCGTCACCCGCCCGGAATCCATCGCCTCCTTGAGCTTCGGGCTCGTAACTTGCTTGATCACGCCGCGGGCTTGTAGTTCGTCGTAAAGAGTCATAGGAATGCAATGCAGTGGTAGAAAGAAGCATGATAGCGGGACGTGACATCGTTGGGCCACTCGCCCGCCCTCACCCGGCCCTCTCGGTAACTGCTCCCGGCATGACTCTACCTCCTGCATCCCTGCAGTCGTCCCGCAACCGGGAGAGGGATCGAGAAGCGCCAAAATTTCTAAACGCCTCCCCTGGATTAAGGGAAGGTCGCGCATAGCGCGGGTGAGCGAATATCTTAAGCCCCGCCGATATCGGCCGATAACGCCGTCGTGACCGGAAATTTCATGCGCCACCCCTTAGGTTTACTCGTCGCTTGTTTGACCGTCATCTCGGTCAACGCACAGCCGCGCCCGGACGGTCCGACCTCGGTACTCAAGGTACGGGGAAGCGAGAACGGTGTCGCCGTCACCTCCTATGCGGAGATCTTAGAGGACCCGGAGGGCAATTTAGATCTCGACCAAGTGCGTACTCGACAACCGGGATGGCGACATGGCCCTGCGGATGCATTGACCTTCGGGTTCAGCAATTCGGTGTGGTGGGTGCGGCTGAGAATTGAGAACACCGCGGAAAAGCGGTTGCCGCTGATCGTCGATTTAGGCAATACCCGGCAGGACTATATCCATTGGTACGTGCTGCGCTTGGGCGGCGAATTTAAAACCGAAGGGACGACGGGCGATCGTCTCCCGTATTCGCAACGCGCCATTCCGGTTAGAGACTTCGCCGTGCCGCTATCGCTCGATCCCCACGAGCAAGCGGAATTGATTTTACGCCTGCAAAGTTACGACGGCCTGTTCGAAGCGATGCCTCTCCGGATCTCGCATCAAGATCGCTTTCTCGCCGGTGCGGCCGCGGAAAATCAACTGCTCGCGCTATATCACGGCGGTTTGGTCGCGCTGGCGCTCTACAACCTGCTCTTGTTCTTGGCATTGCGCGAACGCACCTTCGGCCTCTACGTTCTCCATCTGCTGTGTTTTTCCGCGTGGAGCTTGACCTTCCGCGGTTTTTCCCATCAATACTTTTGGCCGCAGTCCCCCGACTTCAACAACGATATCTTAACGGTGGTCGCGGCATTCACGTTCGCGACTCTGGGCATGTTCGCCATTGCTTACTTACGCATGCGCGAACTCGCACCTCGCTGGGTTTGGCGCTTGAATCAAACGCTGATCGTTCTTAATGTACTGGCCACCGTGCCGGCGTTCATGGGCTACTTCGCGGCAGGTGCAGCCGTCGGTCAGATCTTGGGCGTAGCGATTTCGGCCAGCACGATGGCGACGGCCATTTGGCTGCTCAAGCAGGGGTCGCGACAAGCCGGCTTCTTCGCTGTCGCCTTTGCAGTCGTCGCCGTCTGCGCAATCGCCTACGTCCTGCAGATTTTCTCGATACTGCCGACCAACTGGTTCACGACCTGGGGCATTCATGTCGGCTCGACCATCGAGGCCCTGCTGCTGGCGCTCGGCCTGGCCGATTCGATGAACGAATTAAAAGCGCAAAAGATCGATGCCGAACGCAAGGCACGCGAAGCGCAGGAAGCGCTGAATGCACAACTCGCTCAACAGGTGAACGAACGCACCGAGGCGCTGGAACTTGCGAATCGCCGCTTGCACGATCTAGCCATCACGGATGAACTCACCGGCGCCTTCAACCGTCGCCACTTCAGCGCCTTCTGCAGCGCCGCACTGGCGCATCGAGATCGCGACGAACCGCTCGCGTTCTGCATGTTCGACGTCGATCATTTCAAGGCGTATAACGAGCGTTACGGAATGCCGGCAGGCAACGCCGCACTCCGCACCATCGCCCACTGCATACGCGGCGAACTACGTCGCTCCGGCGACGTGTTGTTTCGTCTCGGCGGCGAAGAGTTCGGCGTGCTCTTCACGGCGAAGAACGCCGACTCCGCCAAACAATTCATCGAACGCCTGCGAATGGCCATTCATAACTTAAAAATCGAACACCAGGACAGTCCGTCGTCGATCATCACGGCGAGCTTCGGCGTCGGCTGGTGGGACAAAGGCGTCACGTATCGGCTTACATCGGATCAGATGTATGCCGTAGCCGATAACATGCTCTACGAAGCGAAGGAAAACGGACGCGATTGCGTATGCCTACAACCGCACTATGAAGCGGGAATGGCACAACATAGCCGCGCTTCGTAAGGATGAGGAAGCGAATCAATTCAAGCCGTTCGGCGCGTTAACAATCCGGCTGCTATCAGCAAAAGGGAAATCCATCCGAGCAAATCGCCGATATGACCGTATACCGTCGCTCCATCGGTAATCATCGGCACGTCGCTCACCAAAGTCTGCGCCTGTTCAAACTCGCTTTGCTTGACGATGCGGCCGTTCGAATCGATAAAAGCACTGATGCCGGTGGCCGTCGAACGAATAAGCCAGCGCCTATGCTCCACCGCCCTGAAGACCGACAGCGCCAAGTGAATGCGCGGTTCGACAGGCCCGTACCAGGAGTCATTGGTGCCGTTGAACATCGCATGCGGACGCACACCGCTTGCATCGATCGGCCCCATTAATTTACGAATGTGGCGCGGCAGAATGTCCTCGTAGCACACGTCGGCCGAGAGACGGTACGGGCCCACCGGCAGCGGTTCATAGGACTTGCCGCGCACGAACACCGAAATGTACGGCAGGATGCCGCCATCGCGCAGCGCTTCGTAAACTTTAGGAAACGTTTCGTAACCCGGCAAGTACTCGCCGAACAACAAGAGCTTCACCTTATCGTAACTCGCCACCGCTTTGCCGCCCGGCTCGACCGCCAGAATGCTGTTCCACACTCGGTACCGCTCCGGACCCGACGTCGGCTCGGCGCGAATGGCACCGATCAACATAGGGACGTCGACTCGATTTGCCACGTGGCCGGCAAGGTTCGCGTTCAATTCGACCAATGCATTGAATCCGCTTTCCGGCCAGACGATCAGTCCCAGGTTCGGCGTCGCCAGCACCGCGTCCGTCATGGCGCTGTATTTCGCAATGCCCTCGTCGACTTTCTCGTGCTTGTCGCTCGCGCCGACGTTGGCCTGAATCATCGCTACTTTTAGCTTGGCAGCCTCCGCGTCGCGCTTATCGATCTGGCCTATGCGCGCGAAACCGTAAACCAAGATAAAACACAGCGCACCCGCTGCCGCGATCGGCAACCATACGGGCCTGGAACGAGATTGAAGTTTTGCGAGCACGATCTCGGCGACGGCGCCGTTGACCAGCGCAATCATCCCGCTCAGCAACAACACACCGCCCAGGTCGACGGTTTGGATGAGCAACGGCACCCATGCCTGTGAATTAGCCGTGTAGCTTTGGAAAATGAGCGGATAGGCAAACTCCGTCGCCATTAACGCGAGCGGAACGATCCAGCCGAGGGCGATGCCTGTTTTGCGTCGAAGCTTCCAGGCGATCCAACCGAATACGGCGAACGACCCGCCTTGTACGACGCAGAGCAGCACATACCCCGCCACCGCCAGCGACCAGGGCAGTTGCCCAAACTCCATCAACAAGTGAACGACCCAGTAGTAACCGCCCAGGTGCGCGACCAATCCCATTAACCAGGAGACAAAGAGAGCACGACGATTGCCTGCGGTATATTCGAGCGCGACGATGAGCGGAATGAGCGCAACCCACTCGAGGTACCACTGATCGAATCCTATGAAGCCGAGAAAATAAAGAACGCCGGAAAGCACCGCGAGCGCCAAGATCGAAGCTTGTTTCATCGCAGTGACTTTCATCGACGGCATTTCGTTGGAATTATTTTCACGCCCGCACCTTAATGACATCGCGCGAAACGGTCAATCCGCGGCGGCGGCGCTTGCTTTGTGCGAACATGCCGGCCCTATTCAACGGCCCGCACGGGAGCACGATCATGAATACCTCCGATCACCTGCTTGTGGATGTGAAAGAAGGCGTTGCCGTCCTTACGCTCAATCGTCCGGAAAGACTCAATGCGTTCTCGCACGAGATGGTTGATGGGGCGATCGCTGCCCTCCAGAAATTCGCGGCCGATCCGCAAATCGGCTGCATCGTCATCACCGGCGCCGAGCGCGGATTCTGCGCCGGCGGCGATGTCGCGGCGATGAATGCCGAAGGCGGCGCCAACCTCGCTTTCGAACAGCAGCTGGACAGGCAGCGCGCGGGACATCGTTTATCGGGGCTCTTGTATTCGATTCCCAAAGTCACGGTTGCCGCCGTCAACGGCGCCGCCGCGGGTGCGGGACTCAGCATTGCACTCGCTTGCGATCTGCGTATCGCGTCCGAGAAGGCGAAATTCACTACCGCCTTCGCCAAAGTGGGATTCGGCGGTGACTTCGGCATTACCTGGCCGCTCACACGGATACTGGGCGAGGCCAAGGCGAAAGAATTGCTGTTTCTCTCGGAGATCCTAACCGCCGCTCAAGCGGAAGCGCTTGGTTTGGTGAATCGCGTCGTAGCCCACGATCAATTCATGACGGTCGTTCGCGAAGTCGCGGGGCGTATCGCGCGCGGCCCGCAAGTTTCCTATCGCTATATGAAAGAGAACGTGCGGCTCGCCTCGCAAGCCGACTACCTCACGATGCTGGACCGGGAAGCATGGACGCATCTGCACTGCGGCGGGACGGAGGACCATCGCGAAGGCGTACGTGCGTTCGTCGAAAAACGCGAGCCGCAGTTCAAAGGCCGCTAAAGGTCGTCAAAAGTCCCGATGCTGCGCATTCGACAGATCGTGCTAGCAGCGCACGATCTTCAAGGCACAGTGGCAACGCTGCAAAGCGTGCTGAAGGTGAGCGTGTGTTATCGCGACCCAGAGATCGCGACCTTCGGACTTGAGAATGCGTTGATGACGATCGGATGCGGATGCGACGCGCAATTCTTGGAAGTGGTTTCTCCGCTCAAAGAGAACACGGCGGCGGGACGTCACCTCGCGCGACACGGCGATTCGGGGTACATGCTTATCCTGCAGACCGACGACTTAAAGCGCGATCGAGCGCGCATCGAACGCTTGGGCGTCCGCATCGTCTGGGAGGCCGCGCATGCTGACATCAGCGCAATTCATTTACACCCCAAGGACATCGGCGCTGCCATCGTATCGATCGACCAATCGATACCGCCTGATTCGTGGCGATGGGCCGGCCCCAACTGGCAACGGTCTATAAATAAGGAGGGAGCACAGCGCATCGTCTCGACTACCATCGCCGCGCAAGACCCAATTGCAATGGCGCAGCGCTGGTCAACGGTGCTCGGAATGAATTCGCCGATAGAGATGCCCCATGCTCATCGCATAGACCTAGACGACGCTATTCTCAAATTCGTATCTTCAACATCCGATGTGATCGCGGGTTTTGGAATTACACTGCCCGACCCCAAAGCGGCGTTACGCACCGCACGCAAGCAGGGCCTGCCCGTGAACGACCATACCGTTACGATTTGCGGAACGCGATTCGAGTTGAGCGAGTAGAGAAACCGGCTTGAGGAGCCAAATTCAATCGTCCTTCTTGCACTTGCAATCCTCTCCGGGACTTTTATTCCACCACTCAGGCACCGGATCAGAAATATAGCCTTCAACCGGACCGCGCTTCTGGACAACCTTAAAGGGAAGCGACACGCGACAATCTGAGTTATCTACGTTGCGAAGTTTCAGCTTCCATTGGCTGGCTTGCTCCATCATTTCCGCTGGAGGAATCGAGGCGATGACCTCAGCGCGCTGACCAAATGGAATCGCCAGACGATGCGGCGGGCCTATAAACGTCCCCGGAGGCACTAGCATGTCCTCCCATGCTCCGAAGACGCTGTAGGTAAACGATGCGGAAGGATAGTCGACATGGAACCCGTCGTTCTCTCGAGTGCCCGCGAATACGACAGGCTTTCGATCTTTAGACCAGCCGATTCGAATTTCAAAGAGCCCGAATGTCTGATCGCCGCTCACCCAGGTGCGCTTAAGCGCCATATCGCCGGTCGACAGCTCGCACGGGTCTATCCGCTCATCCGCTGCGTACGCCTGGACAGCGAGCAGAAGAGACGAAAGTAATGCGAGAACCGAAGGAATCTGCGTTAAACGCGCCGGCGGTCGTGGCTGTCTGGCGATTAAATTGTCCGAACGGATCGATTCAAGGGATCGCTTCAAAGGCCGCTTGCTCATTCCCGAAGAATTACGCTGCCCTTCGGTAAAAGAGGCACCTCGACATAGTCAGTATCGAAAGGACGCTCCAGCATGGGAGACACGAACGGATCGCATGGCCGAGTGCCGAATACACCGAGCGTTCGAGAGCGTATTTTGAGATCCGCCTTCTCCCGGTCTTTCGGCGCAAGCAACAAATAGTCCATGCACGCACTTCGCGGCGGTCCGGATCTAGCGCGCTGTGGGCCGTGAAAAGGCACGGAAAAATCCTTACGCAGTACGGTGTCGAAGGAGCGCTGCGATTCGGTCTCGCCTATCTTCTTCGAAGCCACGAGCGTTTCGACTGCGTCGATAATGCCATCGTCGTCGATGTCGGCATCGAGGGCTGCGGAAAAACCATTGCTGTTTTTTTGTGCCTCGGCCTTGCTTGACGTTGCGTCGTGGGTGGTCGTAACGACTTTCGGTTTGCCAAGATCTTGCGAAAAGGCCGGGGCGCCTAGAGCTGCGAACACTACCAAGGAGAGCGCGCAAAGCGCGGCTTGAGCGCCAGGGTTTACCATCATGGTCCGGACTGTCATGGTTTGACTCCGACTGAATGCATGCCGAATACCAGTGTGGATCGGAGTGTACTCGAAGTACTAGCGGTTAGAAACGTCGACAAATCCCGCCCAGGTCGGCGCTGCGCGGCAGCAAGCGAATCGACACGAAAGGCTTACGGCCTCAGGAACCCCTTAAATGATTGATGCCGAACGGCACGACGTTGCGCAGCGATCTAACTGCACATATATATGTGTATGCTGCAGCACACGACTATTACGTTAATTTGATTGGCCATTCAGGATGCGTGACACTCCGCCGTCTTCACTCGCTCAGCGCGCCCGCCGCCGCATCACTGTACGGCTCTTGCCGTATTTATTTCTTTTGTACGTCATCGCGTATTTGGACCGCGTAAACGTCGGCTTCGCCGCATTGCAGATGCGGACCGATCTCAATTTCTCCGCCGAAGTGTATGGGTTTGGGGCGGGCATTTTTTTCATCGGTTATTTCTTGTTTGAAATCCCAGGTTCTGTGCTCGTCGAGAAATGGAGCGCGCGAGGCTGGATTTCCCGCATCATGATTTCTTGGGGCGTCGTCGCCGTAGCGATGGGTTTCATCGAGAACGCGACACAGTTTTACTGGCTTCGATTCATTCTGGGTGTCGCGGAAGCCGGGTTCTTCCCCGGACTCCTCGTGTATTTGAGCCATTGGTTTCGACAAGAGGATCGCGCCAAAGCCGTTGCGTTGTTCATGGCAGCCGTGCCGATTTCAACGATCGTCGGCGCACCGATTTCCGGATTGCTGATGAATATCGAATGGCATGGCATGGCCGGTTGGCGTTGGCTGTTCATTTTGGAAGGCGTGCCGGCGATCGTGTTCGGCATCGTGACGATCTTCTTTCTCACCGACAAACCCGAACAAGCCAAGTGGTTGCCTGACGATGAGCGTAACTGGATCGTGGCGGAACTCGCTCGCGAACGCACCGTGAAACTCGCGCAAGGGCGAGTCTCGATGTGGCGAACTCTTTGTCAACGCGACCTGTGGTTGCTGGCGCTCGCGTACTTCGGAATGGTCAGCGGATTGTATGGGTTCAATCTCTGGCTCCCCACCATCATCAAACAACTCTCCGGCCTGCCCAACCTCTTGTCGATCTTGCTCACGGCCATTCCTTACTGCGTCGGTCTCGCCGCGATGCTCCTGCTCGGCTGGTCGTCCGATCGTACCGGCGAACGCCGCCTGCATGCGGCGCTGCCGATGTTGATTTCCGGCCTCGGTCTCTTCGTCGGCGCGTCACTGCAAAATCATCTCGTCACCGCTATCGCATTCTTTTGCATCGGCGCCATCGGCATCTTCGGTCACTTTCCCGGTTTTTGGGCGATCGCGTATAACCGCTACACGGGTGTAACAGCCGCTGCCGCCATTGCCTTCATCAACTCGATCGGCAACTTAGGCGGCTTTGCCGGACCGTACGCAATCGGCTACATCAACGAAAAAACCGATTCATTCGTCGGCGGAATTTTGTATTTGTCGCTCTCGGCGGTGATCGCAGGAATCGCGGTGTTGTGCATACAGCGCCGCTTTTCCAATTGAGGGTAACGAAGCACCTACTGCTTGAAAACGATTTATTAGTAATCCCGTTCGGTAATCGTCACATGCCATATTTGATTGCCGATTCCCAGTTCAATCTGCAACGGCAGCGCAGTGTCCGGCGTAGCGTCGATGCGGAAACTCTTGGTCGACGGATTGAAGCTCAGCCACTCCATCGCCGGACCGCCCCTCGAGGTTCGCAGGCGAATGGAGTTTGCTCCGACAGTGTCGGCGACCAAGCCAGGAAGCGGGAAGCTGAAGCCCTGCCCCGAAGCCCCGGTGCCGCGCGGGACGGAGACGGCTATTGCGCCGATGCTTTGATTCGACGGAATTCGCTCCAACGACACTTGCACGTTGCCGCTGGTCGTTTCCGTGCGTCCGCGGTTGTTGATCGACACGATGTTCGATCCCGCATTCGATCCTGATCCGCTCGAAATACTCATCGCGGTCCCGGCAGCGGGCCCTGACGACGTCACCGCAAGTTCTTGGACGTTGCCGGAAATCGCGGCCGGAACGCTCGGCATGCTGATCGGAGTGAATTGCAAAGGTGCGAAGGCGGTCGGAACCACGGCCGGTGTGTCGAGGACCTGAACCGGAGGTCGATTGTCCGGCGTGATGTCGGCCAGCGTCGTAGTAGCACTATTGGCAGTGTAGTTACGCGAATCGACGCCAGCGAGGTCGATGCCGCTCACATTCACCGTCTTGTCCGTGCCCACGGCGGCATCGTCGAAAGTCGCCGACGCGTAAGTCGTCGTCAGCGTATCGCCGGCAACGCGGTTGTCCGCAAGCAGCACCGTCGCGCTTGTCGTGCCGTCATACATCTTGTCCATGCCGGTGGCGACCACCGCCAACGCACGCGGCGTCACCGTCGCAGAGGCGGATGTACTGGTATTTGCAGCGTAATTGCCCGCGTCGGCGCCCGTCACCGTGATGCCCGATACTGCGATAGATTTACCGACACCCGCATTCTTGTCGAGGAAGGCAGCGCTAGAGTTGAAGCTCAGCACATCACCGGCGATGCGATTGTCGGCCATCGTCACCGCCGCATTCGTTGTACCGTCATACGCCTTGTCGACACCGGTCGCCGTAATCGCCAACGTGCGCGGCGTGATGGCGGCGGAAGTCGACGCAGTGCTATTGACTGAGTAGTTACTTGCATCCGCACCCGCCACGCTAATGCCCACCGCGACGGATTTACCGGCTCCCACATTCTTATCGACGTAGGCAGCGGCAGCACTGATGCTCAATACATCGCCCGTGATGCGATTATCGGTGTGCGTAACGGTTGCGGTCGTTGTGCCGTCATAAACCCTGTCGATGCCGGTCACCGTCACCGTCAACGGACGCGGCGTAATCGTGGCCGTCGCGGACGAATTGATGGTCGCCACATAGTTGGCGCTGTCCGCGCCCCCCACGTTGACGCTCACCGCCACCGGTTTCGCAACACCCGCATTCTTGTCGACGAACGCCGCCGTAGCGCTTAAGCTCAGCACATCGCCCGTGACGCGGTTATCGGCAAACGTGAAACTCACGTTCGTCGTGCCGTCATACACCTTGTCGACCGCGCTGGCCGTGATCGTCAGCGGAAGCTGCGCAATCGTAGCGGAGGTAGAGGCGGTGGTATTGGCAACGTAGTTGCCTGCATCTCCGCCGGTCACGTTGATGCCGGACACAGTAATGAACTTGCCGACGCCCGCGTTCTTGTCGAGGAAGGCGGCAGTGCCGCTCAACGTCAACATATCGCCCGCGATGCGATTGTCGGACAAGGTAGCCGAAGCGGCGGTCGTTCCGTCATAGACTTTCCCAATGCCCGAGGCAGTGACCACCAACGGGCGCGGCGTGATACTCGCCGTGAGACCGGTCGGTTGTACCAAGTTGTAGTTCGACTTATCCGTGCCCGTGAGCACGAAGCCGCTGCCGGTCACCGCCTTATTCGTTCCGACATTTTTATCGGTGAACGTGCCACTGATCGTACCGACATGAACGTCGTCCGCGCCGATCACGCCAGTGAGTGAAGCAGCCAACGTGTTCACCGACGCAGCGGTGGTGCCGTCATACACCTTGTCGATCGCCACCACACCGGCCACGTTCAAGGTAGCAGGCGTAATGTTTGCAGTGCTGGTGGCGGTACTTGCCACGCTGTAATTGTTCGCCAAGCCACCGTTCGCGCCGTTTACCACGCCGATGCCGGTGATCGTGACGATCTTTCCGGTGCCTACGTTCTTGTCGGCAAATGTCGTCGTGCCGCCGGAAACGCCGAGTACGGTTTCGCTGCCGACGAAGCCCGATAAGCCATATCCCGTCAGCGTGGCCGTAGTCGTGCCGTCGTACGTTCGATCGGCCACCGTCGCGTTCACGGTGAGTACTTTCGGCGTGATATTCGCGGCCGTGGTCGCCGATGCCGGTACGGTGTAATTCGACGCGAGCCCCGTGCCGTCGGCCGCAACGATGCCGGTCACTGTCACCGTCTTCCCGGTGCCTGCGTTCTTATCGCTGAAAACCGTGCTCGAGGCGGTGGCCGTCAAGGTTTCGCCGCCCACCAAGCCGGTGAATCCGTAGCTCGATAAGGTTGCTGCCGTGGTGCCATCATAAACCTTGTCGTTAGCGACCGGCGCGAGCGTCAATGCCGCGCGATTGATCGTGCTCGTCGTATTGTTCGCGTACGTAACGGTGTAATTTCCGCCGCCATTGCCGTCGTTCACCGTCACGCCGCTCGTCGTCACCGTTTTGTTGCCGCTGCCCGCGTTCGCATTCGTGAAGGCGAACGTACCGCCGCTGATGCTATCCAGCGTGCCGCCGTTGCTTGCGTTGTTGCGCAATGTCCCTGCCGTCAGGACTGCCGCGCCTGCTGCCGTTAGCGTACCGTCATATGTCTTGGTGACGTTGCTGGTGCTGACCGTGATCGCGGCCGGGTTAATGGTGCTCGTGGTGTTGTTGGCATAGCTCACGGTGTAATTATTTCCGCCGTTGCCGTCGCTCACCGTCACACCGCTCGTCGTCACCGTTTTGTTGCCGCTGCCCGCGTTCGCATTCGTGAACGCGA
>CAZQYC010000033.1:0-42007 GCA_964597495.1 uncultured Steroidobacteraceae bacterium | reverse complement strand
GCATGGCGCGGCTGCAAGGCTTGGTTCTCTGTCCCACGCGCGAACTGGCCGACCAAGTAAGCCGCGAGATCCGGCGTCTTGCGTGCTTCATTCCGAACGTAAAAGTGTTAACGCTCTGCGGCGGCGTACCAGTGCGCATTCACTTGGCTTCACTCACGCATCAACCGCACATTGTGGTGGGCACACCGGGTCGCGTACTCGACGTCTTGCGTAAAGACGCGTTGCCGTTGAAGTCGCTCAAAATGCTAGTGCTCGATGAAGCAGATCGTATGCTTGACATGGGATTCGCCGACGACATCGCAGACATCATCGAACGTACGCCTAAGCAGCGCCAGACGTTGCTGTTCTCCGCGACCATGCCCGATCCCATTCGCGAATTCAGCCGTCAGTTTCAACGCCGGCCGGTGGACATCACGATAGAGAACGACGCCGACGAAGTGACGATCGAGCAAACGTTTTTCAACGTCGAACCCAACGAAAAGATCGATGCGCTGGCGACGCTGTTACTGAAACATCGGCCGGAATCGGCGCTCGTCTTCTGCAACACGCGTGACGGTGTGCGCACGGTCTCGGAAGAGCTGTCGCAGCGCGGCTTTTCGGTCCTATGCCTGCACGGGGAACTCGAACAGCGGGAGCGCGAAGAAATGCTGGTGCGCTTCGCCAATCGCAGCAGCAATGTCTTGGTGGCCAGCGATGTCGCAGCACGCGGACTCGATGTCAAAGAACTTGCGATGGTCATCAACTTCGACATCGCCACCGATCTCGAAGCGCACATCCATCGGATCGGCCGCACTGGCCGAGCCGGCAGCCACGGAGTTGCCCTCAGTCTTTGCTCCATGCGCGACACGTCGCGGGCCACGCAAATCGCCAAACAACAAGGAAAACCGCTGCGATGGGCAAAGTTACCGGCTTCTCCATCAGCGTCGACGCCGCTCTATGCACCTTTCGTGACGCTTGCAATCGATGCAGGCCGGCAAGATAAATTGCGTCCCGGCGATGTCCTGGGCGCGCTCACGGGCGAGGCAGGATTGCCCGCCGATGCAGTCGGCAAAATCGACGTGTTCCCGACACGCACGTACGTCGCTATCGCACGCAAGTGGAACGATAATGCATTGCAACGATTACGCAGCGGAAAAATCAAAGGGCGGACGTTTCGGATTCGGAAGATAAACCGGTGAGCACGCACGTATTGCGTGCGCTGGCCGGCTGACTCACCGCTACGGATCCGGCACAAAGCTTCCCGGAAACGGTCGCGGTCGATTCGCCAGCCGCGGCTCTCGTGGAATGACTCCTTGCGCGACCAAATTTCGTTCCGAGTCGTAATAGATCACTACGGTTTCGTAAGGCACCGAGGAGGCTCTTTCGAACTCCGTGTATTCGGCAGCGGAATATTCGCCACGGCCGTGACCGGTTCCCAGCTTCGATTCCGTACGCTTTGCTGACGATGCCGAATCCGCCGCACGCTTTTCAAGCGTCGGCGCCGGCGCCGGCGCGCCATTGGCTTGGTCATCGCGCTCCAATTGGGCTTTGTAACTGCAACAAGCGGCTCGTTCGCGAAATAGCGCAACGCCGATTACACCGACGTTTTCCGCCCGTCCTGTGCGCGCCGCATAGGAGTTCGACAAACTAGTGAAATAGAACGCCGCCGTCCGCGACAGGTTCTTACGCCATCCTGCAATGCGAACGTCTCCGTAACCGTCAAGCACATAGCCAGACTGACCGACGGCACCGGTCTCGCCGGTGATCACGTTGACACCGTCTACGGTAGTTACGGCGAGCACGCGCGACGATTCGTCATTGCGGACACGGATTTCGTATTCATGCCCTGGTTCGCCGGCGACATAGCGTCGACCTTGTTTTTTATAAATCGGCAACGATTGTCCGCTGGCTCGATCGTAGATTTCGACCTCCGCTGCAAACGCATTCGCCGTCGACAACACAGAACTTAACACCAAGACCGTTAAATAACCGTTCATACCCGCCTCCTAGAGATACCTCTCCGTGAAACGATGCGCGCGAAAAAACGGGGTTGGCGATTTGTTCGCTTTATACTAGCGTCTGTTAACAATAATTCCCTCGGGCATCCAATGCAGCCGATTCACGAGCAGTCGATCGTTTCGATATCGAATTTAATCAAAACCTATTCCAGCGGATTTCAAGCGCTTAAAAACGTGAACTTGGAAATCCGCCGCGGCGAAATCTTCGCGCTTCTCGGGCCGAACGGAGCCGGAAAAACCACGCTCATTGGCGTGATCTGCGGCCTCGTCAATCCAACCAGCGGCGTGGTGAAGGCCGGCGGCCACGACATCGTTCGAGAGTGGCGCGCCGCACGCTCCTTAATCGGACTGGTGCCGCAGGAGCTGTCGACGAATGCCTTCGAAAGCCCGTTAGCCGCACTGCAGTTCAGCCGCGGCCTGTTCGGCAAAGGGCCGAATCCAGCGCACCTCGAAAAGGTGCTGAAGGATCTCTCGCTCTGGGATAAGAAAGACGCGCCGATCATGACGCTCTCCGGCGGCATGAAGCGCCGCGTGATGATCGCAAAGGCGCTGGCGCATGAGCCGCAGATTCTTTTCTTGGACGAACCGAGCGCAGGAGTGGACGTCGAATTGCGGCGCGACATGTGGGAGATGGTTCGCCGGCTTCGCGAAAGCGGCGTGACCATCATCTTGACGACGCACTACATCGAAGAAGCCGAGGAAATGGCCGACCGCATCGGCATCATCAACAAGGGTGAGATCATCCTTGTCGAAGACAAGGCCTTGTTGATGCGCAAGCTGGGTCGCAAACAACTTGCGTTGCACTTGCAGACTCCGCTGTCGACGTTACCGCCGGAACTGAGTGGCCGTGCGATCGAACTCTCGGCCGACGGCTTGCAACTCCTCTACACCTTCGATGCGCAAACGGAAACGACAGGCATCGCCGGTCTACTGAAACAATTGAACGAATTGAAAATCGACTTTCGCGATCTGCATACCAGCGAAAGCTCCCTTGAAGATATCTTCGTCAGCCTGGTGAGAGCGAAGCCATGAATACACACGCCATTTCCGCCATCTATCGATTCGAATTGGCGCGCTGGTTTCGAACGCTGGTGCAGAGCGTGCTCTCGCCGGTGATTTCCACCTCCCTCTACTTCGTCGTCTTCGGTTCCGCTATCGGATCGCGCATTGCCTCCATCGACGGAATTGCCTACGCATCGTTCATCGTGCCCGGACTCGTGATGCTTTCCGTGCTCACCGAGAGCATCTCGAATGCCTCCTTCGGCATCTACATGCCGAAATTTTCGGGAACGATTTATGAGGTGATGTCGGCTCCGATCTCCTATCTCGAAATCTTGATGGGTTACGTAGGCGGCGCCGCGACGAAGTCGATTCTGCTGGGCCTGATCATTTTGGCAACGGCGCGTGTCTTCGTGCCGTTCCATATCGAACACCCGATCTGGATGGTCGGTTTTCTGATCCTCACGTCGACCGCCTTCTGTTTATTCGGTTTCGTGGTGGGCATATGGGCCACCGGCTGGGAGAAGTTGCAGATCGTGCCGGTATTGATTGTCGCACCACTCACGTTTCTCGGCGGAAGCTTCTACTCCATCAACATGCTGCCGCCCTTCTGGCAGACCGTGTCCCTGTTCAACCCCGTCGTCTATCTCATCAACGGATTCAGATGGAGTTTCTTCGGGACCGCCGATGTGGATGTAACGACGAGTCTGCTAGCCACGCTTGGCTTCATCGCTCTTTGCTTGCTGATCATTCGCTGGATGTTCAAGACCGGTTATCGCTTGAAGGCTTAACCCATGCAAAACGCCATCGCATTCCACGCGCAAAACACCGCGCCCGAGTTCGACCGACCGAGACCCGACCGGTTGCTCGTAGGCAATCCGCAGCGCACCACTTGGAATCACTACACCAACGAATCCGCCGAAGTATTCTCGGGGGTGTGGGCATGCGAAGTCGGCGCATGGCGAATCGAGATGGGGCCGAGAGAGGACGAGTTTTTCTTCGTCGTGGAAGGCCGCTGCCGGCTCACAAGCGACGACGGCATAGCGGTCGAAATCGGCAAAGGCGAATCGGTCGTCATTCCATCCGGCTTCAAAGGAACGTTCGACGTCCTCGAACCCATAAAAAAACACTACATGATTGTCGATCGAGCAATTGTCGATCGCGGACCTTGACCATGTCGGACCGATATTTTCGTCATCTCGACGGCGGCCTCTACCGCTTCGTCGCTCATGCGCGTTCCGCGGACGACGAGTCCGACGTTGTGGTGTACGAGCATCTCTGGCCATTCGATCAAAGCCTGTGGGTGCGCAAGCGATCCGAATTCGAATCGCGCTTTGCCGCCACGGACGAGATGCATGTCAAACGCGCCATGAAGCAGGACAGGATCGAAGCGCAAGCTCAAGTAAAAGCCGCGAAAGCCGCCCGGCGTGCCGCCGCCGAGAAGCCGGAATAGACGCTTTCCACGAATCGGCCAAGGCGTCGAAACGAACTTGCATCGATAAATCTCAGAACAAGTCCCAGAACTTTTTCGACGCCAGGAAGGTCTTGTCTTGGCGCTACTATTCGCTAGGCTATTGTGCGGAGCGGTATTTCACCAGGGGGATTGCACGATGAGGCTTGCCACTATTGCGTTGACCGCCGCTGCACTTTTCGCGGTAACGACGGGCACCGTTCTCGCTCAGGATTCCAGCGGCAAAACACGCCGCAATAATCGCCTGGTCGCCGTACTAAAGCCCTCCGAAGAAGTGCCACTGATCTCTTCCGGCGCACATGGTTTGTTCAAGGCAAGCATCGATGAAGCGAATCAAGTGATTAGTTACGAACTCAGCTACGACGGCCTCGAAGGCACGCCGACCCAGAGCCATATTCATGTCGGTCAACGCGGCGTGAACGGCGGCATCAGTCTTTTTCTCTGCGGCAACCCACCGGCGGTTCCAGCTGCGACCGTACCGCAACCGCCCATTTGCCCGCCATCGCCGGCAACGATCGTCGGTGAAATCAGGGCAGCGAATATCGTCGGCCCGGCCGCACAAGGCATCGCCGCTACGACAGTCACAACGAACGAATTCGACGAACTCGCCGATCTGCTATTGAACGGCGACACCTATGCGAACGTGCACAGCTCGAAATTCCAGAACGGCGAAGTACGCGGCCAGGTAATCAGCTTGCCAAGCAGCAAGCACGAGCACTATTAAAAGCTAAGAAAGATCTGATTTCTTCGCATCGTCATTCCGATAACGATCCACTACCGTTCAAGGAAATGCCGAGCCCGCGATTGTTTTCGTCACCCCGGCGTAGGTCGGGGTCCATTTGAAATATCGAGAAGAAAGTTGGATGCCGTGAGGCCTCCAGGGATGGAGGTCATGCTGGGGATGCAGGAGCTATTCTCAGCACGCCGGTATGACGGATAGACGCTTAGGCTTTGTCGGACGATTCCGCCACTTGACGTGCCAGTACAGGATTGCCCGCACGCTCTCTAAACGTATCCAATACCCCAAGGCTTACCAGAACCAAGGCTAACGCCTCGGCCGCCATCGGCATACTGTAAAAAACGAAGCCGGTTGCAACGAATAACGCTGCAGCTGTTAAAAAGCCCACCACCGGTCTCCAAAGTGCGCCTACCATGGCCACCAGGTCGTCGAGTTCGTCAAGCACCAACAGTAAATTTTCCATGGGAACCTCGGTAACGTCGGGAATGACTGTAATCGAGCCCATACCCTCAAGGTGTGAGGGCTTTCACAGCGCAGAGCGCCGAAGTTGCTCACGCGCGGATTCTGAGGAATAGTCAGCGAAATAGAGGCGGGGCGTCTTTCCATGCGGCAAGTGCGAATAACGGTCGACACGTACGCACCCGCTTGAGAGACGGCGAAAATAGGCAAAGCGACTCGATTTCCTATGCAAAAAATCGTCGTGCTAAACCCGAAGGGTGGATCAGGCAAATCCACCATCGCCACCAACTTGGCCAGTTATTTCGCCACGCAAGGTTTTGCGCCCACGCTAATGGACATGGACGCACAAGGATC
Organism: uncultured Steroidobacteraceae bacterium; assembly: GCA_964597495.1. Classification (GTDB taxonomy): domain Bacteria; phylum Pseudomonadota; class Gammaproteobacteria; order Steroidobacterales; family Steroidobacteraceae; genus CAZQYC01. The sequence continues at coordinate 35,988 of CAZQYC010000033.1, read as the reverse complement.
GAGCACGCGCTGGCTCAGCAAGCGCACGACCGAGTTCCCTGCCATCCACGGCATCGCCGCCTATGAGCGCAATAGCCGCGTCACCCGCAGTTTCGCACTGCGTATCCCGCACGGCTGTCGACGCGTCATCGTCGATACGGCAGCGGCCATCGAAGCTCAATTCATGCCGGAAATTACGCGCGATGCGCACGCCGTTCTGGTGCCTGTTCTGCCGTCCGATATCGATATACACGCTGCCGCAAAATGCATCACGGATCTATTGCTTGTGGCAAAGATTCCGCGCGAAGAACAACGGATCGGCGTGATTGCGAATCGAGTGAAAAAGAACACGGTCATGTACCGCTCGCTCATGCGCTTTCTCGGCACGCTCGAAATCCCCATCGTCACCACATTGCGCGATTCGCAGAATTACGTGAGAGCGGCCGAAAGTGGCATCGGGCTTTTCGAAATGAAGCCGCACTTAGTAAGAGAAGATTGGGATCAGTGGCAACCGCTCATCGGTTGGCTGGGCCAGAAGGCAGGCATGCCGCATCCTACGATGCCGGTTGCGCCGACTGCCATTCCACAACCTCGTCAGCCGATGATTGCGCGCCCGGTACAAGCTCTACCCCATCCGGCTACCGTTGCTTCCGCTCGCAATACGGGCCAAACGGGGCGCTTCGAAATGCTTCCGGAGGCGGCGCCGAAAGAGCCCAGCATGAAAACGTCGTTGCCGGATTTCTTGCGTTTTGTTTCCGGCGATCCGAAACGTTGAAAGGTTTCTGACCAGTTCTATACGGGACGACGCGAAAAAATCCTCCTTAAGCCTCGCGTCTCCTCAAATCTCGCGTCCAGCGAAAATACAGCTACTTCTCTTGATCCTTTTCCCAATTCGACTTCATACGTTCAGTCCAGGTCTTGTAACTCGGAAAGTTAGAAAGACCTTTCGTGATGGCCGCATGACGAGAGTTCGGCGGCTGTTGCGGACGGGTTAGCCAATTGCGTGCGCCATCGCGCGCACTGCCGTTTGCATGCACGGCGGGTGCCGCGCTCTCGCCCACCCATGCGCGGTGCGAGCCGGTTAAATTGAAAGCGTCTGGTTTGCGATCGTTCATTAACGTGTGCCTCTGGCGTAGAAACTACTGACACACGTTCGTTCTCTTGAGGAACTGGTTCACAAGGGTCTTTTACTGCAGCGAGACTGCGACAAGAGTCGCACGCTTCGCCATATTATGGCCGGAGCGCATCGAAGGAAGCGTGAAGTCGCGCGGATGTTCGCGCACGCGGTGTCGCAAAGTTTTACAACTTTATGCCGACCCTCTTAAGGAGCCTTACGTCTCGCGCTCATTATTTCGCAGCGGCGCATTTAACAGCGGCTCGAAGCTCGGCCGTAATTCTTTCAGCAATTCGTCGATCGCGGCCGGCACCAAACTCGTATACACATCCAGCAATACGATGGCGTTGACGACGGCGTCTTCGTGCGTAGCTGCACGCAATCGCTGCACCATGCCGCGATTCACGAGATGCACGCCGCGATACACCAGGCCTAAGTCCTTGAGCTCGAGATCCGGTTTGCGCCCTTCCTTTTCGGCGTAGTGCTGCGCAAGCAAGTACATCGATGCGACGCGATACGCCGTTTCGGATTCGCTCGAGAACGGGAGATGAAAGCGCGCCATCGGGCGAAACACGGCCGTCCGCGGACAACTGCTGCTGGCCATGATCAGGCCGATCAGCGAGGCGATCGCCGTTTGTGCCGACGTTTGCGCGGTAATGGTACGTTCGGGCGTTTCAACCGAAACCTCGACTTGATCGAACGAAACCAAATTCGCGAAGCTCGATCCCACCGCCGCTAAGCGCACGGCCGCCGGACAATGTGGCGATTCGCTGGCCTTGAGCGGGCAACCGCTGCACTGATTGAATTCAAGCTCAGTCCAATACGGAAGTTCGTCCGGCAACGCATCGACGATGGTGCTGGTATCGGGGTCGAGCTGCATCTCGAACACATGCTCGGGCTGCTTCGGTACGCGGAATCGATAAACGATGCGCGACGTGGTGCTCACCGGTCAAACCAATCGGTAGCAGGGTCGGTATTCGCCGGTGAGCTTCATGCGTTTTTGCGACACGAACGCCGTAAGCAACTCATCGAGCAGGGTCATGACCTCGCGATCGCCGTGCAACTCGAAGGGGCCATGTTTCTCGATCAATCGAATGCCCGGTTCCTTGACGTTGCCGGCGACGATTCCCGAAAACGCGCGACGCAGATTGGCCGCCAGCGTATGCGGCGGAAGATCGCGGCGCAGCTCCAATTTGGCCATTGCTTCGTGGGTCGGCTCGAAGGCCGCCTGAAAGGCGGGCGGTACTTTAAGCAGCCAGTTGTAGTTATAAGCATCGCTTTTGGCGCGGCGGTATTCGCGGACGGCTTCCAATCCCTTTGCCATTTCGCGCGCCGCTTGAACCGGATCGCCGACCACGATTTTATAGCGTCTACGCGCGGCATCGCCAAGCGTAGCGCCGATGAAGCGATCGATCTGGCCGAAGTAGTCGGCGGATGATTTTGGTCCCGTGAATACCACCGGCAGGGGCTGATCCGCATTGGCCGGATCGAGCAGGATACCGAGTAAATAGAGAATTTCTTCCGCCGTACCGGCGCCGCCCGGAAAAACGACGATACCGTGTCCGGTTCGCACAAAAGCTTCCAGACGTTTTTCGATGTCCGGCATGATCACGAGATGATTCACGATCGGATTCGGCGGTTCGGCCGCGATGATGCCCGGTTCGGTAATGCCGATATACCGGCCATCGTGAATACGCTGTTTACTATGTCCGATAGTCGCGCCCTTCATGGGTCCCTTCATCGCGCCCGGACCGCAGCCGGTGCATACATTCAGATAGCGTAGCCCTAATTCGTAACCCAGCCGCTTCGTGTAGTCGTATTCGGCCGAGGCGATCGAATGTCCGCCCCAGCAGACGACCAGATCGGGGCGCCCGCGATTCTCAAGCACCCGCGCATTGCGGAGGATGTGATAAATCGCGTTCGTAATGCTGGCGGGATCGGTAAGGTCGAAGCGATTGCTGCCGAGAATGGCGTCGTGAATGTAAATGATGTCGCGCAGCACCGCGAACAGGTGCTCTTTCACGCCACGAATCATCTTGCCGTCGACAAACGCGCTGGCAGGCGCATTGCGCACTTCGAGCTTTACGCCCCACGCTTGGCGGCCGAGCCGAATGTCGAAGTCGCGATAGCGATCGAAAAGCGAACGAGCATCGTCGGTGTGATTGCCCGAATTGAGCACGGCCAGCGCGCAGCGGCGAAATAGCTGATAGACCGCATCGCCGCCGGCCGACAGCAACTGTTCCACTTCGCGCTGGGAAAGGTTCTCCAAACTACCGAGCGGCGATACGCGTGCGTCGACAAAGGCTTCGGCATCCGCGAAAGCATCGCTGATAACGGCATCAACCGGTTCGGGAATGATTGTCATCGACCGATTATACGTTGTTGTTGGTCGATGAGCCGATTGCAGCCAATCGACGGGCCGACCGCGGCGGCGACCCTAAGACCGGGGAGCGAATCAGGGGCGAATTTCGATCGGCGTTTCGATCGGCGTCATCAGCCAAATTTCGACCATGTCCGAGTTCGAAACGGCGATGCAGCCGTCGGTCCAATCGGCCGTACTGTAATAGTCGGGCGTCTTGCGCGGCGTATTCGGCCAGCCATGCAACATGATGGCGCCGCCCGGCCGAAAGCCTTTACGGTGCGCAAACGCGAGATCCTTCGAGTTCGGATAGGATATTTCCATCGAAAGAAAGAAATCGCTGCGCGGATTGCGGCGAATCAACTTGTACTCGCCCTCGGGGGTTCGGTAGTCGCCTTCTTGCTGTTTATGACCTTGCGGCCGCAAACCGAGCGCGACTCGAAACGAGCGGAGCACCTGCCCCTGGCGCAGCAAATAAAGCCGGCGTTCGGACTTTTGCACGAGAATCTTGTCCGCCATCGACAGCCCGCCCGAGATACGAGCGGAGGCGGCTGCAGCCGCATTGTCGATGACATTAATCGCGTCGTCGGCCGACGCGGAAACGAAATACGCCGTGCCCAGCAAGAGGATGCCGGCAATTCGCAGCGTCGATTGCCATTTAACCTTACGCAACACCTTCACCGTTCAGTAGCGCCCTACCAGTTGTATATCGCCGCAACTGCGGTTACCGGGTGTCGTGCTTGCAACAAGCCGGTATTTAACACCTGCGTCGACATCGACGTGCAGATGATGCCGGGTGGTTTGTTTGGATTCTGTGACGGTGCAATCAATCAGCAAATCGTGTTCTCCAGGCAGCACGTAGACCCCGCGGTAGCGCACTCCGAGAGCCCGCTCGTCCACGCTCCGCAATTGAATGGACACCGGCAGGCTGCCGCTAATGCGCGAATCGCCCGTAATTTGCGCCAGTTCTTTGGATGGCTGTCGATTGCCTTCATAAAGATGCATGGACTCGCACGCGCTCAGCATGAGACCGATGCCGAGCGACCAGAACGGCACACCACGAATTAAACGCTGCATTCTCACGGATTGATCCCGTTTGCTGCTTCCACTTTGGGAATCACGATCGTGACTCCGGGTTGTAGTGCTTCTAAATCCAGGTCGGGATTGTATTGCCGCAATAACCAAATAGGCACGTTGTACCGCTTTTGCGACAGTATCCACACCGAATCGCCCGAACGAACCTTGTGCGTTTCGCTGCCGGCAATTCGATATTGGGCAAAAAAAGTTTCCTGAAGCTCTTGGTGATAGGCGATGCGCTTTGTCTCGAACTCCGAACGCTCGACTCTATCGAAGTCCAATTTCACGCGACGTCCAAGAACGAGAGGCGTATTACGCGACATTTTATTGAGCGTTCGCAAACGCGATGGCGTGATGTTCAACCACTCCGCATAGTGGCCAAGCGTTTCGGTGGCCTCGACACGAATGCTGCCGTCGTCGCGCACCGTGTAATCGCTTGGATCGGCGGAATCGGCCGTTTGCGCACCAGGCACCAGCGTCGGACCCAAGTCTTCGGCTTCGGTTCGCGATATGGGTTCGGCTTCTTCGGTGACAGGCTTTGGCGCGGCAACTTCGGCAACGGTCGCCGAAGGCGGGGTAATCGGTGCTTCGGCAGGCGTGGTGGCCGCCTCCTGTGCATCCATTGCCAAAATCTGGCCCTCGTAAATATTATTCCGTTGCTTGATGTTGTTGAGCTTCATCAATTCGTCTTCCGTCAAACCGAATCGAGCGGCAATCCGCGACAAGGTATCGCCGCGTCGAACCACGTAGCGACTTTCAAATTGCTTCGGAGGAGTGACCGGCTTGGCGGCGGGAGGCGTCGCGGCTGGTGTCCGCGGCGGCGCCGGCGTATTCATTGCAACGACCGCCCCCGATACCGGCAAGTCGAGCACTTGTCCGACGCGAATGCGATACGGCGGCGGCAAGTTATTGAGTTCGGCGAGTCGGATCGGCGTGACGCCATAGCGTGTTGCAATCGCCGAAAGCGTCTCCCCGCTTTGCACGCGATGCTGAGTGTCCTTCACTTGTGCGGGAAACCGATCCTGCGTTCCGACTTTCGCTAGCGCTTGCGTAAGATCGATGGTGGATGGGGCACGCAATTCGAAACCGCGCGGCACGCGTCGACTCCCGCTCCAAACCCCCGGCAAGAGCGAAGGATTCAAACGCTTGAGCACGTCCTGATTGACTCCCAGCGCAGAGACAAGGCTCGGCATTGCCATGTAATCGGGAAGGACAACGATTTGACTGCTATCCACCGCGTCACGACGCAGGGGTCCAAAGAATTTTTCCGGACTAGTATCGATTTCAAGCGCTGCCAGAAACGCCAAATAAAAATTACGCGAGGCGAAACCGAACGTGCGGCTCTCGTAGTGACGCAGGATCGTGGCGATATCGTCGGTGCCGAGTTTATCGACGGCGCGGCGCATTCCCGCCGGCCCATGGTTGTACGCCGTGAGCGCCAGTGGCCACTTGCCCAAGATGGCGTAGTTCTGTTCGAGAAAGTTGGCCGCGGCCACCGACGATTTGTACGGATCGAGCCGTTCATCGACCGCGTTGTCGATGCGCAGAAAGCGCCGACCCGTCGAACGCATGAATTGCCACATACCGGCCGCACCGACCTTCGAATAAGCATAGGGGTTGAACGACGATTCGACGTGCGGAAGCGCAGCGAGCTCCTTAGGCAGTCCCTGCTGCTCGAATATTTTTTGGATCTGCGGCATCCATTGTCCGGAGCGGACCAGACCTTCCTTGAAGCGATTGGCCTGGCCCAGTTGAAAGCGAATTTGGTTGGCGGCTTGTAACAACGTTCCGCGGCTCGCACTCTTCGGCCACAACTCGCGTACGCGCTGCTCTTCGGCGGTAAGGTCGGCAGCTCCATTCGCCAATTTGCGCAGGACAGCCGAGTACTTTGCTTTCGCATCGTCGACTCGCTTGGAACGAGCGCGCGGCGAGAGATCCGCCGGAAGGGTCAGCTGCTCGTAAACCACATCGAGATGTTCTTCATCGTGAATGAAACCGCCGTCAGTTCCGGCTTCGGTGTATACGCGCTGCCAAAAACGGATATCAGCATCGAGCTCGGCCGGACGAACGAAGGGATTGCTATCCGTCGTTGCAGCTGCCGCCGAGAGCGCAGCGAGTCCTAACAAAGCCGAAACGAGGCAACGCATTGTTCGAAGTATCATCTATGAATGGTCTATGAGTGGTCTACGGGCGAGTCGAGTGAATAAGTGGGATCGACAGAAACAGCATAGACTACGTTAGCCTATAAAGTTCAGTATCTTAAGCTAAACAAGCGCCATGTTTCAGACCGTCGCCGTTCCGCTATGGCTTGCCATCCTTGCCGGCTTTCTAGCCGCTTGGGCGATGCTGTCACGCTTCCTCATTCCAAGCGTCCGCTGGATTTGGACGCGACGAATCAATCGGCTGACCGAACGTATCAATCGCAAGCTCGCATTGAAAATTCCGCCCATTGCGCGGACTAAACGCGAGGTGCTCATCGATCGCCTCGTCTACGATCCCAAAGTGGCGAAGGAAATCGCTCTCCATTGCGAGCAGGAGCAAGTGCCTTATGCGGTCGCGCTCAAACGGGTCGAAGGGTATGCGCGGGAAATCGTCCCGTCATTCAATGCATACGCCTATTTCCGCATCGGCAGCAGCATCGCCAAGCGCATCGCCGAATGGCTCTATCGTGTACGGCTCGGTCATGCCGACTATCGAAGCTTGCGCGCGATTAGCCCAAACGCGAGCGTGGTTTTCGTCATGAACCACCGCAGCAACATGGACTACCTGCTCATCGGATACTTGGCGAGCAAGCGCGTGGCGCTAAGTTATGCCGTCGGCGAGTGGGCGAAGGTCTGGCCCATTCAACAAATCATTCGCACGCTCGGCGCCTACTTCGTACGCCGCGGGTCGGGAGATGCGCTGTATCGACGCGTACTCGAACGGTACGTACAAATGGCCGTAGACGGCGGTGCCGTACAGGCGATCTTTCCAGAAGGCGGGCTGAGCCGGGACGGGTTGTTGCGCCGACCCAAAGTCGGCTTGCTCGATTACATGCTGCGCTCCTTCGACCCGAGAGGCGAACGCGATATCGTGTTCGTTCCGGTCGCGCTGAACTACGACCGGGTGCTCGAAGACCGTACCTTGCTGCTGCATGACGATTCCCACGCGGAGCGCAAATCCGGCCTGACGGCCGTCAAACAAACGCTGTTGTTCATCTTTTCGCAGTTCGGTTTGATGATTCGCCGAAAGTGGTATCGGTTTGGATATGCCTGCGCGAATCTCGGCACGCCTATCTCCTTGCGGGAGTACGTGAATCGGCACGGTTGGAATCCGTCGCAACTCGATCAAGCGACGCGCAGTCCCTATGTTCAGCAACTGGCTGCGGATCTCTTGATGAACGTCGGCCGCATAGTACCGGTCCTGCCGGTATCGCTCATCGCAAAAATATTCGTCGATACGCCGGGACAATCGTTTAGCGAAGAGGACATTAAATCGCACGCGCTGAAATTGCAGCAGCATTATCAATCCCTCGGCGCTCACGTCTATATCCCGCGCGACGACGCGGAGTACTCGGTCGCGGTAGGTCTGCGTATGCTGACGCTCCGCCGACTAGTGATCGAAGAAAACGACCGCTTTCGAGCGGGCGCCGATAGCGACCGCTTGCTTCGCTACTACGCCAACGCAATCGCACACCTTACCGAGCCTCCTGTTTGGACACGTGAGCATCCCGCCGGTTAAGCCAGGCAGACACGCCTCGGCCCGCGATGCGGCCGCTTGCGAAACACGCCGTGAGCAGATAGCCCCCCGTCGGCGCTTCCCAGTCGAGCATTTCGCCGGCGCAGAAAACGCCTGGCCGAGAACGCAACATCAAAGCACTGTCGAGAGCGGCGAACCGCACGCCACCGGCCGTGCTGATCGCTTCCTCGATGGGTCGCGGCCGTAAAAGCTTAAGCGGCATCGATTTAATGGCAGCGCAGAGCCTCGTTGCATCCGATAACGATTCCTTCGGCACGCATTCGTAAATCAAACCGATTTTGACTCCATCGATCCCGAGCGTGCGACGCAAGTGCTCGGTAAGCGAGCGGCCCTTACGCGGTTGGATCAAGGCAGTCCCAATACGCTCGGGACTGAGATCCGGCACCAAATCGAGCACCACTTCGGTTTCTCCGTCGCGCTCGATGGCATCGCGAAGCCGGGCGGAGAGCGCGTAAATCGCACTCCCTTCGATTCCCGTGGCGGTCACTACGAACTCACTGCGTAACGTGATGAGTTCGCCGCTGGCATTTCGTGCCGACACCGCTGCCGACTTTATCGGATGACCGGAATACTTTTGCGCGAACACCGCCGACCACTCGCAATCGAAGCCGCAGTTCGCCTGCTTGAGCGGCGCAACGTCTCGGTCGTCGAACCACTGCACCCATCGACCATCCGACCCCAATTGCGGCCAGCTAGCGCCACCCAACGCGAGCACGATGGCATCAGCTTGAATTCGATGTGTCCCGCCGGGCGTCTGCAGCAGGAGAGCGCCATTGTCGAAGCCCGTGCAGCGGTGATTCACATGAAAGCCAACACCTTGAGCGCGCAAACGGCGCACCCATGCTCGCAACAACGGCGCTGCCTGCATGTCCGTCGGAAATACCCGGCCGGAAGTGCCGATGAAAGTGCTAAAGCCAAGATCCTGGACCCACTCGCGAATGGCGTCCGCATCGAAGCAGGCCAACCATCGCGCAATCTCTACGGCACGATCACCGTAGCGAGCAACGAACTGTTCTTTTGGTTCGGAGTGAGTGAGATTGAGCCCGCCCTTTCCGGCCAGCAAGAATTTGCGGCCAACCGATCCCTTGCTCTCGTAGACATCGACGGCGATTCCTGAGGCGGACACCACTTCGGCGGCCATCAGTCCCGCCGGTCCGCCGCCGACAACGGCAACGCGTTGCACGCTCTGCTTGGAGTTCGTTAACGAATACTAGGGCTAGGGATTGCCGAGAAAATCCTTTTTCCCGAGCTCGACGCCGTTGTGGCGCAGAATGTCGTAAGCGGTGGCAATATGAAAGTAGACGTTCGGAATGACATGGCGCTGTAAGTACGGCAAGCCTTGCATGGTCTTCGAACCGCTGCGCGTTTGCCAGGTAATCGTCCTGTCCTCGGAACCCTCAAATTGTGCAGGCTCCAACGTCTGCAAGAAGGCGACGGTCTTTTTTGCGCGCGCGATCAACTCGGAAAATGTCTTTTCGTTGTCTTCATACGCCGGCGCTTCGACGCCCGCCAAGCGCGCAGCCCCACCCTTGGAAATGTCGCTTGCGATTTGCACCTGTCGCGACAGCGGAAACATGTCGGGAAACAAACGTGCGTTCACCAACACAGCTGAATCTATCTTCTTGGTCTCGGCATGTGCCGCACCCTTCTCGAGGATGGCCGCCAAATTACCCAGTGCATGAACGAAAGCAGGCACGGAGGCCTCGAACATGGAAATTTTCATCGATCGCTCCGAGGAAAAGATGCTCACGGCATTATAGCCGCGCAGATCATCGCGAAATGGCGCTTTCTTCGCGACGAACTTCGGGCAACGGGACCGTCCCCTTCTTTTCCGCCTTACGCTGTTCCTTTGCGTCCTTCTTGCGCCGCTGCGCTTCTTCGCGCTGCTTCTTCTGGTGCTTATAGTTGGGTGTGGCCAAGTGAATCTCTTACGAATGTGAAATGACAGAGAAGAAGGAATTAAAGTCCGGGCATGGTAACGCAGGCGGTCAATGCGACATGAATTTCCTATTCTCCTTTTTCTCCCGTTTAGCGGCGCGTTTCTCCTCCAAAGTCTTGGCGGGTTTTTTCTTGGTTTCCTTCTTTTTATCCATACCTTTGCTCATGACTGCGCTCCAAGAATGAGGGTAACCAGCCACGTTATCCATGTCTTACGCGGATAATGCAAATCTTTCGGACCAGGAAACAGCCATTCAGGGGCGAAACGAACGGACGAGCGACCTCGACCTGTCAATCGACGACGCGCGACCGGGAGTTACGCCTTACGCCGCGAACATGCGCTTGTCACGAGTTCCGCGCAGACGTTACGATCGTCGGACCGCATGCCCTCTTAGGGTCTGTTGACCTTTAGTTTCATCGCCGCGACGGAGACGAATTTTGTCCAGGATTAGACGCGACGACTACCGTGTACCTTAGGTACTCAATGGAGGAGCAACAACATCCTGGACGAAATTCGTCCCGTCCCCTATAAAGACTTCTTGTTCATTTTGGCGACCTGGCGCCTACTCGCCCATCCGTCAGAGCCCAAGTAATACAATATGGCGCGGTCACGAACGATGATGAGATAGGTTAGGAGCCCGGTATGCAAAATCACTTTCTCCCCCGCCCTGCGATCCTGTTGCTACTTGGGCTGTGCATTGTCGGGGAGTCGGCAATGGGACAGCAAAATCCTTCCGCCGCCGCGCCCCAGTCATCGACGCCGACCGCTCTTCCAGACAAGCAAGCCCACCTTGTCGTCGCCGCCAAGTTGATCGTTACCGATGCGGCGGAAAGCAAACGTTATTACGAGCAGTTCTTCGGCATGAAGCAGGTGAGCTACTACAGCAGCAAGGATCTGTACGTGGAACCCATCATGGGCTACGACGATGGCGCACGACTTGCGCTGTTTCAACCGTTGGCGGAGGCGACGCTGAAGAAGCCCGCCGCACCCGTTGCGCTCATCTTTACGCCCGATTTCGAAACGACGGTTAAAAAGCTCGAGGAAGCAAAGCAAAAGGTCCTGCGATTGCCGGTGAGTCCGCCGTACAACTTCCGCATCGCCATCGCACGCGACCCCAGCGACAACGCGATCGAAATATTCGCGCGTCCGGGCAAGCTCGAAGTCGGCGGTTCGAAATTGATCGTCGACGACCGGCAGAAAGCCGAAGACTTCTACATTCGCATCTTTGGCGCAAAGTCCGATCAACGCTACGTCACGGACAACTATGACGAAGTGATCATGAGCTTCGGACAGGGCCCGTTCCTGGCGTTATTCCAACCGAAAAAAGAAGCGCCCTTGCCCAAGAGTCGATTTCCGGTGGTCGCGATTTACACGAGCGAATTCGATGCCGTGCTAGAACGAGTCAAAGAAGCGGGGCTTGGTTATCGCGATGTCAAAACGAGCGATCCCAACGCGCGGATCATTGTGGCGCAGGACCCGGCCGGCAACGCCGTCGAAATTATTCGTCGCCCACCACAAAAGTAAACGTGTCGTCCCGATGCCCCCCCCCGGGGACCGGGGGGAGGGGAATCCCACTAAATCCTTAGAACGGAATGTCGTCGTCGAACTGCCCGTCATCGGCGGCTACGGGCGCAGCGGCTCTATCCTCCGCCGCTGAGGGGCGACGTTCGGCGCGGCCCTCTCCACCACCGCCAGCTCCACCGCGGCTGCCCAGCATCTGCATGTCGCGCGCGACGATTTCGGTGCTGTACTGGTCCTTGCCTTCTTTGTCCTGCCACTTGCGCGTGCGCAAACTGCCCTCAATGTAGACCTGCGAACCCTTGCGCAGGTATTCGGCGGCGATTTCGCCAAGCTTGTCGAACAGCACCACGCGGTGCCACTCGGTTCGCTCCTGCATGTCGCCGGTTTGCTTGTCTTTCCAGCCCTCGCTGGTGGCGATCCGAATGTTGGTGACGGCTTTACCGCTCGGCATATAGCGAGTTTCGGGGTCCGCGCCCAGATTTCCGACGAGAATTACTTTGTTGATACCGCGCGCCATGGTCGTCCACCCCGTTCTTTTGAATGGGCGGCATTGTATGACGCGTCAAGCGCGAATGCATCCACTAAGACTGGCGATTTATACAGTACCGGTTAGAATACCGCCTCCCGCGTTTCCCTCGCTTCTTGCCCCAACTCATCCGTCATGACCCCTATTCGAATCCGTGGCGCGCGCACGCACAATCTGCGCAATGTCGATCTCGATTTGCCCCGCGGCAAATTAATCGTCTTTACGGGTCTCTCGGGGTCCGGGAAGTCCTCGCTCGCCTTCGACACCATCTACGCCGAGGGACAGCGACGCTACGTGGAGTCGTTGTCGGCTTATGCGCGCCAATTCCTGTCGATGATGGAAAAACCCGACGTCGACTCGATCGAAGGGCTCTCGCCGGCGATTGCGATCGAACAAAAGTCGACCTCGCACAATCCTCGCTCGACGGTCGGCACGGTGACGGAAATTTATGACTATCTCCGCCTCTTATTCGCACGTGCCGGAACGCCGCGCTGCCCAGATCACGGTATCGACCTGGCCGCGCAAACGGTCAGCCAAATGGTCGATCAAGTGCTCAAGCTGCCGGAGGGCACGCCGCTGTTGCTGCTTGCGCCGGTGATTCAGGAGCGCAAGGGCGAGCATCAACAGGTTTTCGAACAACTGAAGTCGCAAGGCTTCGTGCGTGCGCGCGTCAACGGTTCCGTAGTCGAACTCGACGATCCGCCGAAACTCAAGCTTCGGCAAAAGCACACGATCGAGGCAGTGGTCGATCGCTTTAAAGTGCGGGCCGATTTAGCGCAGCGCCTGGCGGAGTCGTTCGAAACCGCACTGCGGCTAGCCGATGGATCCGCGCGCATTGCCTTTATGGAGGGGAAGCAAGACGACTTGGTTTTCTCGGACCGATTCGCATGCACGGTATGCGGTTACAGCCTCTCGGAACTGGAGCCGCGGTTATTCTCGTTCAACAACCCAGCCGGCGCTTGCTCGGGTTGCGATGGCTTAGGCGTCAAGCAATTCTTCGATCCCGCGCGCGTCCTTCACCATCCTCATCAATCGCTCGCCGACGGCGCCATTCGCGGCTGGGACCGCCGCACCAGCTACTACTTCCAGATCATTCAATCCCTGGCCAAGCATTTTAAATTCGACGTCGAAACGCCGTGGAATTCGCTGCCGAAGAAAATCCGCGACATGATCTTGAACGGCAGCGACGACAAAATCGAATTTCGCTATCTGGACGCACGGGGCGGCACTCACAAGCGCGCGCATCAATGGGAAGGCATTCTGCCAAACCTGGAGCGGCGCTATAAAGAAACCGAATCGCTCGCGGTCCGCGAGGAACTGTCGAAGTACCTGAGTAACAAACCTTGCTCGGATTGCGAAGGCACCCGCCTTAATCGCTCCGCGCGGCACGTGTATGTCGCCAATCGCAATGTGCCGACGATCAGCGACATGAGTGTCGGCGATGCGCTGCGCTGGTTCCGCGAATTGAAACTGGCCGGGTGGCGCGGCGAAATCGCCGAACGCATCGTAAAAGAAATCGGGGATCGCCTGCGATTCTTGGTCGATGTCGGCCTCGATTACTTGACGCTGGACCGCAGCGCGGAAACGCTGTCGGGCGGCGAAGCGCAACGCATCCGGCTGGCGAGCCAGATCGGTTCAGGCTTGGTCGGCGTCATGTATATTTTGGACGAACCGTCGATCGGCCTGCATCAGCGCGACAATCAACGCCTGCTCGATACGCTCGTGCATCTGCGCGACTTAGGCAATACCGTCATCGTCGTCGAACATGACGAAGATGCGATCCGCCAAGCCGACCACGTCGTGGACTTGGGTCCCGGAGCCGGCGTGCACGGAGGCCATGTGGTCGCCCAGGGCGCTCCGGCGCAGATCGAGGCGGCGAAAGAATCGCTCACCGGCCAGTATCTGACCGGTACACGCGAAATTGCGATTCCGCCGATGCGCACGCCGATGCAAAAAGATCGGAGGCTGCGTGTCGTGAATGCGACCGGCAACAATCTCAAAAATGTCACCATCGACATCCCCGTCGGCCTCATGACCTGCGTCACCGGCGTATCGGGTTCCGGAAAATCGACGCTTGTGAACGACACGCTCTACCGCCACGTCGCCGGCAAACTCAATGACACCTCCTACGACCCGGCGCCCTGCGAGCGCATCGAGGGCCTCGAGCATATCGATCGCGTGATCGATATCGATCAAAGCCCCATCGGTCGCACGCCACGCTCGAATCCGGCGACTTACACCGGTCTCTTTACGCCCATTCGCGAGATCTATGCCGAAGTGCCCGAGTCGCGCGCGCGCGGCTACGAACCGGGACGTTTCAGTTTCAACGTAAAGGGTGGCCGCTGCGAATCCTGCCAGGGCGACGGCGTCATCAAAGTCGAGATGCATTTCTTGCCGGACATCTATGTCGCCTGCGACGTTTGCAAAGGCAAGCGCTACAACCGCGAAACGTTGGAAGTCCGCTACAAAGGCAAGTCCATTCACGAAGTGCTCGACATGACGGTGGAGGATGCCTACGAGTTTTTCCGCAACGTTCCGGTCGTTCATTCCAAGTTGCAAACGCTGATGGACGTCGGTCTTTCCTATATTCGGTTGGGCCAAAATGCGACCACGCTGTCGGGCGGCGAAGCGCAGCGGGTAAAGCTCGCGAAGGAATTGTCGAAGCGCTCCACCGGACGCACGCTCTATATTCTGGACGAACCCACGACCGGCCTTCATTTCTACGATATCGAGCAATTGCTCAAAGTCCTCCATCGCTTGCGCGACGAGGGCAACACCGTGGTGGTGATCGAGCACAACCTCGATGTGATCAAGACGGCCGATTGGCTGATTGACCTCGGACCCGAGGGCGGCACCGGCGGCGGTACCGTCGTCTGCATCGGCACGCCGGAAGACATCACGCAGGAAAAGCGGTCCTACACGGGCCGCTATTTGCAACCGATATTGGCGAAGGCAAACCACCCGCGCGAGAAGAAACGCGCGTAGCAAGCGCTGTATCAGCGGAAATACCCGCGTTTTCTCGTAGGGCGGTTTAGCAACCGCTCCCCTTGAATTCATGCAGTGACTGTCGATCCCGCGCTAGTCAACGCTACGATCTCGTCGAAAAAAATCTTTTCAGGATTTGCCTGACGTTTTGATCGCCGTCCTCGGCCGATACATGCGCTAATTCTCGGATCTGAAAACGACTTCGCCGCATAGTGGCGGTCCAAAGCTTCCCCGAGATCGGGCCATCCATGACTCTTTCAAAAAAGCTGCTGCTCGCGTTCCTGCTCGTCAGCACCATACCGCTAACCATCGGCGGCATGATCGCCAATCGCACCATCCGCAGTTTTCAGGACAGCCAGGCAGCACCCGATCTCCAAATTAGCTCGGGGGGAGCCGCTTACGGCGAGTTTCTGTTCATATGGGTGGCGGCTCGTGATGCGTTGACCTACACCAAAACCTTATCGCTGGCGCCGGAGGGCGGAATAGCGGCGTCGAACGTGTTACGTGACATCCAAACAGTCAACGTGGCGTTCAGTCGCCTGCGCTTTGCAGATGTTGACGGCACGATCAAGGCATCGACCGACCCGCGTGAAATCGGCCAGTCGGTGCTGCCCTATCTTGCCGATCAGGATGGCCTGTTTCAGCAAGCAACCCAGGCCAGCGCAGGAGAACCGTTGATTGGAGACATCGGCAAAATCTATCAGCGTACCTGGAAGGCCCCCAATCCCGAAGACATACAAGGGGACATTCCCACGCCCGACTTGCCGATCCTCGCTCCCGTATTCGACCGATCCGGCAAACGGGCAGGCGTGCTCATCGCTTCCGCTTATACAGCCTATGCCACGCTAACGTTGGGCGGCATCGCGGCGAAAACCGGGCCTGACGGCGTGTTTGTCGTCGATCGCGACAACCGTATTTTGTTCACCCCCAGCAAAAAATACCTTCCCGGCAGCACCCTTCCGCCGGCTTATGCAGAGTTATTAACGCGGATACCGCCCGATGCAAAGCGCAGAGAAAGCGTGCTCAGCGTCGTGGACGGCAAACAGTACTACGTGGCCACGGCGGGCATGGACAGGGTCGGCGTCTACAACTACGGCGGTTGGCGTTTTCTAGCCTTGCAGCCCTATGAAAAAGTCATGGGCGGCATCAACGAAAGCGTCCGCCAGACGGCGATACCGCTGGTTATTTTGTTCGGCTTCGTGGCGCTCATTGCGATAGTGCTGTCGCGGTCGATCAGCCGTCCGCTCGTGCGACTTACGCGTGGCGCGGAGAAGATGACCACCGGCGACTACTCCGCCCAAGTTGACGTCAGTGGAGGCGAGGAAATCAACCAACTCTCGCTGGCGTTCAATAAAATGGCGAGCGCAGTATCGACCGAAAAGCAGGCACTGCAGTCTGAGATCGGGGAACACAAGACCACGCAAGAACGCATGCGCGAATTGCAACACCGCCAGGAACTGATCCTGAATAACGCGGGCGACGGACTCATGGGAATCGACGCCGATGCTCGTCTTACCTTCATCAATCCCGCCGGTGCGCGACTCGTTGGCGACGACGCAAGTCAACTCATCGGTGAACGCCTATGTAACTTCTGCGGCTGCAATCTAAACACCGACGGTTCGGCCAATGGCTATAAGGGTTGCGGCGTCAAACAGGGCCGCCTGGTGCAAAACCAAGGTCAAGCGCTTGAAGACTTGGTTCGACACCGCAACGGCAAACAAGTCCCCGTCGAATACATAGCATCCACGCTGCAAGACGACGTCGGCCGCTTCCAAGGCGCCGTCATCGTCTTCCGCGACATCAGCGAGCGCAAAGCTCACGAACAGGAGTTGCAACGAGCACGCCAAGTCGCCGAAAGCGCAAGCCGCGCCAAGAGCGAGTTCCTGGCCAACATGAGCCACGAAATACGCACGCCCATGAACGGCGTCATCGGTTTCACCAATTTATTGCTCGACACGCGGCTCGACGACGAACAGCGCGATCAAGTCGCGACCATCAAGAATTCCGCGGAATCCCTGCTCAATATCATTAACGATATTTTGGACTTCTCGAAGGTGGAAGCCGGGAAGCTGTCGATTGAACGCATGCGGTTTGAATTGCCGCGAGCAGCCGAAGACGTTGCGGAACTTCTCGCGCACCAGGCCGAGGCCAAGGGAATCGAACTTGCACTCAAGATCGATGAACAAATACCGAGCTTTGTCATGGGCGATCCAGGCCGAGTGCGGCAGATCTTGTTGAACCTGGTCGGCAACGCGGTGAAGTTCACCCGTCAAGGCCACGTTTTAATGACCATGGAGCTCAGTAAACCGGTAGCGATGGATGGGAAGGTGGAAATACGCTGTTCGGTCGAAGACACCGGCATCGGCATCCCACTCGAAAAGCAATCGCTGCTATTCCAACAGTTCTCGCAAGCGGACGCGTCCACCACGCGCGAATTCGGCGGCACCGGCTTGGGTCTCGCCATCAGCCGTCGCTTAATCGAATTAATGGGCGGCGAAATCGGATTCAGCAGCAAGCCCGGAAAGGGCTCTTGTTTTTGGTTCACGCTGCCTACAGAAGTGGTCGAAGGAACCGTCGCAGACGCGAAGCCGGTGATTACGGCGGAGCTTGACCAATTGCGGGTGCTGGTCGTTGACGACCACGAAATCAACCGCCGTCTCTTAAGCGATCAACTAACGAGCTGGAAGATTGCGCACGATTGCGTAAGCAGTGGCAATGAAGCGCTGCTGCGCCTCAATGCCACGGCGGGAACGGATCGGGCGTTCAACGTCGCTGTGCTCGATTTCCTCATGCCAGGAATGGATGGCCTTGAGCTGGGTCAACGCATCAAAGCCGACCCGGCATTGCGATCTACGGCCTTGATCGCGCTTACGTCGGGCAGTCACCGCTCCGCCGCCGCAAACTTCCTCGCTGCGGGCTTCAGCGTTTTCATGATGAAACCGGTGGTACGCCCAAGCCAGCTGCTTGATGCATTGATGCAAGCATGGCACTCCTCCCAATCGGCGGAAACTCCGCATGAACACAGGTTCGAGCAGAATACTGCGCAAGCGATCAAACCGCTGGCTACACCGGTTGGAGCAGCGAAAGCGCCTCCATCGACGACCCCTGGTCTCACTCGCGTCTTGGTCGCCGAAGACAACGCCATCAATCAACGCCTGATCGAGAGAATGCTGGAGAAGCTCAGCTGCCAAGTGGATATCGCCGTGAACGGCGACGAGGTCGTCCTTAAGGCGAGCAGGCTGCGCTACGACATCATCTTCATGGACTGCTACATGCCGCAAACCGACGGCTACGAAGCGACGATGAAACTGCGCCAACTCGAGCGCGGCGGCCACCGAGTGCCCATCATTGCATTGACCGCGAACGCGATGGCGGAAGATCGGCAGAAGTGCCTGGATGCCGGAATGGACGACTACTTGAGCAAACCGGTCTACAAAGAGCAGTTGGAGAGAATTCTCGCGAAATGGGTACCTGCAACGGCTGCAGCTAAAGCGCCGGCTCAGAATGTGGCGAAGGTTTGATGCAGCGGGCGCCGCCCTATACGAAACGGCCAGATCTCTTAGACGAGCGGTGGCGAGATAAGCCGCAATCGCGGCGCGTGCGCCGAGACAGTTCTCGGTGCACGCTCAACCTCGACTAAAGACTTTTAGTTCGCGAATGAGTGGGTTCGGTGCGAAACGTGTGTCGCACTTCGCCGTGCATCACCGCTTCTTGAAAACGTCCGTGCGTGTAGTGCCCGACAATATTGCGCCAGAAAGCGACCGCCCCCTGATTGCGCATGAACTCGACGATTTCCCAGCGGCCGTCGAAACGATTGAAAATCAGTTCGGCTGCCTCCCGTCCGACGCCATGCCGACGCGAATCCTTAACGATGAAAAACTCGGCCATTCGGTAGTCCACTTCACTGCGTTTCATCGTGGGCCGGCTGACAAGAGCGAAACCCTGCGGCTCCTTGTCACGCAGAATCAAAAGCGGGTACGACGAATCGTCCGCAAACCAACGCGCCATGATGTCCGGTTCGCGATCGCCGAACTCCGCAACCTGATCGTCGATGCCGAAAGCCGGAAACAGCCCGGTGTTCAGGCTTGCTCGAGTGAGATCGTCCACATACTCCTTGTACGATTCTTCGATCCAATGACGATCTGTTTTTGAACTGCGTGCGTCGCGAATGCTGACAAACATAAATCACCGACCCTTGCGAGTCGCCTCCCTTTTATGAGCACCGTTTGAACGTTAGCTCGTGAAATTCACTCGACTGAACCGTCACTCGACCGCCGTGCATGCGATGGCCGAAGTATCGGCGGGCACCGCTTTAAAATAAGTACCGAGATCACAGAACGGATCATTGCCGATGAATTCCGGCGATAAATTCCCTGTCGCCGCAGAGAGTCTGACCACCAAACGAAAACGGGCAGACCCATTTTTGCAAAGAGGGGTCTGCCCGTCGGTCGGTTCGGGAAAGAACCGACGCGAGTCTTACGAAAAGACTATTACGGCTTCGGCGCTTCGGCCGGAGCAGCAGGCGCAGCAGCGTCCGGAGCCGGAGCAGCAGGAGCGGCTTCAGCAGGAGCCGGAGCAGGAGCCGGTTCGGTGGCGGCAGGCGCCGGAGCCGGAGGAGCGGTTTCAGGAGCGGCTTCTTGTTTGCTGCAAGCGGCCATCGAGAGCGCCAACACGAGGGCACTGAGCGTTACTTTTGCGTTCATGAGAGGGAACACCCCAAATTATTAAGTTGATAACTGCGGTCTATTGCAAGACACGGCGAAAGACGCTTGCACGACGTTCGCAATGCTGTCGGAATTCTAGAGTGTTTTGAGCTGTCAGGGAACGGCTGAAACGGACAGAAACATCGAAGCAGCGCTTACGCCTCAAAAGCGACACGGCCATTCACGCTCTGTTTTCGTCTCGTTCACGAAATTTTCACATCGCGATGCGGTTGCAGTCACTCTAACTATCCACGGCCCTGCTTCAGCAAGTCGCGAATTTCTTGCAGCAAGAGTTGGTCCTTGGTCAGCGGGGGCGGTGCAGCGGGCGCTTGTTCCTCCTTGCGGCGCATGCGATTGATCGCCTTCACGGCCACAAAGATTGCCAACGCAACGATCATGAAATCGAAGAGTGTTTGCAGGAAAGCACCGTAGCGAATCGTAACCGGCGCGTGTCCTTCGATGAGAGACGGCAAGGAAATGGCGAGCCCGGTAAAATCGACCCCGCCGATCACATAGCCGAGCGGCGGGGTGATTACATCGCCGACCAGCGACGTCACTATCTTCCCGAAAGCGGCGCCGATAACGATACCGACCGCCATGTCGATGACATTGCCCTTGATCGCAAATTCGCGGAACTCTTTCATGAAACTCATGACTGTCTCCCGATCGTCGTTATAGAAGTGCAGATACTCGACTCTGCGACGAACACTACCGCAACGCTGCGTCCGATCACAATCTACGAAAACAATAAAGCCGGCTTTGAGCCGGCTTTATTGTCGTTACTTTATTTTCGAACGCTCTTGCGTTC
This sequence comes from uncultured Steroidobacteraceae bacterium, assembly GCA_964597495.1. Lineage (GTDB taxonomy): Bacteria > Pseudomonadota > Gammaproteobacteria > Steroidobacterales > Steroidobacteraceae > CAZQYC01. The sequence goes on along the minus strand of CAZQYC010000033.1, from coordinate 15,239 downwards.
TTACTTTGCAGCCGCTTTCTTGCGAGCCGGCTTCTTTGCCGGTGTTTCTTCATCGGCTGGCTTGTCGGCTTTCACGGCCTTCTTACGGCCCTTCTTCGGCTCTTCCGTTTCGGCCGCTACTGCTTGGGCTTTATCAACCAGCTGCATCAACGCCATCGGCGCGGAGTCGCCGGGACGCACGTCCATTTTCAAGATTCGCGTGTAGCCACCAGCTCGCGGTTTGAAACGTGGACCTAGGTCGTCAAATAACTTGTCGACAACCGAAGCATCGCGCAAACGCGCAAACGCCAATCGGCGATTGGCCTGGCTGTCGGATTTGCCCAACGTGATGAGTGGCTCAACCACGCGACGCAGTTCCTTCGCCTTCGGCACGGTCGTGCGAATGGTTTCGTGCTTGAGCAACGAAGCCGCCATATTGCGGAGCATGGCCGCGCGATGCGAGGCATTGCGGCTAAGTTGGCGGCCGGATAATTGATGACGCATTTTCTTTAGACTCTAGCTACTAGCAACTAGCTACTAGTCACTAACCAAACCGCTTCGCCTTATTTTCTGGCTAGCGGCTAGCGGCTAGTGGCTAGTGGCTGGATTTAGATCACATCTCTCTGATCGTCGTGACGAAGACCCGACGGCGGCCAGTTGTCGAGGCGCATGCCGAGCGACAGGCCGTGGCTTTCCAGCACTTCCTTAATTTCGGTGAGCGACTTCTTGCCGAGATTCGGCGTACGCAGCAACTCCACTTCGGTTCTCTGCACGAGATCGCCGATGTAGTGGATGTTTTCCGCTTTGAGGCAGTTCGCACTGCGCACGGTCAGTTCGAGTTCGTCCACCGGACGCAGCAAAATCGGATCGTACTGCTGCTCGGAAGCCTTGCTCGCGCCTTCTTCCTGACCTTGCAGGTCGACGAACACCGAAAGCTGATCTTTAAGAATGGAACCGGCACGGCGGATCGCCTCTTCCGGATCGATGGTGCCGTTGGTCTCGATATCGATGATCAGCTTATCGAGGTCGGTGCGCTGCTCGACACGGGCGCTTTCCACCGTGTAGGTGACGCGGCGAATCGGGCTGAAGGAGGCGTCGAGTTGCAGACGGCCAATCGGACCGCTCGCTTCTTCGAAGGTCGCTTGTTGAACCGCAGGACGATAGCCGCGGCCGCGCTCGACTCTCAGCGTCATGTTGAGTTCGCCAGCCTTGGTCAGATTGGCGATCACGAGATCCGGGTTGATCACTTCGACATCGTGATCCAATTGAATATCGCCGGCCGTCACCGGCCCCGGGCCCTTCTTATTCAGGCGCAGTTCGGCGCTTTCGCGGGTATTCAAGCGAATGGCCACGAGCTTCAAGTTTAAAAGAATCTCGACCACGTCTTCCTGCACGCCTTCGATGCTGGTGTACTCATGGAGCACGCCATCGATTTCAGCTTCGCTGATCGCGCAGCCCGGCATGGACGACAACAGCACGCGACGCAGCGCGTTGCCTAGCGTATGACCGAAACCGCGCTCGAACGGCTCGATCACCACTTTGGCGTGACGCGGTGCCGTCGGCGTAACTTTAACGACCCGAGGCTTGAGGAATTCCGCTACAGATGCCTGCATGGATAATTCACCTTCATGTGTTACAAGCCGCTCGCTTAAGCGAACGGCAATAGGATTACTTCGAATACAACTCGACGACCAAGTTTTCGTTGATGTCGGGCAGGATGTCTCCACGGTCCGGCAATTGCTTCAGCACGCCCGAAAACTTCTTCTCGTCGACTTCCACCCAATCCGGAAAACCCACCTGCGACTTAATCTGCAAAGCGCCTTGAATGCGCAATTGCTTCTGCGCCTTTTCGCGCACCGCGACCACGTCGCCGGCGGCACATTGATACGATGGAATGGTCACCGTCTCGCCGTTTACGGCAATCGACTTGTGGCTCACCAATTGGCGAGCTTCAGTCCGCGTGGACGCAAAGCCCATGCGATAAACCACGTTATCGAGGCGGCCTTCCAACATGCGGAGCAAGTTGTGGCCCGTCGCACCCGGACGGCCGGCGGCTTTCGTGTAGTAATTGCTGAATTGACGCTCAAGCACGCCGTACATGCGGCGCAGCTTTTGCTTCTCGCGCAACTGCAAGCCGTAGTCCGAAAGCCGTTGCTTGCGTTCGCCCTTGATGCCGCCGGGCGGCACTTCGAGCTTGCACTTCGAGTCCAGCGACTTCACGCCGCTCTTCAAGAACAGGTCGGTGCCCTCGCGACGCGAGAGTTTGCACTTTGGACCAAGATAACGAGCCATGAATATTCCTCGAGACCGTATTCTTTACTTCAAAAATTCAAAAACTAAATTTAAAAACTAAACACGACGCTTCTTCGGCGGACGACACCCGTTATGCGGGATCGGCGTAACGTCGGAGATATTGGTGATCTTCATGCCGCAGGCATTCAACGAACGCACCGCAGACTCGCGACCGGGACCCGGCCCCTTTACGCGGACTTCCATCGTCTTCACGCCGTGTTCCTGCGCCGCAGTGCCCGCTTTTTCGGCGGCGACCTGTGCCGCGAAAGGCGTGCTCTTGCGCGAACCGCGAAAGCCGCTACCGCCGGCCGTGGCGGCCGACAACACGTTACCTTGGCGATCGGTAATCGTAATGATCGTGTTATTGAAGGATGCATGTACGTGCGCAATCGCGTCGGTTACATGCTTCTTAACCTTCTTACGACCTTTCGACCCGCCGCCTTTTGCATCGGTCGCGGCAGGTGCCGCAGCTTGTTTCTTATCGTCAGCCATAAATACTCTTAAATCTCTTGCTAGTAGCTAGCGGCTAGTTGCTAGTGACTTTACTTACGCCTTGCGCTTATGCCTTTCCAGGAGGCGCGTTCATCTTGATCGCCGCCTTACGCGGGCCCTTCCGGGTACGCGCATTGGTACGCGTTCGCTGACCTCGAAGCGGGAGGCCGCGACGGTGTCGAATACCGCGATAGCACCCAAGGTCCATGAGCCGCTTGATGCTCATCGACACTTCTCTGCGCAGGTCGCCTTCAACCGGGAATTTCTGCACTTGAGCGCGAAGCGCCGCCACTTCGCTGTCGGTCAAATCCTTCACCAAGGTGGTGAGCTTGACGTTCGCCGCCACGCAAATTGCCTGCGCGCGCGTACGGCCGATGCCGAAGATGGAGGTCAACCCCACCCAGACATGCTTGTTCATCGGAATGTTAATACCGGCAATACGGGCCATCTCGACCTCACTCCGCGGGGAAAAGCGCGGAAATTTAAACTAAAAACCCAAGTAACTCAATCTTTAAGAAGCTATTAGCTGCTAGCTACTAGTCGCTAGCCAGAAATCGGAAAGACCTTTTCTGGCTAGTGGCTGGCGGCTAGCGGCTTCCTAGCCCTGTCTTTGCTTATGACGGGCATCCGAGCAGATGACATACACCACCCGCCGACGCCGCACGATCTTGCAGTTCTTGCAGATCTTCTTAACCGAAGCACGTACCTTCATAACTCTCTCCAGAACCTAAGGCACTAGCAACTAGGCGCTAGCTACTAGCCAGAATTAGGAATCGGCTTCCAACTCCTCTGGCTAGCTGCTAGCGCCTAGTTGCTAGCGGCCAGAATCACGTTGTCGGGCGGCCGTAACCGCTCAAGTTGGCCTTTTTCATGACGCTTTCGTACTGGCGCGACATCAAATGAGCCGCAACCTGCGCCTGAAAGTCCATGATGACCACCACCATGATCATCAGTGACGTACCGCCGAAATAGAACGGCACGCTGAACCGAGCGACCAAAAATTCGGGAAGCAAGCACACGCCCGCTACATACAGCGCGCCCCATACCGTCAGGCGGCTCAATACCTTATCGATGTATTCGCCGGTTTGTTGTCCAGGGCGAATGCCGGGAATGAATGCGCCGGATTTCTTCAAGTTTTCCGCCGTTTCACGGGCGTTGAATACCAATGCGGTGTAGAAAAAGCAGAAAAACACGATCAAGCTGCCGTAAAGCAGCATATGCACCGGCTGCCCAGACGACAGCGCCGCTGCGATTTCCTGCAACCAGCTCCCGCCAGAAGAAGTCCCGAACCAACTGGCGATGGTTGCGGGAAACAGCAGCAAGCTCGAGGCGAAAATCGGGGGAATGACGCCGGACATGTTGAGCTTAAATGGGATATGCGTGGTTTGCGGCGCCATGACGCGGTTGCCCTGCTGGCGCTTCGGATAGGTCACCTGAATACGGCGTTGCCCTCGCTCCACGAATACCACGAAGTAAGTGACACCAGCCACGACGATAAAGAGAACGATGGCCACGAAAGGCGACATTTCACCGTTACCGACCGACTGCAACACGTGTCCGAGCGCCCCCGGCAGTCCAGCCACGATACCGGACAAAATGATCATCGAAATACCGTTGCCAAGCCCGCGTTCGGTGATCTGCTCGCCGAGCCACATGAGGAACATAGTGCCGGCAACTAACGTAATCGTCGCAATGACGCTAAATTGAACTCCAGGATTGATGACTACGCCTTGAGCTTGCAGAGCGGATACGGTGCCTAGCGCCTGAAAAGCAGCGAGCGCGACGGTCCCGTAACGAGTGTACTGCGTTAACTTTCGGCGTCCCGATTCGCCTTCTTTCTTGATCGCCTCCAAAGACGGAACGACGACTGCCATCATTTGGACGATGATGGATGCAGTTATGTACGGCATCACGCCCAGCGCAAAAATCGACAATCGCTGGATGGCGCCACCCGAAAGCATGTTCATCATGCCGAGCAGAGAGCGTTGCTGATCGTCGAAAAAACGAGCCAACTGCGCGGCATCGACGCCTGGGACAGGAATAAAGGTACCGATGCGATAAACGATCAGGGCACCGATCAAGAAGAACAACCGCTTCCGCAACTCCGCAAAGCGCGTCACGTCGCCGAGAGCGGCGATCGGGTTGGAGCTGGGCGTATTGGTGGCCACGTTAATTGTTCTCGGTGCGTCTCGGTTGCGCGAAAATTATGCCGCTGCTGCTTCGACCTTGCCGCCGGCAGCTTCGATCGCCGCGCGCGCACCCTTGGTCACGTGCACGCCCTTGACGGTCACTGCGCGCGCAATGGCACCGGAGGACACGATGCGAACGCGTAGCGCGGTGGCCGGGACCACATTGGCTGCTTTCAGGGCAACGAGATCGATGGTGCCATCCTTAACCTTTGCAAGTTCGCTTAAGCGCACTTCCGCAACCGTCCGAGCAATGGCCGAACGAAATCCGGTCTTCGGCAAACGGCGTTGCAAAGGCGATTGCCCGCCTTCGAACCCGACCTTGTGATAGCCACCCTTGCGAGCGCGCTGACCTTTCACGCCGCGGCCGCAGGTCTTGCCTTGGCCGGCGGAGGCGCCGCGACCGACACGTAGACGGGGCTTCTTGCTTCCCGGAGCGGGAGAAATTGTATTTAGACGCATAACTTTGACTCTATCTGGCTGTTGCTAGCTGCTACTGGCTTGCGACTCAGGGCCTGCGGAGCTCAGGCCTCTTCTACCTTCAACAGGTGGCCGGCCGAACGCAGCATTCCGCTCGTTTGGGGCGTCACGACGACCAGAGCCGAGGCATGAATGCGGCGCAAGCCCAAACCACGCACGGTGGCTTGGTGCGACTTGAGTTGGCCAGCCAGGCTTTTGACCAAGGTGACCTTCACTTGTTTGGCTCCGGCCTTCGCCGAAGTGGATTTTTTTGCGGTTGCCATAGGCCCTACTCAATTCAACAACTAGCCCACGATCTCTTCGACGCGCTTGCCGCGCTTCGCGGCAATTTGCTCGGGAGCGCGCATCTTTTCCAGCGCCAACATCGTTGCACGAACGACGTTCATCGGATTTCGCGAACCGTAACTCTTGGCGAGAACGTTTCGCACCCCGGCGCATTCGAACACGGCACGCATGCTGCCGCCGGCGATCACGCCGGTACCGTCGGAGGCCGGCTGCATGTACACGCGTGTCGTGCCATGGCGACCGGTCGTTGCGTAATGCAACGTCGAGGCGCGCAGGCCGACGCTGATCAAGCTCTTGCGAGCCTGCTGCATGGCTTTCTGGATCGCGACCGGCACTTCACGCGCCTTGCCGTACCCGAAACCGACGCGGCCTTGCCCGTCACCCACCACCGTGAGCGCGGTGAAACCGAATTGACGGCCACCCTTCACGACTTTTGCAACGCGATTCACGGCCACGAGCTTTTCGATCAGATCGTCGCCGGGCGCGTTTTTTTCGACTCTTGCCATTGCTTCAGATTCCTAACTTGGGCCTGGAACTTAGGACCTTAGAATTTAAGACCATGCTCGCGAGCGGCATCGGCCAACGCCTTGATGCGCCCGTGATACTTGAAACCGGAACGATCGAACGCGACTTCGGCAATGCCTGCGCCCTTCGCCTTCTCCGCAATCGCTTTACCGACGGCGGCGGCGGCAGCGACATTGCCGGTGCCCTTAAGACCGGCGCGCATCTCCTTCTGCACGGTCGATACGCTGACTAACACCTTCGAATCGATATCGAAGATCTGCGCATAGATATGCTGCGGCGTGCGATGCACCGACAAGCGGTTTACCTTCAGCTCGCGAATTTTCGCGCGACTGCGCACGGCGCGGCGCAATCTCTGATCTTTCTTACTCGTGCTCATTACTTCGTACTCAATAGTTGCTAGTAGAGTTGCTAGTAGCTAGCGGTCAGCTGCTAGTTACTTCTTCTTCGCTTCCTTCAACTCAATTTGCTCGCCAGCGAAACGCACGCCCTTGCCCTTGTACGGCTCCGGCGGACGGAACGCCCGTATGTCAGCGGCAACTTGCCCCACGCGTTGACGATCGCTGCCCTTGATCAGAATTTCCGTTTGGCTCGGCGTTTCGATCGTGATGCCCTCGGGGGCCGGGTAGACGATCGGATGCGAGAAGCCCAACGTAAGGTTCAGGTTCTTGCCTTGCGCGGCGGCACGATAGCCAACGCCGACCAATTCAAGCTTGCGCTCGAATCCCTTGCTTACGCCTTGGACGATGTTCGCCAAGTGCGCGCGCGTCGAACCCGCCGCCATATCCAATTGGCGCGACTCGCCGGTCTTCGCGACCTTGAGCTCGCCGCCTTCTTGCACGACGGAGATGCCGGCGGCCAGCGGTAGGCTCAACGTGCCTTTCGCACCCTTGATGGTCACCGTGTTTGCAGCGACCGTGGCGGTCACGCCTTGCGGCAAAGCTACCGGTTGTTTTGCTACTCGTGACATGTTCGTAGTCTCTTAATTCGGTGCATTCGCTATTAGGAAACAATGCAAAGCACTTCGCCGCCGTGTCCTTGAGCGCGCGCTTGCCGATCGCTCATGACGCCTTTCGACGTGGAAATGATGGCGACGCCCAAACCGCCCAGGATCGATGGCAACTCGTCTTTGCCTTTGTACACGCGTAGGCCAGGACGGCTGACGCGGTCGAGTCGATCGATGACCGGCTTGCCTTGGTAATAACGCAGGGTTACCGACAAGGTGATCTTGCCGTCTTCGGTCTGCGTCGAGAAATCGTCAATGTAGCCTTCGTCCTTCAACACCTGCGCCAAAGCCAGTTTCACTTTGGAAGAAGGCAAGTCGACTTGCGCTCGCCCAGCCGCTTGGCCGTTGCGAATGCGAGTCAGGAAGTCCGCGATGGGATCGGTCATGCTCATGTCGTGCTCCAGTGGTTCCAGCTGTTACCAGCTGGCCTTTCCGAGGCCGGGAATTTCGCCGCGCATGGTCGCCTCGCGCAGCTTGGTACGGGCCAAACCGAACTTGCGGTACACACCGCGCGAACGGCCGGTAATTTGGCAACGGTTCCGCTGACGGCTCGGGCTCGCGTCGCGCGGCATCGCTTGCAGCTTTACCTGCGCCGCTTCCTTGTCGGCTGGGTTCGACTTTGGGTTGCGGATTGTTTCTTTCAACTGCGCACGCTTCGCCGCATAGCGTTTGACCAACGCTGCGCGCTTCGTTTCGCGATTGACCATCGATGTCTTTGCCATTGCGAGCCTCTGCCCAATAATTAATCGAATTAATCGATCAAGCCGTCAACTGTTTCGAACTCTTAAACTTACAAACCGTAACTTACGAACCGTTACTTACGGAACGGAAAATTAAACGCTTCAAGCAACGCCCGGCCGGCCTTATCGTCGCGCGCCGTCGTCGTGATGGTGATGTCCATGCCGCGGATTGCATCGATTTGGTCGTACGCGATCTCGGGGAAAATGATTTGTTCCTTCACGCCGAAGTTGTAATTGCCACGGCCGTCGAAAGAGCGTGCGCTCACGCCGCGGAAGTCGCGAATACGCGGCATCGCGATGCTCACCAGACGATCCAAGAATTCATACATCTTCGCGCCGCGCAGCGTGACCTTGCAGCCAATCGCCAAGTTGTCGCGAACCTTGAAGGATGCGATCGACTTGCGCGCGCGGGTGACCAGCGGCTTCTGGCCGGTGATCTTGGTCAGGTCGCCGACGGCGTTGTCCATGATCTTCTTGTCGGCCACGGCTTCGCCCACGCCCATGTTCACCGTGATCTTGGTGATCTTCGGCACTTGCATGATGTTCGCGACGCCCAGAGTCTTTTTGAGTTCCGGAGCGATTTGTTCGCGATAAACTTTTTGAAGCCTTGCCATCGTTCTATACCTTCTGCTGCGTTACTTGTGCTTCGACTCGCTTACGGAGCCGCTGAAGCATCAAGAAACTGTCTTAAGCGTCCACTACTTCCTTGTTGGATTTGAAAAAGCGCACTTTGCGACCGTCGCCTAACGTACGGATGCCGACGCGATCGCCCTTCTTCGCCGCCGCGTTCCACACCATCACGTTCGAGATCTCGATCGGCATCGCACGATCTTGGATCCCGCCTTGCTCCTGACGCTGCGGATTCGGCTTCACGTGTTTTTTCGCCACGTTGATGCCTTCGACGAGCACTTTGCCGTCTTGCACTTCGAGCACGTTGCCGCGGCGGCCCTTGTCACGGCCCGCGATCACGACAACCTCGTCACCTTTGCGAATTTTGTTCATCTCTAAAAGCCTCTAGCTTCTAGCTTCTAGCTTCTAGCCAGACCCGAGGTATTCCTCTGGCTAGCGGCTAGCGGCTAGTAGCTTGTTAGCTCCTCACAACACTTCCGGCGCCAACGAAATAATCTTCATGAACTGCGCCGTGCGCAGCTCGCGGGTCACTGGTCCGAAGATACGCGTACCGATCGGCTCCAGCTTGTTCGTCAACAGCACGGCGGCATTGCCGTCGAAGCGAATCAACGAACCGTCGCCGCGGCGAACGCCGAACTTCGTGCGCACGACCACCGCGTCGTACACCTCGCCCTTCTTCACCTTGCCGCGCGGAATCGCGTCACGGATGCTGACTTTGATGACATCGCCCACATACGCATAGCGGCGCTTGCTGCCGCCCAGCACTTTGATGCACATCAAACTGCGCGCGCCGCTGTTATCCGCCGCACTGAGCAATGTACTCATCTGAATCATGGTTCTACTCGCTTCTCTCTGCCGGCTGGTTATTGGGCGGCGCGTTCTTCAACGCGCACGACACGCCAACTCTTGTGACGCGAAATCGGGCGGCATTCCGCAATCGTAACCATGTCGCCTTCGCGACACTCGTCCTTTTCGTCGTGCGCCATGATCTTGGTCGTGCGACGCAAATACTTGCCGTAGGTTTCGTGACGCACCAAACGCTCGATTTCGACCGACACGGTCTTCTGCATTTTGTTGCTGATCACTTTGCCGGTCAGCGTCTTCCCGGTCGCCTTTTCGGTTGTTTGGCCGGTCGCTTGCTCGCTCATTTCGCACCTTTCGCTGCAGCGGCCCTGGCTTGCTCGCCAAGCACCGTCTTGATGCGCGCGACATTGCGACGCACCTTCGAAAACTGGTCCGGCTTGCCGGATTGACCGGTCGCCTGCCCCATACGCAGATTAAATTGCTCGCGCCGGAGCTTGAGGATTTCGTCCTTCAATTCCGTGCCGGACTTCTGACGTAATTCTTTCGCGTTCATTAGCGCACGTGCCTCGTCACAAATTGCGTATCGACCGACAACTTGGAAGCAGCCAAGCGGAACGCCTCACGCGCGATCGCTTCAGTGACGCCTTCCATCTCGAAGAGCACCTTGCCGGGAAGAACCTTGGCGACGTAGTACTCGACATTACCCTTACCGCTACCCATACGCACTTCGAGCGGCTTCTTGGAAATCGGCACGTCCGGAAACACACGGACCCACACTTGGCCGCCGCGCTTCACGTACCGAGTCATCGCTCGACGCGCCGCTTCGATTTCGCGCGCCGTCATGCGCGCACGACTCGTGGTCTTCAAACCATATTCGCCGAAGGCAACGGTGCTGCCGCGCTGCGCGAGGCCACCCAAGGTGCCCTTGAACTGCTTGCGGAATTTGGTTCGCTTTGGTTGCATCATAAAATTTAATCTCTAGGCGCTAGCTTTCTTGCTAGGGGCTAGTAGCTAGCCGCTAGTAGCTTCTCTACGCCGTTGCCTCCGCCGCAGGTGCTGCTTGCCCTTCAGCGCCTTCGGCCGAAGCCGCGCCGATTTGATCTTGCTTAAACACTTCGCCCTTGAAGATCCACACCTTGACGCCGATGACGCCGTAGGTCGTGCGAGCTTCGGCTTGCGCGTAATCGATATCCGCGCGATAGGTGTGCAAAGGAATACGGCCTTCGCGGTACCACTCGGTACGAGCGATTTCAGCGCCGTTCAAGCGGCCGGACACGCGCACCTTGATGCCGAGCGCGCCGATGCGCATCGTGTTCGTCACGGCGCGCTTCATCGCACGGCGGAACATCACGCGCTTCTCGAGCTGCTGCGCAATGCCTTCGGCCACCAGCTGCGAATCGAGTTCAGGCTTGCGAATTTCCGAAATGTTGATGCGAACGTCGGCGACCGCCATCTTCATCAGCTTCGCCACTTCGTTGCGCAGCTTCTCGATGTCTTCGCCCTTCTTGCCGATCACGATGCCCGGACGCGCCGTGAAGATCGTGATGTTCGCGCGCTTCGCCGCCCGCTCAATGTGAATGCGGCTGACGGACGCCTCGATGAGTTTCTTCTTCAGAAACTGGCGCACCAGGAAATCGGAATAGATATACGCCGGGAAATTACGTGACGGCGCGTACCACTTGGACGACCAATCGCGGGTGATCCCTAAGCGGATACCGACTGGATTGACTTTCTGACCCATACTTACTTCGCTCCGCTCATGGGGCTCTGGGGGCTCTGGGGGCTGTAGGTTGCGGCGATCATTCTTTCTTACCGTCACCCACCATTACGGTGATGTGGCTATTGCGCTTCACGATGCGATTGCCGCGGCCTTTGGCGCGGGCCATGAAGCGCTTCAACGTCGGCGCTTCATCGATCATGACGGTCTCGACCTTCAATTCGTCGATATCCGCGCTGTTGTTGTTCTCGGCGTTGGCAACCGCGGACGACAACACCTTGTAAACCAAATCCGCGCCCTTCTTCGGCGTGAACTTCAGCGTATTGAGCGCGAGCCCCACTGGCTTGCCGCGCACCATATCCGCGATCAACCGCACTTTTTGCGGCGAGATACGCGCATTTTTCAATTTGGCTGCAACTTGCATATTAGGTCTCCGCCGCGGCCTTCTTATCGCCGCCATGCGCCTTGAACGTGCGCGTAGGAGCGAATTCGCCAAGCTTGTGGCCGACCATGTTTTCGGACACGAGCACGGGCAAATGTTGCTTGCCGTTGTGAACGGCAAGGGTCAAGCCGACCATGTCCGGCAGGATCATGGAACGGCGCGACCACGTCTTAATCGGTCGTCGGTCATTCTTTTCGACAGCGGTGCGAACTTTCTTCGCAAGATGCAAATCGACGAACGGGCCTTTTTTAATCGAACGAGGCACTGTTTTATTCCTCTCTTGAGATAAATCAATTGCTCAAGTTAATTTCGATGACTTAATTTCTACGGCGGACGATCATGCCGGCCGTGCGCTTGTTGTTGCGTGTCTTCTTGCCCTTGGTCTTCCAGCCCCAAGGCGACACAGGATGCGGGTTACCTTGGCCGGACTTACCTTCACCACCACCGTGCGGGTGATCGACCGGGTTCATGACGACGCCGCGAACGGTAGGACGAATGCCCTGCCAGCGCTTCGCACCGGCTTTGCCGTAACTACGAAGATTGTGCTCGCCATGACCGACTTCGCCGATCGTCGCGCGACAATCGATGTGCACCTTGCGCACTTCACCGGAACGCAAGCGAACGGTTGCATACAACCCCTCGCGGGCGGCGAGCATGACGGACGCGCCGGCGCTTCGCGCAAGCTGCGCACCCTTGCCGGGCTTCAATTCGATGCAGTGAATCGTGGTACCGATCGGAATGTGCCGAAGCTGCATTGCGTTACCGGCTTTGATCGGCGCTTCCGGCCCGGAAGTCACCGTGTCGCCCGGATTCAAATCCTTGGGCGCAATGATGTAGCGGCGCTCGCCGTCGGCGAACAGCACTAGCGCAAGATGGGCGCTGCGATTTGGGTCGTATTCAAGCCGCTCCACCTTACCCGGCACGCCATCGTTGTCACGCAAGAAATCGACCAAGCGATAGTGATGCTTGTGTCCCGCGCCTTGGTGGCGATTGGTGATGCGCCCGAAGTGATTGCGTGCGCCGGTAGCGCTTTTGCTAACGATCAACGACTCGACAGGCCCACCCTTATGCAGGTGGCTACGGTCGATCTTCACTTGAAAGCGCCGGCCTGGAGATGTCGGCTTTGCTTTGATTAATGCCATGGTCGTCTCTTAACCTGCTTAAGCTTGCACGCCGCCGAGTTCGATCGTCTGACCCTCAGCCAAGCGCACGTAGGCCTTCTTGATGTCAGAACGGCGGCCGAGCCGTTGCCCGAAGCGCTTTTGCTTACCTTCGGAATTCACGACTTGCACGGCCTGCACTTTCACTTCGAACATCATCTCGATCGCCGCTTTGATTTCCGGCTTAGTAGCGTTGCCGCGTACGCGGAAAACGAATTGGTTTCCGGATTCGGAAGCACGCGCTGCCTTTTCCGACACGTGCGGCGCAAGCAGCACGCTCATCAACTGTTCTTTGCCGAATTTCGGCGTTGCCTTCTGAGCCTTCATGCCAGCTTCTCCTCAAGGAGGCGCACTGCGCCGACGGTCGCGAGTACGTTGTCGAAGCGAGCCAAGCTCACCGGATCGATCGCCGACACCGGCAGCACTTCGACATGCGGCAAGTTGCGAGCCGCGAGCTCCAGCTTTTCGTCATGCGCTTCGATCAAAATCAACGCACTTTCCAACCCGTAGGATTTCAATTTTTCGACCAACAGCTTGGTCTTCGGCGCCTCGAGCTCGATGGCGTTCGTTGCCACCAAACGCTCTTCGCGGGCCAATTGCGAGAACATCACCTGCATCGCAGCGCGATACATCTTGCGATTGACCTTCTGCGAGTAGTCGCGAGGCCGAGCGGCGAAAGCACGACCGCCGCCCACCCAAATGGGGCTGCGGATCGAGCCGGCACGCGCAGAGCCGGTGCCTTTTTGACGCCACGGCTTACGGCCACCGCCGCGCACTTCGGCTTTGCTCAGTTGACGCTTCGTGCCCGCGCGGCCGGCAGCCATATACGCCGTAACGACCTGATGGACTAACGTCTCGTTGAATTCGCGAGCGAACGCCGCATCGGAAACTTGCACTTCCGACGCCTTCGCACCTTGATTGACCAGCTTGAGTTTCATGGCGGTCTTTCTTTGCTAAATACTGAATTATTTCTTTGCGGGAGCGGCAGCGGCCGCTTTGGTCGACGGAGCAATCCGCACGCGCTTTGCTTTTCGCGCCGCTTTCACGGACGGGCGCACGATAACTTCGCCACCCGGAGCCCCGGGCACTGCGCCACGAATCAGGAGCAGGTTGCGCTCTGCATCGACGCGAACCACCTGAAGATTTTCGATAGTGCGACGAGCGTTACCCATGCGACCAGCCATGCGCTTACCGGGGAACACTCTTCCCGGCGTTTGACGCTGACCGATAGAACCCGGCGAACGATGCGACACGGACACACCGTGCGTGGCAGGCAAGCCGCCGAAATTGTGGCGCTTCATGACGCCCGCATAGCCCTTACCGATGGTGGTGCCTGTCACGTCCACGATTTGGCCCACCGCAAACATGTCGACTTTGATTTCGGCGCCGGTTTGCAGGTCCGAACCTTCGCCGTCGGCCAAGCGAAACTCGACGAGGGATTCGCCCGGAGCCACCTTCGTCTTGGCATAGTGACCGGCTTGCGCCTTGGTCAGATGCGACGCCTTACGCGATCCGAAAGCGACTTGAAGCGCCCGGTAACCGTCGGTTTCAGCCGTACGAATCTGGGTTACGCGATTGGGCAATGCCTCAATAACGGTCACCGGAACGGTTTCACCCGCTTCGGTAAACACACGCGTCATGCCGGCCTTACGGCCGACCAGGCCTACTGCCAAGCTCATTTTTTGAGCGGCACCTGTCGTCATAGTCACAATCCTCGTTCGTCACTCACCGGCTTTGCCTTACGGCTTAGCCGACGGTGTCGGCTGCGATTGGCCGATGTGGTCTAAAGTTTTGCGGGAAAAGCTGGACCGGCAGACGAGTTCTTGGGGAAATCGTTTGCCACAGATATCGTTCGAGAGAGGAGCAGCAAAGCATTCGCTTGCCACGCCGCTCGAGCGGTACCCCGGTAGGGCCAGGCCTCGGCGCAAAAGAGTCGCGTATTCTAACGATAAAAACTTGCTATGCAAGCTTTTATCGCAGCTTCTAGCCGCTAGCGACTAGCTTCTAGCCAGAAAGTACGAGAAATCCGTTTTCTGGCTAGTTGCTAGCGGCTAGTAGCTAGCTGCTAATCAGTTCAGCTTAATCTGAACGTCCACCCCAGCCGGCAATTCCAGCTTCATAAGAGCGTCCACGGTCTTGTCCGTGGGATTCAGGATATCCATCAGGCGCTTGTGCGTACGAATCTCGTACTGATCACGAGCATCCTTGTCGACGTGCGGGGAGACGAGCACCGTGAAGCGCTCCATCTTGGTCGGCAGGGGGACAGGACCGCGCACGTTCGCACCGGTCCGCTTGGCGGTGTCGACGATTTCCTTGGCGGACGAGTCGATCAAGCGATGATCGAACGCCTTTAAGTTGATGCGGATGTTTTGATTCGTTGCCATGTGTTTACTCTCATTTCGAAACCTGGATCCCGGCCTACGCCGGGATGACGGGCATAGCCCGTCACTTCAATATCTTCGCCACCACGCCCGAGCCCACGGTCTTGCCGCCTTCCCGGATCG
>CAZQYC010000032.1:0-42186 GCA_964597495.1 uncultured Steroidobacteraceae bacterium | reverse complement strand
CGATGCCGCGACAGATAGTCGACCGCACGCATGTATCTGTTCGTCAGTTCCACGAACCCGGCATGGAAGCGAGCCGCGATTCCTGCTCCTTGCGCGTCGCTTGAACGCAATAACATCGAACACAATGCCGGCGTCAATGTCAGGGCCACTATTCCGGAGATCGCCACCGAACCGGCGATCGTTACGGCAAACTGGCGGTAGATCGTTCCGGTCAGGCCGCCCATGAACGCAACCGGCATGAAGACGGCAACCAACACCAGCACGATCGCAATCACCGGACGCGTCACTTCACGCATGGCTTGCAAGGTTGCTTCGGTCGCAGGCAGCCTTTCCGTCTGCATAATGCGCTGCACGTTCTCCATCACCACGATCGCATCGTCGACGACGATGCCGATGGCGAATACCATCCCGAACAACGTGACGATGTTGATCGTGAAGTCCATTTGATACATCACCGCAAAGGCGCCGATGATCGATACGGGCACCGCCAACATCGGAATCAACGTTGCGCGCCAGCTTCCCATAAATAGAAATACAACGGCGAACACCAGAACGAGCGCCTCGAACAGCGTCACCGTGACCTCGCGAATGGCGTTGCGTATATGGACTGTGCTGTCGTAGTTCACCGAATACGTCAGCCCTTCCGGAAAGGACTTGCTCAATTCCAGAAGACGGGCTCGCACCAGCTTTGCCGTCTCGATCGAATTCGCAGTGCTTTGCACCGAAATATTGAGCGGCAAAGCCACTTCGCCGTTGAGTTTAGCCGTCGTGTCGTAGCGGTTCGACCCAAGTTCGATCCGAGCCACGTCCTTGAGACGGACGATCGCTCCGGAACGGGATGCGCGCAAAACAATCTGCTCGAACTCTTCGACGGTGGACAAACGACCCGGCACGTTGACCGTGAACGTGAAATCCACGGGCTCGTTCAGCGGTTGTTCGCCGATGCGACCTGCCGTGTACTCGGAGTTCTGTTCGCGAACGGCTTGCAGCACGTCGAGCGGCGATAACCCCATGCGCGCCAGCTTGTCGGGCTGCAACCAGATCCGCAGCGAGTAATGGCGCAGCGTGTTGACTCCCACGCTAGCGACGCCGGGCAGCCGGTTCAGTTCGTCGACGACGTTCAAGCGCGCGTAACTATTCATGTACGCCAGATCGAAGCGCCGGTCCGGCGATTGCAATGTCGCGATCAAGAGGCTGCTCGACGCCGACTTGGCGACCGTGACACCTTGGCGGCGCACTTCTTCCGGCAAACGCGCCAACGCCTTCTGAGCGCGTGAACTCACCTCCAGGAGAGCGACATCAATGTTCGCTTCCAACTCAAAGGTCGCTCGAATGACCAACTGACCGTTGCCGGAGCTGGTCGATTGCGTATACATCAAGCCCAGCACATTGCCGATTTGTTGTTCGAGCGGCGCGGCGACCGTGTTCGCCAGCGTTTCGGCGTTGGCGCCGGGATAAAACGTGGTGACCACAATTTCGCGCGGTTGAATGTTCGGCCATTGCGTTTGCGCGGTGTGCTGCATGGCAGCGATACCGGCAATGACGATGAACGCGGCGCAGACGCACGCGAAAATCGGCCGCGCGATGAAGTAACGGGAGAACATTGAGTGATGTGAAGCGGTTAGGAGTTAGTTGTCAGCCGGAAACACGAGGCACAATTTATCGCACCACAGTCCTTGGATGGCAACGATAAATTCAACGCCTGCTTTTGTTCGGCCTAACACTTAACCCAAAGGCCTTTTTGATTTGCTTAATTCTTTCCAGCCGCCGCTAATGCCGACGATATCGTCATCGAACTCGGGGTGACGATCGCCACGGATTTGCCGTCCGCTACTTTCATGATTCCGTCGACCACCACCTGCTCTCCCGGCGACAGGCCGCGTTTGATAATGACGCGTTCGCCGACCGTTGCCCCAAGCTGCACGGTGCGCTGTGTCACTTTCCCGGCATCGACAACCCAAACAAAATGCCCGGCGTTATTGGTGAGCACCGCTTTACGAGGGACGCTGGTGGCGTCGGCGACATTCAATCCTTCAATGCGCACGCGCACGAATTGGCCGGGGATCAAACGCATTTCCGGATTGGGAAGAATCGCACGCGCCGCGACCGAACCGGAACGCATTTCCACGGCGTTATCGAGAAAAGTCAATTGCGCCGGCTGCGGATAATCGCTGCCGTCCGCCAGCGTTACTCGTGCCGTCACTCGCTGCGCGGCGGCCAGCGCGTCACGCAAGATCGCGGCTTCGTGATCCGGAACGGTAAACTCGACGTAGAGCGGATCGACTTGCACGATGCGCGTCAGCAAACTCGACTCTTGGCCAGCAGTAACGAGGCTCCCTTCCGAACGCGCTTCGTTACTTGCCAGACCTGAGATGGGTGCGCGCACTTCGCAATAACTCAAATCGAGTTCCGCTTTGCGCAGCTTCGCCTGCGCGGCAAGCAAATTGGCTGCGGCGATTTCCGCCCCCGCGACTACTTGATCCCGTTGCCCTAAGCTCACTAGCCCTTGCTTGAAAACGGATTCCACACGCTCACGTTCGCGTTGCGATTGAGAAGCCACCGCGAGTTGTACGGCCGCTTCCGCACGCGCTTGCTCTACAGCCGCACGTGCCGGTTCAGGATCGAGTTCGAAAAGAAGCGAATCCTTGCGCACCGGCGCGCCTTCCTGGTACCGGCGCTTAAGCAGAATGCCGCTGATGCGCGCGCGCACTTCCACTTCACGCGAGCCAGCGGTATTGCCCGAATAGTTGAGTTGCACGAGCAACGGCGCTCGAGTCGTCGTTTCGACCCCGACTTCCGGCGGAGGCGCCACCTTCGTTTCGACAGCTTTCTCGCACGCACTCAAGACGAGTGCGCCGGCAAAGGCGGCCAAAGGCAGTGCTCTGATGAATAAAAAGTGTGTCATCCAGTGAAATCCTGACGGTCGTGCCATCCGAGCTTCGATCGCCTAGCATTATCTTTGATTAAAGAGATCTAATGAAATTAGCGCCCTCGGCCGTCAATTTCCCTCGTGGAGGGCGCTGCCGCAATCAGTCGTAAGACGAAACTTGAGCCGCACCGGGAGCATCGCTGTAACATCCTAATTCACTTTGCAAAATCGATTGCCCTCACCGCTGAAAGTAGTCTCTGTCTAATCCATCGGACAAGCTTTTTTTCGGGCACCGAATAGAGCGTGCGCGACGTACTTCACACTTGGCAATCGACGGCCCTTGCCGATTTTGGTAACACTTCATTCTTATGGTCACGTCGTTACGACTTTTTCTTGCTGCTGTCGCGCTTATCTATCCCTTTGCCATATCGGCCGCCGCGCCGGTAAAAGGCATTCCATGCGTCGCGACACCCAGCCGCATCGCCTACAAAGTGGAATCTCGTTGTCTCCACCTGCAGATGGGCGAAGCGACTCGCACCTATCGACTCTATAAACCTAAGACCGTTGCAAAAAAAACGCTGCCGGTATTGCTCGTGTTGCATGGCGGAGGCGGCTCGGGCAGTGCGATGGAAGCGCTTACGCTGGGACAGTTCAATCGCATTGCCGATAAGCAAGGAGCGTTGATTGCGTATCCCGATGGAATCGACCGCCACTGGAATGACGGCCGATCGGATCTGCGCTCGACGGAAACGCAAAGCGTCGACGACGTTGCATTCCTGCGTGCGCTGGTCGAACACATCGCCGAGCAATACGCCGTCGATCGCAAGAGGATCTACGCAACCGGCATGTCAAACGGCGGGCTCATGTCGTATCGCCTAGCTTGCGATGCCTCTGAATGGGTGACTGCCGTCGCGCCGGTCGCCGCCAACCTCTCCGTGGACTTGGCCGCCGATTGCCGACCGAATCGAATCGCCCCCATCGTCATCGTGAACGGCACCGACGATCCCATCATGCCGTGGATCGGCGGCGAAATTATGGTGTTGTTCAGCCGGCGCGGCGAAGTGCTGTCTGCACAGGAATCGTTCGAACGTTTCGTTCGTCTCGGCGACTGCGCTTTGCCCATCACGCATTCGCCTCGCGATCGCGCTCCGAGCGACGGCACGTCGGTGATTCGTCACGTTGCGCGCGAATGCATCGGCGGCAGCGAAGTGCGGCTCTACGAAATCTTGGGAGGCGGACACACCTGGCCCGGCGGCAGCCGCTATCTAGGCGAGCGACTCGTGGGGAAAGTCAGCGCCGAGATGAACGCTAGCGACGAAATATGGCGTTTTGTGTCGAAGTATTCGTTGCGTTAACCGCAAGCGCACTGTCGAACATTCTCTAGTTAGAGAAGCGATTTTAAAAATGTTTTGCCGTAGCACCCGTGCATGAATACGTTGCTTATTTGCGCTTGGGCAATGCCCTTGGCCCAAAAGGACATCTAGCGCCCGCTATCGACCGCCTCTATCGTTGCGCGCCGGCTTATGACAGCCGGGACGACGATCATTAGAGATTTTCTTGGGAGGGTCATCGCATGAAACGCATTCGTTCTCTACGGGGGGTCGCCAGCGCCGCCGTTCTGCTGGCAGCTGGCGGTTCGTTATCGTGGTCGATTAGTAGCGCACAAACTCAGCCGCAGAATGCGGCTCTCGATCCGCGAGTCGAGCAACTCACTCTGCAGCTCACTCGAACGGGATTCGGCCGATTGACGTTACAGCTCAATCAATTCGAACGAGGCCGATTGGAGAAAAGCGGTCGCAGTTCATTAGTAGTTACGTTGGACCGCAATGACACGCCGGTGACGTTCACCGACAACGGACAAGGCGCCGATTTAAAAGCAAACGACGGAATATTCAGCGGCGAAATCCCGATCGATCTCGCGAAACTTCAGGCGATCAATTCGGAAGCAGTCAAACTCAAGACGCGTACGATCAGCGTATTTTCCCCAGGCACGCGCGAGTCCATCGGCCGCACGACTTTGCCCAGCATCGCGATCGATATCGAAGGCCTCCGCGCCGGCAGGATCGTTAAACTGCCGCCGCTCGGCGAGTTCGGTCCGCTGGTGGCACTGGGCGCCGGCAGCGGCGGCGGCACGACAGCGCCTCCCCCTCCTCCTCCCCCCATTGATCCGCAAAAATCGCTGATCATCCGTTCGCTGCCGGTGATCGAAGATCCTTTACGCACCAACAATCCCTGCAGCACGATTGCGTCGAACAATCCGCTGAAGAAATGGACCTTCGGTCACTTGATGACCGAGATGTCGCAATTGTCCGGACTTACGCCGAGCGCTTTCACCGAGAACTGGCTTAACCACTGGAAAGTGCAGCAAACCATTCTCGACAGCACGGGAACGGTCGTGCTGGACGGCGTGAACAACAATGCGCTCGCCGCCATGAACAATCTCATCATCAATCCCTGGCGCGCGCGCAGCGGCGGCGGCGCACTCAATTTAAGCATTGCGCCGTTCCGTCTCCAAGCCATCATTTATCGTCCCGATCTTGCAGTGGCCTCGCCTTACAGCGGCGGCGGCGGCAACACGGCCGGCGAATTGCGTTTCGTGTTCGGCGCGATGAACATACGGGACCAAAACAACGACGGCGATGCCTTGGATCCAGGCGACACCTGTCAAGTGATCGAGATGGCGCCGATCTTCGAATACGGCATTCCCATTTCCGATTGCGCAGGAATTAAGAACTGGGCGAATCAATGGGTAGCACTCAGCGGTCTCCTGCCCGGCAGTCCGGCGTTCAACGGTTTATTGGAGTCGCTCACCCAACAAGTCGTGCTGTTCGGCAAAGCCCCGACCAAACCCAATAAGAACGCGCTGAACCAGCTTCGAACCAATGAGATATCGCTCACCGGAATCTGGCAATTCAGGGAGTTCAAAATCAGGCCAGGCAACGGCCCTCTTAGACAAGTCACCACGGCGAACAATCCGCGCGAACATCAAGCGGCGTTCACGTCCATTCCCGGTGTCACTCCGTTGCCGATCAACTTGAACGGCCAGCCGCTCTTGTTGAGTGAAATCACCGGCAATCTCCTCGACATCGTCAACGGTGTCTATTCCGTGCCCGAGTTATCCGGTGGGCTGCCGTTCAAAGGCGGCGCGTCCAGCTACAACTTCGGCACGTTCTGGGATCATCCGGGGTTAAGCACGCCGCTCGAATTGCAAGCGCGGTTCAAGTTCTCTTTGAACACCTGCAGCTCCTGTCATACCGGTGAAACCGCGACCACGTTCTATCATATCCAGCCACAGGGCGTGGGCTCGCCGCCCATCTTGTCCAACTTCTTGCTCAATAGTCCGCACAACGTGGTGGATAACCGTGGCATACCCCACACGTTCACGGAAATGGATAACCGCAAGCAAGCGTTGACCAATTTGGCCAACATGCAATGCAGGATCATCGGCGGCATTCCGCCGTTCCAAATCTTAAGAGCGCCGCTACTCAGCGTGCATTGATCGGCCGATGCCTTGACGGGCGCAGGACAAGGTTGTCCTGCGCCCTTTTTCTTTTCCGCGCTCACTGATCGAACCGCCGACCCGTAAGGGCTATGGCTCTGCGGCGCGCCAACGCTGCCGCGCCGCAGAGCATCGAAGCACGCGACTATCTCGGTAATTTACTCTGGCAGCATCGCACCGACGAGATGCCGCCCTATGCGCGCGATCTGACCAACCAAGGCTATCTTCAAACTTCGTCGCAGTGGGCCCTGGGAAAGCCGCGACCGATATCGAAATCCGTTCTTCCAGCTAGAGTCAGCGCAGAAGGCAGCGGCTCGATTTAACGAACAAGCCGAACGCGCCCACAAACCCGAGCGACTCACGCTGCCGCCGACGGCAGTGACCCAATTGGCGGAAGGCTACACGCGCACCAACCGCCCCGACCTTGCGCTCAAAACTCGCTTGGAAGGCGTCGCCAATCTCCAAAAAGCGGGCTTCACGCGCGAGAGCAACCAAGTCTTGGATGCCATCCCGAAGGACCAACTTAAACGCGCCACGCCCGAGATCAGAACACAGGTTAAGAAACTTCGAACCGTGGCGCTGCAACCGCGCGACTAAAAGCCGTTGGCTTAAGCATGTGGATGTTTCTGCCCCCTCTCCCTGGATGGGAGAGGGATGGGGAGAGGGTGTGAAAATTACGTGATACGCGAATACTTCCTGTCTCGCCCCCTCTCCCTAACCCTCTCCCGCAAGGGGAGAGGGAACAAGATGAGTCACCGATGCTCGTGCTGCTCCGGCTCTCGACCCTCCGGATAAAACTGCATCGAGACGGAATTCAGGCAGTAGCGCTTGCCGGTGGGCGGGGGTCCGTCCGGGAACACATGCCCTAAGTGAGCGTCGCACCGCGCGCAGCGAATCTCGGTGCGGATCATGCCGTGACTGGCGTCGCGAAGTTCTGCGATATGGGCATCGTCGTAGCCGCGATAGAAACTGGGCCAACCGGTTCCCGATTCGAATTTGTTGTCGGCGCGGAACAACGGCAACCCGCAAAGCCGACAGGCATAGGTGCCGGACTCCTTGTTGTTGAGCAGCGTGCCGCAAAACGGCCGCTCGGTGCCCTGATTCAAGATGACATACCGCTCTTCCTCGCTTAACGATTTCGCAAGCGCGTTGCGCTCTGCCGAAGTAAGCGGGGACAAATCGTAACCGCTCGACGATTTCTTGCTCATGGCGTGCTCCCAAAGCTCTGCTCTCGGCCCACTATGGAGACGGGCTAACCCGTTATCAACCAAGCGCAATGGCCTTGAAGTAATATTATGGAAGGAAAACATGCATCCAGATGGCGGACTCGAACGTATAACGCCCGATGACACCCAATACCTCCAGCTCCTCAGGTGGACCGGCGACCAATCCACCGCCGCCTCCGGGACTTTCCACCGATACTGCAGACGCCGAGCGTTTGGAAGCCCTGCTTGGCCGTTGCGCTTTGCGCGAAGAACGAGCGCTCGGCGAGTTGTACGAACTCGTGTCTGCCCAATTGTTTGGGGTGTTGTTACGCATCCTAAAGCAGCGTGCCTTGGCGGAAGAAGCCCTGCAAGATGTCATGGTGCGGGTCTGGCAGCGGGCGGACCAGTACGTTGCCTACAAAGGACGCGCCATGGCATGGCTGAGTTCGATTGCCCGCTATCGCGCCATCGATTTGTTACGCGCACAACGCGCGCACACGTCCATCGACGATGCGCCGCAAGAAGCACTTGCAGATTCTTCGAACGATTTCGCCGAAGCGACCACGTCGCAACGCTTACGCAACGCCTTGCAAGACTGCCTCGGGCGTTTGAACGCCGAGCAACAACGCTGCATTGCTCTGGCCTACGTCGATGGCTACTCGCAGGATCAAATCGCCACAACCATCGGCAGCCCCCTGGGCACCGTAAAAAGCTGGATGCGACGCGGTCTCGCAAGTTTAAAACGGTGCCTTGAGTCATGAACTACCGGAGTCCGCAATTACTCGATGAATTGGCTGCGCACTATGTACTCGGCACGTTGCGCGGTCCTGCACGGCGCCGCTTCGAACGTCTCTGCAAGCAACATGGGCCCGCGTTGTCTGCACTCCATCGCTGGGAAGACAGGCTTGTCGGCTTGATGAGTGAAATCGGACCCGTTCAACCGCCGCGAGCGGTTTGGGAAAACGTACAGCGACGACTCGGTCACGGCACACCGCAAGCGAGTGGATTCTTCGGCAAGTTATTCGGCGCATGGAGTCGTGTGCAGATCGCGGCGGCGGCCAGCTTGGCAGCGATCGCGTTGACCCTTGCAGTCGTCACGTACGTTTCGATTCCGGAAGCGTCCCACCAGATAGCATCGATTCAAAACGAGTGGCGGGTCAATGTCACGAACAGGGGAGATAAATTAGTCGTCACGCGCATCGCGAGCACTGCACTCGATGCGAATAGAGATTACGAATTGTGGGCGCTGCTCGACTCCGGCGCAGCGCCTATCTCGCTTGGGCTTTTGCCGAGGAGCGGCTCGCGCGCTCTGCAACTGACAGCCGCCCAACGCACTGCACTCGCGAGTTCCGGCAAGATCGCGGTCAGTCTAGAACCCATCGGCGGATCTCCGACGGGCGCGCCGACCGGACCGGTGCTCTTCGTTGCGGATATCACAAAGGCTTAAGTTGCTAGAACCCATCTCAAAATCGAAACAGTTTCGACGCGTCCGCCCCCTCTCCCTCGAAGGGAGAGGGATGGGGAGAGGGTGTGAAGTTACGCGATAACCGATAATCCGTGCTTCAGCCCCTCTCCCTAACCCTCTCCCGCTAGGGGAGAGGGAACAAGAAATACCGCAAAACAAGCTGAAATAAGTGCCATTCAATTTTGAGATCAATGGGCTCTAACAATCCAGCGCATCGATATTCGCTTTGCCGGGCCCCACCATGGGCGAGACATTGTGTTCGTCGATGCCGATTCGGATTAGCATCGGACCTTTAACGGCAAGCGCCGCATCGAGCTGCGCATCGACATTTGCGTCGCGATCGATATCGATTGCGCCGAGACCAAAGGATCGGGCAATCGCAATGAAGTCGCATGTGTGTTCGAAGCGCGCGGCGTAATACCGGCGGTCGTAGAACAGTTGTTGCTGCTGACGCACGAGACCCAGACTTCCGTTATCGAGCAAAACGATTTTGATCGGAAGTTTCAGCTCGGCAAGCGTCGCGAATTCCTGAATGTTCATCAGCAAACTGCCGTCCCCGGTAAAGCAAATCACTTCGGCTTCAGGTTCGGCAAGCGCAGCGCCGATAGCGGCCGGCAACCCGAACCCCATCGTGCCGAGTCCTCCCGACGTCAGCCATCGATCCGCGCGGGTAAATGGAAAGGCTTGCGCGACCCACATCTGATGCTGCCCTACGTCGGTCGTCACGATGGCGTTCTTCGACAATCGCGATCCGATGGCGCGAACGAACGCATGCGGATGGGGAAAAGGCAGCGACGAAAGACCCTCTGCGCGATGCCAAGCCTTTACGGTGTCGATCCATTCGATGCGCCGACCTGCACAGGTCCGCCGCATGAGCTGCGTCAACACGGTCCAGGCATCTGCATGCAGTGAAAGCGTGGGCTCTTTTATCTTGCCGAATTCGCGCGCATCGACATCGGCATGAATGATTTTCGCGTTGGATGCGAATGCGGCCGGGACACCCGTCGCGCGATCGTCGAACCGTGCGCCGATCGCGATCAAGAGATCGCATGCGTCGAGCGCACGATGCGTCGCGCGCGAACCGTGCATGCCGAGCATCCCGAGATTCAATGGGTGATCGTGGGGCAATGCGCCCAGCGCCATGAGGGTGGTGACCAACGGAATTTCGTTCGTCTCGCAAAACTGCCTGAGCAAATGCTCGGCGCGCGCTTTTACGAGACCGCCGCCGACATACAGCATGGGTCTTTGCGCATTTGCGATCAATGTCGCTGCCGCATCGAAGTCCGCATTGTTCCTGCGCGAAGTAGACTGAAAAACACTCGGCGCAGCACCGTAACGATTTGAACGCGCGAGTTGCACGTCCTTCGGCACGTCGATGAGGACGGGACCGGTTCGACCGGATTCGGCAATGGCGAAAGCCCGATCGATCAGTTCGCTCAACTCATCCGGCGACGTCGCCATAAAGGCAGCCTTGGTAATGGGCCGCGCAAGCTCCACGGTCGCAACCTCTTGGAACGCATCCGTGCCAATTAGATGGGTCGGCACTTGCCCGGTGATGCACACGAGTGGAATCGAATCGAGCTTGGCATCGGCCAGCGCCGTGAGAATATTGGTCACACCCGGTCCTGAGGTTGCGAGGCAGACGGCGGCTCGACGCGTCATCCGCGCCATCCCTTGCGCAATGAATCCGGCGGCTTGCTCGTGACGCGCCAGGATGTGGCGAATGCGCGAGCAACGGGCGAGCGCCTCGTAGAGCGGCAATAGCGCGCCACCGGGGATCCCCGCGACGAGATCAACGCCCCGGCGTTCGAGCGTGCGAACGATGATCTCGGCACCCGATGCGCTCAGCATCGCGCTCTCGAATGCACGGAACGATTCGGAAATCTTCAATTGCATGACAGGACTCCTCGTTGTCCTGTCGATTCAAACCCGCAGAAAGCAAGAACCCCCTGCCGGCTTGCGCCGACAGGGGGTTCGTTTTTTCGTGAAAAGCTTCCCCTACGGCGCGTCGGTAACGACTACCTCTACTACTACGACGACTACGACGGGGGAAACGCGGAAATTCATTGGCTTCGATTCAATTTGCGATGAGTGCATCTATTCGTTGGCCGACTATACCTTCGATTTCAGAGGATACGCAAGTCAAACCTTCTTCTACGTTGCCGATCGCCGATCGGATGCAACTTAATTTCTTGCATCGTCGGCGCGTGATGCGCATCCGCCTTTTGCCCCTCTCCGTAAAGACGCCTTAGATGGCACACCGCCATCGGCCATTTAACCGCCTTACTTTCTTTAGGAGAAAGCCATCATGAAAATTCATTCGGGGATATTGGCGAGCGCGCTGCTTGCAACTCTACCGCTGCTGGCGAGCGCGTCCTCGCATCGCGAAGCGCCGAACATCACACGCTTGCCCACGGTGGACTCCACCGACTTCTACGTGTTCATGAGCTACGAGCCGGGGCGCGAAAATTACGTCACGCTCGTGGCCAACTATATTCCGCTGCAAGCGCCGTACGGCGGGCCCAACTACTTCGCACTCGATCCGGCTGCGTTGTACGAAATCCACATCGACAACAACGGCGATGCGAAGGAAGACATTACGTTTCAGTTCAACATCGACAACGATCTCGCGAACGGCGGCAAGGGCTTGACGGTCCCGGTCGGGCCTGCCGGCAATCAGAAGAACGTGGCCGTGCCGCTCAAAAATATCGGCCCGATCGCCGCCGGCGCAAACAACTCCGGCGTTCTCAATTTCAACGAGAGCTATCGCTTGACGATGGTAAGCGGCGATCGCCGGTTCGGCACCCGCTATCCGATCATGGGAACGGGCGGCCAAGAAAAGTTCGGAAAGCCCTACGACTACGTCGGCAACAAGACCTTCGGCAGCGAAGCCGCTTACGAAAACTATGCGCGGCAATTCATTTACGGCGTGACGCTGCCGGGCTGCTCGGTGCCCGCGAAAGTGTTCGTCGGTCAGCGTAAAGAAAGCTTCGCCGTCAATCTGGGCGAAATCTTCGACTTGGTCAACATCATTCCGGTGGTCAAAGGCTCGCTCGGCGTTCCGGGTGTCGGCATCGATCAAAGCCCCGGCAACAACGACGTGAACGATGCGAACATCACGACATTCGCGTTGGAAGTGCATAAGAATTGCTTGAAAGGCAACGGCAACGGCGTGATTGGGGCATGGACTTCGGCCAGCCTGCGTCAGGCACGCGTATTGAACCCCCGTCCGACGTTCGAAGTGCCCGAAGTGAACGGCGGCCCATGGACGCAAGTGTCGCGCCTCGGCATGCCGCTCGTGAACGAGGTGGTGATCGGCCTGCCCGATAAGGATCGTTTTTCCGCGAGCGAACCGAAGGACGATGGTCAATTCGCCACTTACGTCACCAACCCGACGTTACCTGCGCTAGTGAACGTTTTATTTCGCGACGCAATCAACGGCGTTTTGAACGCGAACATTGCCGATCTCGCTCCGAGTAATTTCCCGCGCACCGACTTGGTCACGGCGTTCTTGACGGGCTTTCCCAACGTGAATCAACTGGCGAAAGTCACGCCTTCCGAAATGCAGCGACTTAACACGGGCATCGCGCCGAAACCGAAATCCATGCAAAGCAACTTCGGCGTGGCCGGCGGCGATGTGGCGGGGTTCCCGAATGGGCGCCGCCCTGGCGACGACGTCGTGGACATCGAATTACGCGTCGCACTCGGCGCGCTGTGCCACGACCTTCCGCTCGGCACGAATGGCGCCGGCGTCAATCTCGGCCTCTGCACACCCGCGCAAGCTCCCATCGGCAATGCTCAATTGACCGACGGCGCTCCCGTCAGCGCCGCCGACTTCGACGAAGTGTTTCCGTATCTGCGCACGCCGCTCCGCGGCTCGCCGAACGATCCTGCATATGCGGGTCCGTAATCGAACGACTTTTGAGGAAATGAACATGACTACGTTAAAGCTTGCTTTGCTTTCCGCAGCGATGATTGCAGCGCTCACAGCCTCCGGATGCGGCGGCGGGCAACGTTACAGCCCACCAGCATCCGTGGCGGCACCGACGAGCAAAAATTTCACTCGCTGGTCGAAAAGCGACGTGTTCTCGCTCTCCGAAGCGAACGCGCCGGTCGACATGGATACCTTGGTGTTTGCCTTCGATGACGACGCCAATCCGGATGCGTATTCGGATTTGTTGCCTTCCGGCTAACTCGCATCGCCATGCAATTCATCAAACGTCAATCTCTGGACACACGGCTACGCGCAAGCGTAGCCGTGTTCGCACTCGCATCGGGTGTCGTTATTGATCTGTCCAGCTCTCGCGCCGATGCGGCAGTCACCGCTTACCGCCCAAGCGATCCATCCCAAGTCGTTCTACGCTTGGGAGACAGCGACGGCGAGACTGCGCTCGCACGTCTGCGAGCGGAAAGTCTTGCGAACCCTAACGACGACAACGCGCTGACACGTTACGTGCAAGCATTGCTAGCGATGGGAGAAAAAACCGGGAACGAGCGTTTCTACGGCTTTGCGGAACGAGCCGTCGATACCGCGCCGGAGGCGGTACGCTTACGCGTCGCAAGATTGCATGCGCAGCTGCTGCAGCATCGACACGATTTTCGGGCAGCCGAAAAGATACTCAATGAAATTCTCGTCCGCGATCCGCGCGATGTCGAAGCGCGATTGATGCGAGCGCAAGTGCAACTGCACTTGCACGAACCTGAAAAAGCGGAGCGGGATTGCTCGAAGCTATTGCTTGACGTCGACCTACTGACCGGCACGACGTGCGCGGCACAGGCGCGCGCCGCAATGAGCGCCGACCTCGCTGCAGTCGAACGTGCGTATGCTCTTGTGACAGCGCTACTGACGACAGCGACGGGATTTTCTTCAACTCGCAGTTGGAGCGCGGGAGTCGCCGCCGAATTGGCAGCGCGACTCCGCAACGACGGTGCTGCGGAGCGGTGGTATCGCACTGCCTATGAATTGGATCGAGACAGTCACTATGCCCGCCTCTCGTATACAGATTGGTTATTGGCGCAAGGGCGCCACACCGACGCGTATGAGATTGCTCGCCAGGGAGCTTCCAACGCCGATCTCCTGCGAACGGTGCTAGCACAGAAAACCGACATTAGCCGTGCAGCGAAACGATTGCAGTTATCGTGGCGGGAAGCCGCGGCACGCGGCGAACGCACTCACTTACGCGATCAAGCGCGCTTTGAACTGTGGGTGCTGAACGACGTACCGCGGGCGCACGCGACCGCACTCGACAACTTTAGAGAGCAACGCGAAGCCGACGACGCACTCTTACTGGCGCAAACGTCAGTGCTGCAAAAAGACAGTAAAGCGCTGACGCTCGTCAAAGAATGGCAAATCGATCAGCGGTATGCGGACCGACGTCTTGACGAATTGCTGGCGTCACGACAATGACTGCGCTGCTCCGCTCCTCGCTCGCCGCGATTCTGATTCTGATCGGCACGACCGCATTCGCACACACCTCGGGCACGAGTTTCCTCAGCATCCGCGTTGTCGATTCCGACACCGTGCAGGGATGGTTCGATGTCGATTTGCGCGATCTCGATCAACTCTTGCAGCTCGATCGCAATCTGGACGGCGCATTGACCTGGGGTGAAATCGATACCGCCCAGGCGTCGATCGAAGATCTGGTGCTAGCCCGAACTCAACTGAGCGCAGAGGCCAAATGCTCGGTAAGCGAACGCGCTCCTTTGGCGCTCGCAGATCATGGCGATGGGCCCTTTGCCCGCGTGAACGTAACGTACCGCTGCGCTGGAACCAACACGGCATTGAGCGTCGATCACCATGCCTGGTTCGAATTCGACCCCGAGCAGCGTGCACTGCTCGAATTCACCGATGCACGCGGCAAAACCACCGAAGTGCTGTTGTCAAAGTCGTCGCCGCGCTGGGAAAGCGCGGAATCCACCGGTCAACGACTGCGGCGCTTTCTACTTGAAGGAGCCTTCCATCTCATCACAGGCTATGATCACCTCGCCTTTCTCGGCGTGCTGCTGCTTGCCTTGGCCCGCCGCCGCCCATTTCAAACCGCGGTGCCGCTGGCAACGATGCTGAAGCGCGCGTTCGCGGTGATTACCGCCTTTACCGTCGCCCATTCGGCTACCTTGGCACTGGCCGCGACCGGAAAACTCGTACTGCCGAGCAAGCCGGTCGAAGTCACGATCGCCGCTTCGGTCATGCTGGCGGCCATCCTCAATCTTCGGCGCGACGCAAGCGTTCATGGCGCTAAGCTGGCTTTCGTTTTCGGACTGGTTCATGGCCTCGGGTTTGCCGGCGCGCTGGCGGAGATGGCCGCCGATCGAATCGATTTATGGGCGCTCGCCGCTTTCAACATCGGAATCGAAATGGCGCAGATCGCCATCGCTGCCGTGACGGTTCCCCTCGTGTGGAGAGCATTTCGACATACACGCAGTGAAACCGTCGGATTGCCGGCCGCCTCGCTATCGGTCGCTGCCCTCGCGGGATTTTGGATGGTATCGCGACTGAATATCTAACTAGAGGCACTTAAGAACGCAGTGGCGCTCCGAGAACAACTGACTAGGGTTTAGGGTCGCAGCACTGCTATAAGTGCCAGCCCGTCTGTGTACAATTCTAGGGGCTGTTAACAGCCCCTAATTGATGGAAAACACCCATTGAGCATCGAATTCTTCAATGATTAGTGAGCTCCCCGCTCCGGTTCTCGTTCGGCTAATCCAAGAGTCGCTCGATGCGGTCCTCATCATGGATGCCGACTCCCGAATCCGATACGTCAATGTGGCAATGGAAAAATTAACCGGCTATCAATCCAGCGAACTAATCAACGCATCGCTGAGCCGGCTGCTTCCCGACGACGTGGCGAATCACCATCACGACTACGTGCAGCGCTATTTTGCGCGCGCTCAGCCGTCCGCGGTTCTGGGCCGGGTGCGAGGACTCACCTTGCGAGATCGTCATGGCGAAATCATACCGATCGATCTTAAAGCAGTGGATTTAGGCACCGAGGGGGGCGTTCGCTACTTGGGCGCCTTCATGACCGACATGCGCCTGCGCAAAGCGGTCGAAGCCGAGAATGCTGCGTTGCTCTCGCAACTCGAGCAACAAGCGCTCACCGACGCGCTGACCGGCCTCCCGAACCGCCGCGCATTCGACATGGACGCCGCGCGATCGATCGCATTCGCACGCCGCGAACGCTGGCCGGTCGCCGTGGGAATGATCGACATCGACTGGTTTAAACGGATCAACGACCAATTTGGCCATCCCGCCGGAGACGTCGTTCTCAAAAGGGTCGCGCTCGCGGTTCAACATCTCATTCGCACCGGCGATTTGTGCGGCCGCATCGGCGGCGACGAGTTCGGGTTGTTGTTTCCTCATGCCACCCTTGAGCAAGCGGCGGCCATCGCCGAACGTATCCGCGCGCAATTGGCGTACGAATCCATTGCGGAGATCGGCGCCGATGCCCGCGTCGGCATCAGCGTCGGATTGGCAAGACTCGAACCGGACGACTTAATAGAGACGGCGCTCGCACGCGCGGATGCGGCGCTCTACCAAGCGAAACTCACAGGACGCAATCGCGTAGTCGTCTCGCAAGAGCCATAGCAATCGAAGCCATGGGCGGCAATCGAAGTCAGGGCGGAACTCCCGTTTCGTCCCGTTCACCATCTTCCCGGGGGATCGCCAGCCGTCGATGCGGTTTGAGCGGCCATGGCCGCGCGCTCGTCAACCCATCTTGCAAAGGCATCGAGCGCCGCTCCGTCCACTCCTTCCGCGTTCTCCTTTCGCTTGGCAACCCAGGCTTTCATCGCGGTCAACAGCCGATCGGCCAGCGGACGCGAGCTACGATACAGAGACAGGTACGCTTGCTTTGCGTCGTCGATCGCATTCAATCCGAGAAATGCTTCGCCTCGATATTCAATGGCTTCCGGGTAGTTCGGCTTCAATGCGAGCGCTTCGGCATAGGCGGCGATCGAGGCCTTGTAGTTGCCCAAGTGCCGCTGCGTAAAACCGATATAGTTCCAAGCATCGTGCATCGCCGGCAGTTCCTCGGCGGCGCGCGTGAAGTTCTTCAACGCCTTTTCATACGCCTTGGTGATTTTCTCTTGTGCTTTACTCGCCGCCTTGCTGTCTTTCGCTGCCGCCAATTTAGCTTCTTGTTTGGCAGCCTCTTCTAAATAGCGGACACCGCTGCTGTAATTTTGGCGAGCAATCGCTTCGGGCGATTGCGGCGGCATGTCTTCCGCCATCGGGGTTCCGCTCGCGCCCGGTATGCCACCGCCTGCTCCGCCTCCAGCCGCCGCTAGCGTGATTTCCGTGGAGCTGAACAGAAAAATGACCGCGAGAATCGAAAAAGAACTCTGAACGCGCATCGAAATATCCTCAAAAGATGGGGGCTCACTCAATTAGTCCGCACGAAGGCGCAATAAGTTGCTCCTTCGAGGCGTACTTTGCAAGCCAAGCCCGACGAGCGCCCTAAACTTTAGGGCGAGCACCTCTACTTTTATTTGCAAATATTTTGATGCGCAAAAAAACTCGCCCGCATAAGCGGGCGAGGGTGTCTTGCCGAACCGGTCAGCGGCCGATCTTAGTACTTCACGTCGCCGTGAATGACGCGGGGCGCCCCGGTGACCGTCGGTTTCGCGCCTATGTAAGCGCTAGAAGCCGAGTCGGAGGGGTTTTGCAAGCCGCTCGCCGTAGGCAATGTGACGTTGGCGGGAACGGTGAGCGCCGCGCACGCGCTTAGCGACTTGCGCGCAAAGCGGATTTCTCGGTCCAACCACTTGACCAAGTAGCTGGTCGAACCGGCCGTCACGACACCCGTCGTGTCGCTCATCGGAATGACGAACTCCGGCACGTAGCGCGCTTCGGCGTTTTCACAGCTCAGAGGTTGGTTGGTGAGCCGCGACACGCACTGACCCGGGATGCCCCACAAATCGCCGAAGCCGCCGTACTGAAGCACGATGGTTTTGCCGGCATACTGGCCATACTGCACACCCGTCGGCACCGTGTAGTTCACTTGCAGCGGCGCATCGAAATGCACGACGCTGCCGCCGCTGTCCTTAACGGCAGCGAATTGATTCCAGTTGTTCGCGCCGGTTTCCCACTGATAGTACACATCGGCCTCGTTCACTTTGTAGTCGCAATACGTATTCGAACTGCTGCTGCACTCCGCCGCTGCGAGCGAGGTAAACAAACGTCCGGTACGAACGCCGTTCATAAACTGCGGGTGCGACTGCAATGCCGAGGCATCGGTAAACGTCACTGCGCTCGCAGTGCCGTCTTTCAGCACGGCGTTGACCGAGTCACCGCTATAGGTCACCACGTTACCGGCCGTCGTCGGATTCCAGTTGTTGTTGGTCGCCGCCGTAAACGGCGATTGCGCCGTCGAGCCGGACGCAAAATAAGCGCTCATCGTCGCCGCGGTCGGGCAATTGTTGACGCAGTACAGCGTCGAAGGCATGTCGGCCGGATAGACGATGTCTTGTACTCGATAGTTCACCACGACGCTCGCTGAATTGATCGTTCCGCTTAAGCCGCCGAGCTTGACGAAGACCTCTCCCCCCAGCGCCTGAGACCAGCCTTGCAGACCGCCTCGACCGATAAAGTAACTCACGGCGACCGGCTGCTCGTTCGGCAACGTTTGTGTCTGACAGCCGTTGTTCCCGCAGCTAATCTGAGCGGTTACTTTGAAATTGCCGGCGGAGTTATCCCAATACAGTTCGTACTGAGCATTCGGTTGTGCGCCGCTGAAAAAGCCGGTGGTGTCATTGACGAAGGTATTCAGCTTGATCTTGTCCAACTTGTCTAACGTGGTCCCTTTGCGCGTGTACTTGGTGAGCTTCCCATCGGCCTTGACCACGGTGTATGCCGTGGTTGTCGGATTGCTGCCCGAGTTGTAATCCACTTTGTTCACGGTGGCGCCGTTCGCAACCGCGCCGGCATCGGGAGGCAACTGCAGACCCCAATATCCTAAGTAGCCATGATAGGTTTTACCGTTCGCTGCGTATTCGATCGGAAATCCGGAGTTGCGAGTGATTCGGTCGCCGGTGACGGAGTCATACAATCCATACCGCCACACCGAAAGGCCGGTAGCAGGATCGGATGCATCACGAGAGAAGCATTGATTGTCGCGCAGAAAATGGTCTTGATCGAAAGCAAAGGCAAACGTTTCCGTTGCGCTGCTCCCGCCATGCGACTCGGTACGCGACAGCTTGCCGCTGCCCGTGCCGGTGCCGACGCTCGTCAGTTGGAGAGCCGTCGACCCGCCACCCCCGCCGCCGCCACCCTCCTCTTCATAGAAGCTCAAACTACCCGCCTGAGCGTCGAGATACCCTTTCATCATGCAAAGCGGCGAGCTGCTTGCGTCCGGATGACCGCAGAAATCCAAACGGAACACGCCGTACGGGTTGCTGCTCGTGGGAGCCGTCGTTGCCGAGGCTCTCACGAAAATGGTCATCGCCTGACCATCTTCGTCCTGATTGATCCAGATCTTCGCCAACATCGGGTCGTTATTGGTCGCGCGCGTCGAGTTCACGACGGCAGTCATGAAGTCTGACTGTGCGCCGGAACCCGACCCGCCCGATTGGGATGTACTGGAACGCGAATTCGGATCGCACTTGGATTCATCCACCAAGGCGATGTAATTGCCTTCGTTCACCAATTGATCGGGCCGCATCGCGCTCATGATGCAAGCGATCATGTTCACGGTGCCGATGCCCTTGGACGTGGCGTCTTCAACGTGACTGGATTGCACGTCGGTGAAATATGCCGAGCCCGATGCGGGCGCAGCGGACGCGGAATCAATGAGACCGAACGACAAGACAAGCGCGATCGCGCTCGACAATTTCTTCGAACAAGGAATGCGTTTCGACATGGGCGTAGCTCTCTCAGAATGGGGCCGTACTTAATTGGCGTTCGTCGCTGTCACCACCGCTACGCTATCCGGCGTCTGCACGCCGACGACAGGCGGAGGCGGCGGAGGCGGAATGACGGGCGCATTCGCAGTCACGCCTGTCGAGGAGGAAGCGCTTTCCGAACTGCCTCCACCACAGCCAGTCAAGATCGCCAGCAAGGCGAGCAGCGCCACTGCCGTGGGTACGGTACGAATCGAATCGGAGCATTGAGACATGAGGCCCTCCGCAGCGTACGCGAATCCCCGGGTCACCAACTATTGGCGACACTCAAAGAAGACTCACAAGAGTTGTGCTGCAGGCGGGAAGACGGCACGAACGTGCGCAGCTTGAGGACCGAAAGCGCGAATGCGCCGGCCCAAGACGATATTCTCAACGTCAGTCACATATCGGCTAGAAACGCCGAAACTTTAATTATGCCGGTGAATTTGGCATAGCGGTTGATGTATCGATTGCGTCGCGCAGGGGAAGGCGATGCGGCGACTAAGGCGGGAGATGAGGTACGCGACTAACGTCGCTAGGCGGCTACCGGCTAGAGGACAGTGCAATTTTCTGGCTAGTAGCTAGAAGCCAATGGCACTCAGTTAAGCATCAATGTTTTGACTCCCTCTCCCTTGAAGGGAGAGGGATGGGGAGAGGGTGTAAACGTTACGCGATGAGCGAACAATTTGTGCTTCGGCCCCCCTCTCCCTAACCCTCTCCCGCGAGGGGAGAGGGAATAAGAAACTCCGCAGCAAGAAGCTAGTTGCTAGCGGCTTCTTGCTTCACCGCCGAGATCGCCGCTTTGCGTGCCGCTTCGAATTCATCGCCGGGATTCCAGCTCGGCATGCTGTCCGCACTCGCCACTTTCACGCCCACCCAAAACCCGAGGCGCGCATCGTCGATCATGCCGTCGTAATTCCAGCTGTCGTCGACCTGGTCGCTCGGTTGGTGATAGCGATGCTCTTCGAAATCCTCGATTTGCTGTTTGCCCCAGCCTTCAGGCTTACCTTCGAAATCTTTGCCGATGTCCAAATAGACGGCGGGTACGCCCACTTTGGCGAAGCTGAATTGATCGGAGCGATAGTAGTGACCGCGATCCGGCATCTGATCCGGCAGCACGGTTCTGCCTTGCGTCGCGGCGATTTTTTCGACGACGCCGTCCAAGGTCGATTTGCCCTTGCCGATAAAAGTGAGGTTCTTAGCCTTGCCGAAAATATTACCGCCGTCGTAGTTGATGTTGGCCGCGATTTTTCCCGCCGGAAAAGTCGGATGCTTCGCGTAGTACGCCGAGCCCAGTAAGCCCTGTTCCTCGGCAGCAACGAATAACATCATCGTCGTGCGTGGCGGCGGTTGCGGCAGCGCTTTGAAGGCCTTGGCGATGGAGAGTAACTGCGCCATGCCGGACGCGTTATCCAGTGCGCCATTGTAGATTCTGTCGCCCGTCTTATCGGGTTTGCCGATGCCAAGATGATCGTGATGCGCGGAATAGATGACGACTTCCTTACCGAGAGCCGGATCCGAACCGGGGAGCAGCCCTAACACATTGGCCGTCTGCACACGATGAATCTTGTTCTTGAATTTAATCGACGTGGTAATGCCGAGCGGCACGGGTTTGAATTCGCGAGTCTTAGCCGCCGCAACCAATTTGTCGAGATCTTGACCGGCCATAGCAAGTAGGTCCCGCGTTGCCTGCTCCGTGGCCCACCCTTGCACTTGGATGCGCGGCTCGTTCTCCGCAGGCAACTCGAATTGCTCGCCGCTCCACGAAGTCTGCACGACTTGGAAGGGATATCCTGCCGAGGGTGTCGTATGCACGATGATCGCGCCCGCGGCACCTTGCCGAGCGGCGCTTTCATATTTGTAGGTCCAGCGGCCGTAGTACAAACGCGTCGTGCCCGCAAATAAATTGGGATCCCAATCGGGATCATTGTTGAGCATGACCAGCACCTTGCCTTGCAAGTCCATGCCTTTGAAATCGTCCCATTGATACTCCGGCGCTTGTATTCCGTAGCCTACGAAGACGAGTTCGGCGTTTTTGATTTCGGAAGTCGCGGCTTGCACGCCGCTCGCAGCGATGAAATCGTCCCAGTACTTGAGCGCATGTTTTCTATTGCCCGCAACGAACGTCCAGGCCTTGGGCAGGTTGCCCTCGATCCCAACGACGTCGAAAACCTGACGATAGCTACCGTCGGCCCCGCCGGGCGCAAAACCCAAGTCCTTAAGCTGTTTCTCGAGATGTTGCATGGCCAGCTCGCCGCCCTTACTAGCCGTGCCGCGACCTTCGAATTCGTCGCTCGATAGTTTGACGATCTGCTCGCGCAAGTAGTCGCCCGTGATCGCATCGGCGGCTTGTTGCATCGCGGGCGTCACTTCCGCGGCCGTCTTTGGAGCAGCAGGTTCGGAGACCGGCGGTGTCGAACGGCTGCAAGCTGCCACGCCCCAAATAGTCGTGGCCAAAATGAAAGTTAGCGAACCGATACGAGTAAGATAGGCAGGCATGCAATGCTCTCCCGACAATTGGCAATCCCGAAAATTAAAGGCATTGCCCCCATATAGCAAGGCACCCCCATGAAAAGCGCGCAACGGCATTTATTCGCCGCCTTGTCGATCGTCTCGATGACGACGCAAGCGGGAGTGGTGATCGAGTATGTGAACCGCAATGCGACCACCGGCAAGGAAGAACCGTTGCAGACGGTTTGGATTCAGAACGGTCTCGCCCGCATGGAGTCGAATCGCGGTCGTTCGGGAACCGTGGCGACTCTTTACAAAAACGAAGCGATGTACGTCATCGAAGACGCCAGCCGGAGCTATCGCGTCATCGACCAAGCAACGATGGAGCAAATGGCGGGCCGCATGGGCGATGCGATGGCGAAAATGCGCGAGCAGATGGCCAAGATGCCGCCCGAACAACGCGCAATGATGGAACAAATGATGAAGCAGCGCGGCGGCACGATGATGAATGGCGCTCCGCATAAACCGGCCATCTACGACGCGCAAGCAACGGGCGGCAGCGAAACCGTGAACGGCAGATCGTGCAAGC
The DNA here is from genome assembly GCA_964597495.1 of uncultured Steroidobacteraceae bacterium. GTDB lineage: Bacteria > Pseudomonadota > Gammaproteobacteria > Steroidobacterales > Steroidobacteraceae > CAZQYC01. The sequence goes on along the minus strand of CAZQYC010000032.1, from coordinate 19,233 downwards.
TATGGAACGTCACTCGCGATGGAGCGCTCGCACAGCAACTCTGCGTGGTGCCGATGGCCGCCATGCCCGGTGCGGTGGAAGTCATCGAACTGTCGAAGAAGATGTCCGCCCTGTTCGAGAAACTAGGGCACCAACTGCGCGATCAACTCCCCACTACCCTTCAGCAATCGACGACGGCCCTTGCAAAGATCAACGGCTATCCGATCATGACGCGCGCCTATCGCGACGGCGTACTCCAACCGGAACAGTTCATTGTTAAGGACTGGAAGCAACAATCCATTGATGCCGCCAAGTTCGAAATTCCGACGGGTTACAAGCAGCAGGAAATGCCGAAGATGCCGAAGTGAATATAGCGACTGGCGATCAGTGAACGGCAAGCATTCAGAATCTTGCCATTCGCCATTCACCTTTCAAGGCGCATACGCGGCGGTCACGATATCCGCTTGCGCGGCGCAACCGACCTCAACGCGCGCTCCGGGCCCGACCTGAAATTGATCGGTTGCGATGCGCTTGCTGCCGGAGAGATTCCAACGCACCGTGGCGACGACGGACTTGGTTGCATGCTTATTGCTGACGAAAAGACGGCTATTTTTTGCATCGCACGAGCCTTCCAAGACCAGCGAGAGACTCTTCGCGGCTTCTTCCTCGGCGCCATACGCGAGTGGAGCAGACGCCAGCCATACTGCAGTAAGAATACTTGTGGTTTTGCAGGCAACTCGTCGCATCGTCTTAAATCCCGCTTGGCTGTTCACCACTACTTAGTTCTGCTTCTCGATCCAAAAATTCGCTCCGCCTGGATGCACCCCGATGAATCCCGAAAACGGTCGTTCCACTCGGATCTCCAGCCAGGGTTTATCGCATGCCAATCAAAGCGCAACCCAGTAGAAGCGGCTGCCACCGGCGTCACATTTCCAAGATGCTTTACGTTCGCCGGACCTCCAACGCAGCCCTGCTGCAGCGCAAGCGCCGATTCCGCCTAGTACTTCGACCCGTATTCGTTCAGGCACGCCTTGTTAAATCCGGTTAACGACCACCGGCTCAGGGAAGAATTTCCCGCCATGCATCGTTCTGCGTCCGGTTTGGATTCGTAGCGCCGGTATTGAAGGGGCTAACGGTGGTTGGAATAGGGTCGGAAATCGTCCTGACCCGAGGCGTTGCATTCGTATCGGTCACTGTCGCAGTGAGCGTCATTGAAGTGGGCACGGTCACGCTCGGCGTCGTTAGCGTCAAATTAAAGGTGCTCGGTGAAACATCGACGGCCATCTCGCTGCCGACGGGGGCGGTAAAAACCACGTTGGAACCAGATAGCGCCGAGGTCCAGCTTTCGGTGGTAACGCCCACGCCGGTAAAGACTATCGAGTAGGCATCGCCGTTCCAGGTGAAGCCCGCAGGAATCGGAATGGAGACCGTCTTAACCGTATTGCAGCCGTGATTGGTGACGCTCCAAGCAAGTTCTTGGTTGAAACTGTCACCGTTCACGTCCGGCCCCACGCTCAGTGAAAATCCGTTGACGTCATCCGACGTGGTGGTCGTGACTTGCGATAGATAGCCGCCGGTTGCGGAGGCGCTTCCGGACAAGGTGAAAGTATCGTAGACGTTACCCGAAATCGCGGCGGTCCACGTGAAATTCTGGGTGGCGCCGTTTGCCAAGCTGGCCACCGACGCAGGTGCAGGTCCGACAATCGAACCTACGGTGGCGGTACCACCTGCCGTGAGCGCCGAGGGCGTCACGTTAGTCATTGTGATGCCTGTGTTGTTCGTCACTCGCATGGTGAATGTCACCGTGTCGCCGCTGAATTTGCAGCTTGGCGTGGGCGCGACGGCGTTGAAGTCGGCGATTAAGCAAGACGCGGTGGTCAGCGTAATCACAGGCGATGTAATGGTGCGCGAGGTTCGTGTGCCGGAGCTCGCGAATGCGGTAAAGGAAATGGTTCCGGCATTTGCGTTGGTCGTATAGGTCCATACCTGCGTTCCGGAGGCGCTGGGCGCCAAGGTTAAATTCGCCGGGTTCGATGTCGTCGAAGCGCTGGCACCGCCACTCAGTGCATTGAGCGTCGGCGGTTTCGGCGAGGAGGAAGTGTTCGTGATCGTCGCAGTCGACCGATTGGTGATCTGCATGGTAAGCGTGAACGCGCCCACGCAACTTCGAGGCACCGAAACCGACGACGGCGTCAACGTAACGACGAGAGATTTGAGCGTCCAGGTCGGTTGATTGCTGACCGTTACATTCGTGGTGCCGCCGAAGGTACTGGTATATGTGGAACGCACATCGCGCAGACGCTCGGTTGCATCGGCGCTGATCGAGTGCATCATGATCGCCACATTGAAGTCCCGAAACGAACCGCCGTTGGGAATGCCGTTGGCGGTGGACGTGGCGATGAAGGTGACTGTGTTGTAGCCGCCGCCCGACGCGGAGCTGAACGTGATGGTCCAACCTGCCGGCGCCGTCATCGAACCCGCAAAGTGATCGCCGTTGTTGAGACGTAGACGGATCCGGGTAATCGTGTCTTGATTACCTGTATTGGTCACGCGAATGGTGCCCGTGCCCGTCGTCCCCATGTCGAACTCCGCCGGCGTGGGACTTACCCACGCAACCGAAAACGTTCGCGCTGCATAAGCAGGCACTTGCCAACATGCCCCGGAAAAGCAAAACAAAACGGCGATGAGTTTTTTCATGGCGTTTGGCGATTAACGTTGCACGACTTTGTATTCCCGGCGCTGGGCGGGGCTCACCGCACCGGTTGAAAAAGCGATGGCTTCGAAATCGATCACGCCTACGTTCGTCACCATCGGCGCCACCGGATCGTTGATCGAGGCAACGGTGGCGGCCGTGCCGTTCACACAGCGCACCACCCCCAGCAAGGTACGGGTCCCGCCGGATACGGTGTAACCCGAATAACTGATCTGCTCGGAGGTGACCGTGCCGGCAGTATCGTGAAAGACCGTGATCGTTCCGTAGTCAAGAAACTTGCTGTGATTGGCGATCGTGAACGGACTCGGCACGGTCGCGCAGTTCGCGACTAAGGCGACGCCCAGCGTGGTCACCGGAAACACGGAGTCGCCGCGAGGATGCGCCGCCAGCGCACCGCTCACCGTTCCCACCGTGACGTCGCGCGCACTCAAGGTAAATGATGTACCGGTGGTGCTGCTGTAGGTCACGAACTCTGGATCGCCGGTAAAGTCGTCGATCAAGAGCGTTCCGGTCGCCGGCCACCGATTGGCCGCGCCACCGCCAAAAACATTCAGGGTCAAGGCGCCTGCGTTGGCGATCAACTGTGTCCTCACTTCCGTGGCAGGAACGTTGATGTAAATGGAGTAAGTACCCTGGCCAGCCGTGACCGTCGCCACATCAAACGGATCGGTCGACGCGCGATACCAGTCGACATTGCGCGCAAGGCGCCGTTGCGCTTCGTCCAACCCGCTTTCCGCGAGAAACATCGCTTGTGTCGACAGCACGTGCGCCCCGCCGCCGCTGTTGCTCCCGGCATTCAACGTGAGCATCACCCCAGCCATGGTCGCCGCCACCATGATGATCACGGCGGCGATAATAAGTAGGTAGCCGCCTTGCGACCGTCTTGCATTCATCACGGCAACCCTCGAGGCTGCACGCTGGCGCGATATGTTTGGCTCACATTACCCTCGGTCACGGCCAACGTTAAGGCAATGACTTGAACCGATGCGGCGGACGCCGTAGAAGCTCCAGCTGAATCGTAAAAGTAGAAATTGAGCCCATTCGCGACCACCTTGTCGGCGAGAGGTTGCGTCGAGCCCGTACCGCACGTGGCCGTGGGAGCGACGCCGCCCGTTCCGCAGTTCGGCGCGACGCTAGTGCCGCGCCGCACCGTAAGCGACCCGCTTTCATAACAAAAGCAAACGCTGCTGCCACCCGCATCATTGAAGAAAATCGGGGCCGTCGAGCTCGCCGGTAACGTGAGATCCGACGCCGAACGAATACCGCGAAGCTCACGAATCATGCGTTCCAGCGCGACTCGGCCTTGCCAGTCGACATTCGTAGTGCGTTTTTCCAGGTCGTACGTCTCGTAGGATTTCCCCAACATCTTCGAACCGATTACGAAGACGACTCCGAGCACCACCATGGTGACGACGACCTCGAGCAACGTGAAGCCCGCTTGACGATATGGAGCCGTGACCGCGCGCATCAGTAATTCCACACCAGGTAGGTCAGGGTTAACGGCTGACCTAGATTCGAGTTCGCGTCGATCGCCGTCACCGTCACTCGAAAGCAGTTCGTTCCGGAGCCGGCGCCGCAAATGTTTGCCGAGAAATTCGCACTCGAGGTAATGGTACTCGACCCCGACGAACAGGCTTGATTCGCCCACGTGCCTACCGGCGGACAGGGATCGAAATTACCGGCATTGATTCCGGCGAATCCCACCGAGGCTCGCAGAGTGCGGGTCTGCGACAGAATGACTTCCATGCGCTGCTGCGCCGCTTGCGTCGCGGCGGTCAGCATTTTACCGGTGGCAAGACCGCGAGAGGTACCGCTGAAAACCTGCAACATCGCGACCATGGCAACCGCGACGACGACCACGAAGACGATCAACTCGATCAGAGTGACGCCGGCCGTCTTATTACTTCTTAGGCAGTTCGAGCGCATCTTCATGGCGCCACCACTCGTCCGGTGACCGGCGACACCGTCACGACCTGCGTCTGTCCATCGTCCGCTAACGTCAGCACAGCGTTGGCAGCAAGTGCTGTTGTGGCCGCGGTGTACGGCTGACCCAATCCATCGAACTGCAAGTACCCATTCGGGAGTCCCGTCGCGGTCAAACAAGTCGCGCTGGTCGCACCGCTACAAATGGGAATGGGCTGCGAAAGATTGCCGGGGTGGGCAATGGTCGTCACGCACCCGCTGGCGGCAGTCGTCATGCTGTACCCGGTGTAAGGAGAGCTCGGCGTCAACGTCAAACAGTAGCGCTGACCATTCGTCATCGAAAGCGCTTGAACATAGCGAAGGTCCGACGCCAATTGCGCGGCTCTGCCGGTCAGCGTCATGGCCGCCTTGTTCGGCGCGCGCGGGACGAACATAGCCGCCAGCACGGCAAGGATCACGATAACGGCGATGAGCTCGATGAGCGTGAAGCCGGAAGAACGCGATGGGCGATAGACAATGGGCCCTTCTTCGCCGACGCGCTTCGCCTTGTACAGCGAAGAAGCATGGACGAGCGTCACCGCACGTTGCTCTTGCCCATCATGCATCACTCAACCACCCGTCATTTCTCTCCAGCCCACAAACAACAAGGCGCCCGTACGGGCGCCTGCTGCGTCTCTAATTTACGGAATGCATCACATTCGATTCATACTCGATGGAGATGCATGCGTCAATCGAGCGACTAGACTAACAACTCGATTAGCAACCCGTCTTCAATACCGCGATCGTCGGAGCACCGCCCACACCCGCCGCCGTATACGTGACCGAGCAGTTGGCCGGGGTGGTGGCCCCGTCTTTGCTGAACACACCGGTGCCGGCCGCATAAGTGAAACCCGTCGTATCGGCCAACGTGGAGTTGATGGTGGCAAGGTTCGGATAACCGTTGCTCATGGTAATGATAGTGCCTTCCATGGAGATGGTCGCCGGACTGCCGGAAGCGAGCCACAAGCTGTGCGTCAATGCCGACGAACTGCGCAAACTGCCCGCCAAACCGTCGATCGCCGCTTCGCGAGCCTTACCGTCGAGGGACAGGAAACGGGGCACCGCAAACGCCGCCAGAATGCCGAGAATGGTGATCACCACCACGAGCTCGACGAGAGTAAAACCGCGAGAGGTAACTTTAAGCATGACTAAACTCCGAATAATTCAATCGCCAAACCCAGGAAGAAACTGATAAAAACCGTCTTTAAACTGAAGGTTGTAAACCCGTATCGGCTCCGCAGAAGAACACTTAAAGCGTTATGCGCAAATGTGTGAACAAGTTAACCGGTAGTTCGTTTGCCGGTCATTAGCTGCAATCACTCACGTCGTACGTAATCGACGGCGGATCGCCGAGCGCTGCGGGAGGCGTGTAGGTCGCACTGCAAGTGGCCCCTGTGGTCGCACCCGTCTTGGTGAAAATGCCGGTAAGCGGGTCGTAACTAAAGCCGCTGGCATCCACGAGCGTATCGTCGATGGTGGTGAGATTCGGATAGCCGTTGGTCATCGTAATGACGGCGCCTTCGACGCCGATGGTGTTCGGCTGGCCCGACACCATCCACATGCTATGGGTGAGCGCCGACGCACTGCGCAATGCGCCTTGCAAGCTTCCAATCGCCGAAGCTCGCGCGTTCGACTGCATGTTAATGAAGCGGGGAACCGCAAAGGCCGCCAAGATGCCGAGAATGGTGATGACGACAACCAGCTCGATCAGCGTAAATCCGCGCATACCGTTACGGCCCATAGCACTCTCCTGCGGGCACCATTGCCCGTATGACACCGTTATTCGACTGTCTGCGGGAATTCTTGAACGAAACCAAACAGATTTGTGAGGGAATTCACGAAGGACACTATAGGCGATGAAACGATTCAAGGCGCCTTGAATCCGCTCTCCGCACATGACTTTATTCAATTTCTGCCTGGTGGCTGCGGGCGTATCATCAGCGGCGCCGACTTTCTCAACCACGGGGATCGTCATGAGCAAATCAGTCGCTTTCGCCGCCTTCCTATTGTTGATCGATGCCGTCGCTACGGTCGGAATTGCCGCGGAAATCCGCAACTCAACCATGACTTGCAACGACGGTACGGAGGTGTACTTGGAAAGCGCGTGCGCTCACCGCGGCGGTTTGAAGAAGGTGGCAAGCGCTGCACCGCCTGTCAAAGTATCGAAAGGCTTCACCTCCAGCACAACCACATCCACCAAGAAAACCAAAGCCGCCGCAACTTCCAAAAACAGAAAAAAAACAGCGTCGCGCTCGACACGCGACCCCACCGCAAAGTGCCTCGACGGCGCGCTTTACTATTCAACGAAACGGCAAGGCGCCTGCGCCGCACACGGCGGCGTCGACAAGTGGTATGGATGGTAAGACGTGCGAATTACGGAAGCTCGACTCCAACGCGAAGCTCGCATCATTGGCTAGCAGGTGGTAAAGCCTTCAATTCGATCCCTTCGTTGATTTTCTTTTTCTCCCTTTCGGCGTTTCCAAATTCTCATGTACATATAATTAGGAAGCCTGCCGATTTCAGGGCAGCGCATCTACGATTAGAAAATCTCTCAATCGTCGGTCCGCGTAGCCAGGGACTTCGTCACCATGCATGCGTTCTTCAATTGGATTTTGCGTCGAAAAAACGTCGGCAATGCATCCGAGCTCATTGTCAAACGCGTATGGGTGGAACGGAATGAGTGTCTCAGCCATACGCTTTGCATTCCGGAAGCGCCCGATGAAATTGAATACGATGACGCGATCGGATCCGCGGTCGTGAAGGAGAGTTCATTAAGGAAAACCAAAGAGGAGCTTGAGCGACTGCTTGCAGCGGCAGATGTTTGCCCGATGAACGCGCTGTACCTAGAGACCCAGAATGGGTCGATATTCAATGTGTGTGATGAGCCCATTCAAAAATTAATTAAATTGGGTAGGTTTCGCTGGGCAGAGGAGCAAGCCCTGACCATGGGAATTGGGAAGACAAGATAATTGGCCAAAACGAGCAACAGCTCGCGCCATTGTCCGCTTCCGCTTACCTAGCGTGGTGGACTTGTCATCCATCGACACGCCACGCTATAGCGCAATTGAGAGCGCCTTCACGACACCGGTTGAGCGGCTCGACCTGATCGTCGATTCCATTGACCCTGATCCCTGGGACACGGCACCATCTCGTTCCGGATCTGTAATCGGAATGAAGCATAACAACATGGGATTTCTAGCCGGTCTGCTGCTTGGAATTTTCGCGCCGCTGGTGACGGCGATGGTTGTCGGCTGGCTCCGTAAGCGTCGAAGCCGACCTGCGCCCGAGCAAAAACCGACCGAGCAAGCTAAGCCTCCTGCACCGGAGACACCTCAAGCACCGATTGCCAAACTAATGGCGCTCACGTCCACGCTCGATGCGGTAGGCGAAGCCAGCGCGCATCCACGCGATCTCATCGAGCATAAGACCTTCAAGAAAGCGGTCGACATGATGAAGTCGCCCGACTTTCCTCTGACCACTCTCGTTGATACGCAGTCCGCCCCAATTGGATGCTATGTTCGACCTTGATGAACCTCGATTGATACCGGAGTTGTACCTTAACCATGAACGTTGCAAGCGCATTACCGATTGTTGGATTGTCCGCCTCGCTTATCGGTTACGCGGCATTGCGAGTGCGCTATGCGCGACTGAAGAGGGAGCATTTCATTCGTGCTTACGTATTCCCAGCAAGCTTGCTTACGAAACTCAACAAGCACCATACCCACCTTGCCGAGAAAGATCATTTCCTCGTGGCGCGGGCGCTACGCGAATTCTTTTTAGTCAGGATACGGGCCAGAAGCGCTTTTATCGGGATGCCTTCCAAGGTCGTCGACGACCTTTGGCACGAATTCATCCTGGATACTCGAGCCTACGCAAAATTCTGCAACCAGGCCTTCGGCGAATTCTTTCATCACGTTCCGGCCTCTGCCACGCCGAAAGGAACCGATATAAGCGAATCGCTTCGCATCGCGTGGCGTTATGCGTGCCTGGAGGAAAACATCAATCCCAATCGGCCGACTCGGCTTCCGCTGCTCTTTGCGATTGACGAGAAGCTGAAGATCGAAGACGGTCAGCGGTACAACATGCGTAATATGCCGAAGCAGGATTCGTCTTCCAGCGGTTGCGGCGGCACCGCCTGCGGCAGCGGAAGTAGCGGGGGCTGCTGTGGCAGCGGAGGTTGTAGCGGTGGATGCGGCGGCGGATGCGGAGGAGGTTGACATTATGGGCGATATTATTGCCCCCATGTAAACCGCACGACCGCCATCGCAAGTGCGAACAGATAGCCATAGGCAAATCGATCGAGGCGGATGAGCAACCGGTCACGGCGTTGCCGCCACGAGCCGATCAGCGACATGATTGCGCCGGCCGCCAACGGAACCAAGATCAGTGCCGCGATACGCATTCCGAGGGTCTTCGTGAAATGCAACGGATGCCACCACAAGCTAAGGCCTCCGGCGATTGCACCGAAGATTGCATAGCCGACGGCAGCGAAGATCGGATTTAGAGGTCGCTTGAACGCCTCTTTACAACCATGCAAACCAAGCTCCGCAAGAATCTCAAAAACAATCTGCAGGAGCAGCTCGCCGAAGAACTGAAAGAGGATTTCGAAAATTATCTCCATATATTAAGACGAGATTAGGGCGAGACAATTCCTAGAATCGAGGGATCCAAGATTCAAACCAGACTCCACTTACGCGCTTAAGAGCCCCACGATAGCAACTTTATAAGCATTCTCGTCTTCTGGATAAAGAGCCGGCTCATCATGACCGCCGCGGATATCCAACCGCGTTGCCGACCCCCCGTAAGACCTAAGGATCTGCGCTTGCACATTCGGCGGTGAAAGTTCGTCGCCGGACGAAATGACAAAGAGAGCTCGGCTCTTTGCTTTCGGCGCCAAAATAACGGGCGCTAAATTCTCGGGCACTTGATTTTGGATCGCAAGCCTCGCCCGCGCCGGCATCCATCTTGGGGATCGATGCAGGACAGCGAACGGCACATCGATGATGTTCTTAAATACCGCAGCGTCGGGGCTTCGCTGACTGGCTAAATACATTGCCGCTGTCGCACCGATGCTCTTTCCGTAAATCCAAATCTGGGCATTCGGATAGTTCGACTTCAGAGCATCAAAGGCAACGAGCGTTGAACGCAGATAGCTCTCGATCGTCAACGGACCCTGCGTCGCACCGAACGCGGGCGGGTTCAGCGTGCAAACTGCACAGCTCTTGATTTCCAAACGATTGACAGGATCTAAAGTCGCAAGCTCGGCACGCCCTCGAGCGCCAAGAAGCCGAAGCACTACGAGCGTGGGCTTTTCATTGCAACCTTCAGCTCTCTGCTCCCAGAGTTGAACGACACCGGCTTGGTGCGCTATGCGTAATTCGCGTTTCTCGCAGGAAATAGGATGAGCGCTCGGCGACAGAAGCACCCTGCCCCAAATTGAATTCCACGAAAGCCCCATTGCCTTAATGATTCTGCAACGCTTCGATTGCGTGCGTCAGATTTTCCCGCGCCCTGGCTTCCAGTTTTTCTCGAATGACGGACCAGTGATAGATTGCCGGACGATCGAGGAAGGATTTCAGTATTGCCGTCCGACCCGCGACAAACCGCTTCTTCGGAACCCACCAATATTCTTTACGAACGTTCCTTTCGAATTGATCGTAAATCTCCGGTGACTGTCCGAGGATCGAAAGATCGACATCAACGATCAACGCCGCGTCACCGGAGAGATCGCCGGCGTTGTGCGCCGTGGCCATGATCAATCGAGTAACGCGCTCAACAGCCTCCTTGTCCGCACCATGAGCCGCAAGGAACTCCGCCGCCCATCCCGCGCTCTTCGCCTCGTTATCGGACTTGCGAGTCTTGTATACCGCGTCGTGAAACCAAAGCGCAATTTCCACTTCGGCAGGACGTTGGCTTAGTGCGCGAACCTCATCGAATTGCCGCAGACAAGCGTCGAGATGCACAAGCGTGTGATATCTCCGCCCCCAGCTCTTCCACCCGCGAATGATTTTCGTGTACTCGGAATCGGCGGAGACAAGATGCAGCGCTTCGCAAGTGGCGCGCCAACGGGCAAGGGTGGTGAGATCCATGATTAGACTCCATGCAAATCGACCAAGACCTGAAAGATAACAAGAAAACCTATCACTACGCGTCCGTTACTGCGGACTAATTAGTCGAATTTCTTCGTGACCCCTTGTTTCTTCGAGCTGCCGGATACCGCGTAAGCGTCGGAGAACCTCGCTTCGATCAAATCCGTCACCATTCGATCGTTCATAATGAACGTGTGCAGCGAAGGCACTAGGACTGGCTGGTCGCGGTCGCTCAGAATCGTCTCGGCGACGGCGACGATTCCGTCGTTGAGTTCAGATTGGAATGGACTCCAGCGTCCACGCCATCCCTTCGTTCCGGAAACAATCGTGTAAGGGACATTGATGCCAGGCAAAGTGTCGAACCATTTTCGATTCGCCAACGTCGAACCTAAATCCCCTCGCAACAGATTCAATGGCGGATATTTATAAAAACGCCCGAGCCGAGGAAGTTGATTGGGAGTGCCCAGCATGACCAGGTGCCGCACTTTTAGGCCTTGGACTTTCGCAAGCGCTTGGCGAAACAGCAGCCCGCCGAACGAGTGACCGATGAGACCCACTTCTTCTCCGGTGCGAGCTAGTACCTGAAGACGTGCTACCAGGCGCGCGATTATGCTTGCGTGCGTCTCAGTGACGGGTGAGTATGAAAAATATTCGGACTGAAAGCCGGCACGAGCTAACCGATGCCCGAGCAACAGCATCGAAAATCGTGACCGGCCAAGGCCGTGGGCGAGGAGGACGCGCATCAGCGAAGCGTACCTCAAACGAATGAATGGTTAATAGTGAGCGGCACAACTCCATTCATTAATCCCGGACTTCCGTCTTCGCAGGAAGTGCCTTCATTCCGGAAGCGCGAGCAAAAAATGCCTGATCGAGCCGTATGTTTCCTCCGGCCTCCAATCAAACTTCGCGACGAGCTCGATTGCTTCCGACCACGGCTCGTTATCCAGCAGCACCTCGAACGCTTGAAGCTTCCCTGAGAACGAACTTACGAAGGTGCGAACCCAATGCACTTCCCGCGTCTGTGTCTTAAGAAAAAGCTCTCGCAATTCTGGATAGAACGAAGAGAGCGCTTCTTGTCCCGAATTAGATCCGTGAATGAGCGCCGGCCCTTCGCATATCGACCAAGAAGCGCCCGCCGACCCCCAATCTTCCCATGCCGCAGGATTGGACTCGCAAGCATGATTCGCGAGCACGGTAACTAAGACGTGGAAAGGTCCAATTAGAAATTTCCCGAATGCGTTCTTCTCAGCCTCTTCTCGACTGCCTCCAAACCCGGCGATGGATTCGTTGATGAAACGATTTCCAAGAATCGAACTGTAAGCGATCACATCCAGCTGAACGATGATGTCGCCGTTCCCTGTTTCGCGCTCGAACACACGAGGCTCCAGCATGAGATCGCTCCCCTCGATCGTCACCGACCTGCCATCGGATCGGAATCCAATATCATGCGTCTTAAGCGCCACCTCCAACATCTCAAGTACATTCATCGCTTTGATCTCTCGTTCGCTATGCGTTGGCGAATAAAGGCTCCCGCAACCGACTGGCCGCCCACTCTCTCGCCTCGGGCGGCGATTTGACTGGGGAGAGTTTGAGCAGGCTAAGACCCGTCAACCTCTTCTCTACTATTCGATGCTGACGCATCGGCCGAAGATTGCATTCTCGCCGATCCATCCGTTGATAAATCCCCGATTGTTTCCAATCTGAAATTGTCCGTCCTTGATCGCCTTGATCAAGTGAAGATATTCATTGCCCGCAACTTTGCACAGAACGATGTCATCGACTTGCAGTGTCACGGCATCCGCAATCGGCTCAACAGTGCAAAGTTGGCCCGACTCGATACGGCCAGTCATTGAGCCGCCGGTCGGTCGGAACGAGACGGTTTCGCCCGCCTTAAGTTTCGTTATGTAGGCTGTCGCCCATCCCATAGAATCCTCCTTCGCTTGCGTTCCCAGCAGACCCATTTCTACTGCGCAAGGTTGATTAACTTTGGTTCGGCCGGGATTCTAGCGAAAGGAAAGGACAAAAAGAATGCGTCCACATAGGAACGACTTCAAAACGCCAGCGATGAAGCACTCAACTGCCAGCTCAACTGTGGACAGCCACCCATTTTCTTAGAAGTTCGTCCAATACCAAGACATCGCCCCTCGTCGGAGCCGGAACGAGGTTTGTCGCAGATTTGTATTTCTCGATCTCTGCTGCAATGCCTGTAGCCCATCTTGACTCGAGCAGGACCGGCGCTGCCTCGACCGTCCCTGCTTTAGTCTTAAGCAGTTCCGCGATCCAAGATCTCTCGTCCTCCGATACCGAGGGAGCGGAAGCGAGCTTCGCAAACTCGGTGGGCGGCTGTGTTTGAGTCGTTTCTATCCATCGACACGCAAGCAGTGGACGTAAGACATAGAACAGCTTCTTGATGCGAATCCGGCCATCGACAAAGTTATCCTTGAATGCCGACTCGGCCATGCTTCGATAGTGATGGATCGCTGCAATGGGATTGAAAAATCTCGGAATCAAAGCGCTCAATTCGGTTCTGAACTTTGTGTCCCCGGAGTAAACGATGGGCGAGCCAAACCACTCGTTCAATGCAAGGTTGCACTTGGCGAATAGGCGCAGGGTCTTCCGCAGCTCCCAACCGCTGACATCGAGTGCGTCCGGAAGCATTTCTTCGATGACATCGCGTTGCTCGTGCACCGATAGATACCAATTAAGTGGATGGGCATAAACGAAGCGTACGTCGTAGTCGCTATCCGGGGAGGCGAATCCCCAAGCTCGGCTGCCCGATTCGACGGCGAGCAATACCCTAACGCCTTGCTCGCGTTCAATTCGCTTCAATTCCATTAAGACACGCTCCTTCATTTCTGCCGCGCCTCCCAACTCTTCGTAAGCGTTTGCAAGAACTCACTCGCTCGCCTGGAATCACAAAACTCCGGGAGATCTGACGACTGCTTTAGCCGTTCGCAATCTTCTAGAACGGCCTGCGCCAATCGCATGATCTCATCGAACGGCCGCTTGCCTTCACGGATCGACATCAGCAGCGCGAGATCGTCACCGGAAAATCGGACAACCGGCCGGCCGCGCTGAATTATCGACTTCCCCGACAAAAGGAGCCGCATCGTGTGCATCATGTTCTTCGCGTCGAAATCCAGTTCAGCTCGTTCCTGTTGAATCCACCGCGCTTCATTCCGATCACGTCGCCATGCCCAATAGTTCTGATGATCGATCAAAGCTTGTTTCCATCCTTGTTCGTTGTAGAGTAACAATCCGCGGAAACGAGCCGATTCATCCGCCTCCGGAATGGACTCGCACACGAGCACATCGCCCCTAAACACGCCACGAGCGCTGGGCCCATAGTGATAAAGCCGATACATATCGCGAGCATGCTCAAGACGGGCTGCGTGGAACTCGTCCAGCTCCCATCCAACCGCCTTCAGTGAAATCGGCCGTGATGGATGGGCCACCACACGGTGGCTCGATTGCTGCGGAATAACATGGCAATAATCCTCTTTCCTCGGCGGCGACTCTGGCTTTGGATTATTCACCCATTTGTTCTGCCCCCTAGCCTTCTTAATCTGCGACATCGCATAGCCCGCATGCGTATCGGCGCATTGCTTGGAGATGAACATCTGACGATTCTCGATCAGCGCTTTCATTTCCGGAGACACCCTTCGAATACAATCATCCGGCATGAAAAGTAGCTCGAGGATATTCGGATTTGCTTGAGCAAGTAGCTCGATAACTCGGCGCAAACTGTAGTAGACGATGTTTCCCTTGTCGTCTCCAACTTGGTCTAGTGGCTTTTCCAGATCAAGGTACGCGTGCGCCGGCACCGCGAAAATGCCGCGCACGTCTTCATCACTCGCTGCCGTGTTCGTTCCATACGCGCGACTTCCCGAAATGCATTCGAAGAGGATAGCAACAGAATGCCGGTTTTTAAGTTCGTCGAGTGATTGCATCCGGCACTTGTAGACCAGCGTTACGTGCCCGTCAATGGCGCTGGGCTTTTGTGGACTATCCCCACGATCAGGAATGCTCAACCCAAACGAGGAAGGAGTTTCTTTGAGTAACCACCGCCCCGACGGACATGTCGATACTGCAGATTGCAACATCAAAGTCATGGAATGCCGGTGCGGATCGTGGATGGCCACAACGCTCGCTATAGATTCCGGCGACAGAGCCATAGAAACTGCGCCCATATCTTCCCGCTCACCCGCAAAATACTTATTCTTTGTGTCGGAACCGGTATTGACGGGTCGTCTTGTAGACAGAGCATTCTTTCGGCTCGAGAACATACGGCTATTTATAGAGGAGATGGCAATGAAAATTTCCGTTGAAACCACCGTGACCGCGCCGATCGAAAAAGTCTGGCGCGCTTATACGACTCCCGAGGACATCAAACAGTGGAATGCTGCGTCCGATGATTGGCATACCACCGCGGCATCCGTGGATTTACGCGCCGGCGGTGCGTTTTCCTCGCGCATGGAGGCGAAGGATGGAAGCATGGGATTCGATTTTGCCGGCACCTACACCAAAGTCGTCGCGCACAAGCTGATCGAGTATTCCTTCGGCGACCGCGCGGCTCAGGTCGAGTTCACCGAGAGTCCGAAGGGCGTCAAGGTGCGCGTAACGTTCGACAGCGAGTCGACGCATTCGATCGAGCAGCAGCGCGATGGGTGGCAGGCGATTCTCAACAACTTCACTCGCCACGTTGAAGTGCGGTAGGAGAACGCTCTTTGACGCCGGTGATCGTCGGTTCTTTGCCCCCATCCCAACCTTCCCCCGCAAACAGGGGAAGGAGCTTCCATGCGTAGCCGTCGCCGAGTGGATTGAGCCGGCCGTGCAATTATGAAACTCTCAATTCATAATTGCTCAATTCAACGGCAATGGGAGATCGTCATGAAGCATGCTCACTTCACTATCGGCGCAGTTCTTTTAGTCGCAGCCGCACTCGCTGCGTGCTCGAAAAAACAAGAGGCAGTGAGCACGCCTGCAGAACCCGCTGCGCCAGCCATCGCGCCCATCGCTGAAGGCGCTGGCGTGAAGCCGTTCACCATTGGAGCCTTCCAGGCCGCCGCCTTGAGTGACGGTGAACTCTCCACACCGAACGACAACAAGACAGTGGCGATCAATGCGACAAAGGCCGAAGTCGATGCCTTGCTGGCGGCTAATAATTTGCCGACCGACCAGATTCATCTTTCCGTGCATCCGCTTCTGGTGAAAACGCCCGATAAGGCGCTGCTGTTCGATACCGGAGCTGCTGCGCTATTCGGTCCGACACTTGGAAAAGTGCTGGCAAGTCTCGCGGCAGCCGGCGTCGATCCGGCTAGCGTCACCGACATTTTTATTAGCCACGGCCATGGCGATCATGTCGGCGGTCTTGTGGCGAACAATGCGCTCGCCTTTCCGAATGCAGCCATCCATATCCAGGCCGCCGAATGGAGCTCGCTCAAGGGCCAAGCGCAGATGGCTCCGCTCGTGGCCGTGATGGCCCCGAAGGTCATCGAGTTTCAGCCCGGGGCCGATCTCCTTCCCGGCGTAAAGGCAGTCGATATCAAGGGTCACACGCCAGGCCACTCCGGGTATCTCATCACTTCCGGCGATCAGTCGCTCCTTTATATCGGCGACACCATGCACCACTCCGTAATCTCGGTGCAGCAACCCGATTGGACGATCGCTTTCGACGGCGACGCTCCAACGGCGCAGGCGAGTCGCAAGCAAATCATCGAGAGCTCGGCGGCAAGCAACCAGCGCATCTACGCAGTCCACTTCCCATTTCCAGGTCTCGGCAAGTTCGCAAAGCAGGGCGATAAATACGTCTGGGTCGCAGAGTAGTCAGCGCCCCTCGTCCTCACCTTCACCCGCACATTGCGCGACCTCTCCCGTTCACGGGAGAGGTCGCCTTTTCACAGTCGTCGTGCGCTTCCACTAAGCAACGTGGTGGTCGATCACGTTATGTCGAGCTGGACGCGTCCAAAGAACCTCAAATCCTTGTGGCACCCCTTGACGCGCGATCGAGTCGACCCGGGAAATCCGTACAGTTTGAGCATGAGATACCTCGTAACTCAGAAACGAGGCGACCAATACAATATTTCGCTGGCCTTCTTCACTTTGCAAAGATCTTTCAAGCCGCGGCGAGGGCCGCGCCCGTTAAGTCATTCATGCGCGAGCCGGTGATATAGTCCCATCAGAATAAAGCAATGCACTTTCATGACATCCATCGGAATAGGTATCAATGAAATTTTTCCAGAACGCTGAAGATAGCGAGTCACGTATCCGCGAATTAAGCGCCGCGCTCGAGGAGGCGGAACGAAAACTGGCCGAGCGTGAAATGCTGGTTGCCGAAGCGCTCGACCAGACCGAGGCCGCACGAGGGCAATACGAACACGCCAATGCACGTGCAGAGACGCTACATCGGTATCTAACGGCGAAGGAAGAGCAGGTAAGCGCTTTACAACTTCAGTTACGGCAACGCGACGATCGTATCGCCGCATTGGAACAGCCCAGGGAACAGTCAAGGGAACAGGCAAGGGAACAAGCAAGCGCAAACGGGACGACGCTGCACGACGGCATACAGCAAGGCAACATAGGGCAACTCGGTTCGTCCATTCCAGCCGAGCGACTCGTTGCAATGGGTCTTGCACTGGAGTCGCTAGAGCAACCCGGAACGCTTTATAAAATCACCTCAGCCACGACCACGATCGGCCGAACGGCGACCAACGATATCGCGGTAGACTCCAACTCCGTGAGCCGCTTTCATGCCCGCATCCTCGTTAAAACGGAAGGTGTGTTCCTCATTGATCTCGAAAGCACCAACGGCTGCAAGGTCAACGGCAAGCGCATTAGCCGCCAAATGATCGGCAACGCAGACGAGATCTCGATTGGCAGCGTAAAGTTTAAATTCTCGGTCGGCGCATCCTCAGAGGAAGTCGATGCAAGGGCGATGCAGGAGACTCACGTGCTGCTCGATGAATCGATCGTTTTTAGCCCCATTCCACAAGCGAAACCAGGGACGACGCAGCAGGGCTCGTGAAATCGTCGCGTGGCGAGATGCACGATCCATGCGATCGTATTGAAGTCACGAATCGTGACTTGACCTTCCTACCCGCCGCCGCCGATTTTGGATACCAGGTTCCACATGGGCAGGAATACGCCAAGAGCAAGAATGAGAACCATGCCACCGACTGCCACGATCATGATGGGCTCGATCATGGCGCTTAGATTCTTCAACGTGTATTCCACTTCACGTTTGTAGTAGTCGGCCACTTCGTCAAGCAGTTCGGCCAGCGCACCGGTTTCCTCGCCGACGGACATCATTTGCAAAACCAGCGGCGGGAACATGCCGACCGTAGTCGCTGCGCGACTCAGCGGGTCACCGCGTTCGACGGCGTCACGTAAACGCAAAACACGCTCGGTCATGAAGTCGTTGCCGGCGGAGCGCGCGATGACGTTCAGCGTCTGAATCATCGGCATGCCGGCTTTAAGCGAGATCGAAAGCGAACGGCTGATGCGCGCGAGAATCGCCTGGTGGGCCAGCAACCCCATCACGGGAATGCGAAGTTTCAACTTGTGCCAGTTATAGCGTCCCTTCTCCGTGCCTATGTAGTAACGCATCCAGACGTAGGCGCCGCCCAACGCGCCAAGCACGACGTACCAGTACTGCTGAGTGAAGCTCGACACCCCCATGATGATGCGCGTCGGCATCGGAATGTCGTCGCCCAGCACTTTGAACAGTGGCGCGAAATTGGGAATGACGAACACCGTAATGATCGAAATCGCAATGCCGATCGCGATCATCACGATGGTCGGATAACGCATGGCGCCTTTCACGCGGTCCTGTATGTCTTGGTCGACGCTTAAGTAGTCGCAAAGACGCAGGAACGCCGTATCCAAAGTACCGGTGGACTCACCTACGCGAACGATGCTGATGTACAGATTCGGAAATACCTCAGGATGCCGAGCAAGACTGGTCGCCAAGTCGCGACCCGACTCCAAACTGGCGATGACGTCTTCAAGCGTGCGGCGAAGAATGACGTTGTGCGTCGACTCGGTGAGTCCATGCAAGCCGCGTAGCAACGGGATACCCGACTTGGCGATCGTATACATTTGCCGCGAGAACATGATGAGATCGGAGGTCTTCGGCTTACCGCCGCCCATCTTGCGCCACAGCTCGCCGGCTTCGCCGCGATCCTTCTCGTCGGCGATTTGGATGTCGATCGGCGTGACGCCGCTATTGAATAACCGCGTCGCCACGGCATCCGGCGAATCGCCTTCGAGTTGCCCGGCGACAGCCTCGCCGCGAAGCGAACGGCCTTTGTAGGAGAAGATAGGCATGAGAATTAAAGGTGAACGTCTAGTGGCTAGTGACTAGTGGCTCACGTCATACCGCCTCCGCGTCGTCGATGCCGCTCATCACACTGATCGCTTCGGCCAAACTGGTCACGCCCTTGGCCGCCAATTCGATCGCGGTTTGTGCCAGCGGAACATAGCCGGCGCGCG
>CAZQYC010000031.1:0-43546 GCA_964597495.1 uncultured Steroidobacteraceae bacterium | reverse complement strand
CGTTGGTAATGCGTTCGCCATCGGTCTTGGCGCGCGCGAGCATCGAACCGTCCGCAACGCTCAGCCAGTGCAAATAGCCTTCGTAATCCCCAACGACTACGGCACTTCCGTCAACCGTGGGCGCCGTAAGCGCACGCTGCCGCAGAGCGGACTGTTCCCAGGCAACGTTGCCGTCGGCCTTGCGCATGGCGACCACCACGCCTTCCGAGTTGCTTGCATAAATCGTCGCGCCTTCGATATTGAAGCCGCGGTAGCTCGAGAAGTCTCTCGCCCACCATATCTGCCCGGAATCGCGCGCCAACATCGCAATTCGGCCCTGGAACCCCGCGACAAAGATATCGTCTCCGATGACGCGGACCGGAGCATCGATATCGACTAGTCTTTCCAACTCAGTGCGGCCCGCGGGGGCGGTCACGGCGGTGTCCCATTGGACCTCCCCGGTAAGGATATCGACAGCGACAACTCGGCCGTTATCGAATCCGGCAATGACGGCTCCTTGCGCAATCACCGGCGGCGCGGTCCCACGCAATGAAAGGCGCGGAACGGTCTGATCGACCGTCCAACGTTGTTTTGCATCGATGCTCTCGAGCGCCACCAGCCGGCCATCCACCGTTCGCACGACGACGGCTTTCTGAGCGATCAGCGGCGTCGCCAATACTTCGCTCGACATCCGATGCCGCCAACGTTCGACTCCTGTCTGTGCATCGAGCGCAACGACATAGCCGTCCGTCGAACCCACCACGACAAGCCCTTCCCCGACGCCTGGCCCCGCCGACAGCGGTAACTTGGTTTTCACGCTCCACCGCTTGTGGCCGTTGTTCGCGTCTAGAGCAATGATTTCGCCGTCGAAGCCGGCCGCATACGCAATGTTGTCGGCGACCGCCATGCGCAGGGCGAGGCGCAAACGGTCGGACTTGCCGCCGAATCCATGGCTCCACAAGCGCTCGACTTTCAAATGCGGCTCGAAATCCACCAGCTTCGCCGGAGGATCGAGATCCTTGTTTCCGCAGGCCGCTAAGAACGCCAGCACCGCGACCATCAAAATCAAACGCTTCATACTCTTCGCCCGCTATTTATTCGCGCTAGTTGCATCAGACCCGGCTTCTTTCGGCGCAAGCGGTGTTGGCGGCGTCACGACGGCCGCCTCGGGAGCGGGACCCAATTCCTGCAATTTCAACTGCAAGTATTCGCTCCCGGCCATTCCCTGTTGCGGATCGGATTGAGCCGCAGCGATCGCTGCTTGATAGGCGGCGCGAGCCCCCGAAACGTCGCCCTTGGCGAACAAGGCGTCGCCTCGAATCTCGTTCACCGGTTCGGCGAATTTGCCGGCCTTGCTGACATCGAGCAAGGCCAACGCCTCATCGTAGTGACCGAGCTGAATATGGACGCGGGCCAACCGTAACTTCGCGATCTGCGCGAGCCCCGGATCTTTGGATTTTTCGGCAACTGCCTTGAGTTCCGTCACCGCCATTTCATAGCGGCCACCGTTCACGTGCGACTGCGCCACTAGCAAATGCGCTTGATCGACGTAGGGCGTCCCTGAATAGTCGCTGTCGAGGTTCTTCACCAGCGTGTCGACTTTATCCTTGTCCGTTCCGGTCTTGTCTGCCCCTGCCAAGGCCTGGGTGAGATCACGATACGCTTGCGCGGCAGCCTCGCCTCGTTGGTCGACGCGCCGCTGCCAGTAATTCCAGCCCGCAAGCACGACAAAACCCACAGCGATGCCCGAGGCGACCCAGCTCCAATTCTCCTTCCACCAACTACGCAGGGCTTCTTCTTGTTCTTGATCGGATAAGTATTCGGTGGCCATAAAACGAATGTGAAATAGTGATGGGTGAATGGAAAGATCCGGCCTTTCACTAGTCGCTAATTCCTAGTTGCTAGCCGCCCGTAAGAAAACAAATTGAAACTCAAATCGGCAACTTCTCTTTCAATACCTCGGCCAGCGCGTCCCAAGCCACGTCGACTTGCGGCTCCTCGACACGCAAGGACTTAAAACCGACGATCCGGCGCTCGGTTTCGTTATCTCCCAACACGAGGCAAAATCGCGCGCCGCTTTTATCCGCCCGCTTCAACTGCGACTTAAAACTCCCGCCGCCGCAAAGCGTTTCGAGCCGGAGACCCGGCACGTCGTCGCGCAAGCGTTCGGCAAGCGTCAACCCGGCGGCTTGGGCTCGGTCGCCCACGGCGACCAAACACGCATCGATCTCGGCGCCGGCGGCATTCACGCCCTGTAGCTTCATCAGCTCGACGAGCCGCTCCTGCCCTAGCGCCCAACCAATGCCGGGAGTCGCCTCGCCTCCGAGCTGCTCAACCAAGCCATCATACCGGCCGCCGGAACAGACCGCATCCTGAGAACCGAGTTCCGTCGTAATCCACTCGAAGACCGTTCGGGAGTAGTAATCGAGTCCCCGCACCAGCCTCGGATTGACGACATAGCGAATGCCGACAGCATCCAAATGGGCCTTGAGACCGGCAAAATGCGCCGCTGATTCGGCGTCGAGGTGCTCGGTAATCACGGGTGCGCCCGCCACGATGGATTGAATCTCCGGATTCTTGCTGTCCAGAATTCGGAGCGGATTCCCCTCGAGTCGCTTCAGGCTGTCGGCATCGAGCCGGTCTCGGTGTCCGGAAAAATACTCCACCAATTTCTCTCGATACGTCTTTCGCGACTCGGGCGTGCCCAGCGAATTGATATTCAGCGAGAGGTTTCGAATGCCGAGCATGCGCCACAGTCGCGCGCTCATCATGATCATTTCGGCGTCGACATCCGGGCCCGGATAACCGAACGCCTCGACATCGATTTGATGAAACTGCCGGAAACGTCCCTTCTGCGGCTTTTCATAGCGAAACATCGGCCCCATGCACCACACGCGCTGACGCTGGTTATGAATGAGCCCATTGCTCACCATGGCGCGCACGAGTCCGGCGGTGGCTTCGGGCCGCAAGGTGATGTGCTCGCCGCCGCGGTCCTCGAAGCTGTACATTTCCTTCGACACCACGTCGGTCAATTCGCCGATCGAGCGTTTGAACAACGCCGTGTGCTCAACGATCGGTACACGCATTTCCTGATAGCCGTAGACCGCAAATAACTCTCGGGCCGCCGATTCGAGCCGCTGCCATAGCGCAATCTCGCCCGGCAGGATGTCGTTCATGCCACGGATGGCTTGGAGGAAGTCACTAGCCACTAGCAGCTAGCCTCTAGCAAGAGCAAGAAATCGTTCTTGAAGCGAATCGTCGTCATATGAAATTTCTTTCCTTCTGGATCTAATCTTTTCCGGCTAGTTGCTAGCTGCTAGTGGCTAGTAGCTTCTTATTTCACCGACCCATCGGCGGCAATCGTAAACCGCGCCACGGTGCCCGAAATGTTCTTTTGCGGAACGGATATGACTTTGTCGTTGGCTTCCGTCGTCACCGCGGCGGCATCGCCTAGCACCACCAGCGCGGGCGGTTCGACATCGATCATGCGCGGCAAGTCGACGCGCCCGACGTCGTAGAGCATCCGATTTCCGCCGCCGTCATAGACCTCGACCCACGATTCGCGCGCGAACGACAAGCGTACGCGCACTTTGCCCGGCGGAGGACTTCCGGCAGGTCGCGCGGGACGTGACGGAAGCGCGGTCACAGGCAGTGCCGCCGGCAGGGCTGGCTTAGAAGCAGTCGCTACGGGAGGGATGGACGCGGATATTTCCTGCCGTGGTTCCGCCGAGGCCGCGGTATCGTTTTTCGGGCCTTTTTTCGGCATGTTCGTAGGAGCCCTGCTGCCGACGACTATCGAAGGAGGGCTGTGTCCTACGTACCACCAAGCCCCTCCCAAGCCAAGGACCAGCACCATGGAAACGGCGACCCAGAGACCCATCGAAACAGTCCGCTCTCGACCGTTATCTCCGCCGCTCAGCATTTCGCGAATTCCCGGACGAAGCGCGGGTTCGGGAGCGCGCTGCGATAAAGGAATCGGGTCAACCTGCTTTGGCGCACCTTCAAGACGATCGTACAGCTCCACGACTCGATCCGCCGAGAGGTTCAACAAACTCGCATACTTGCGCAGGTGCCCCTTAGCAAAGACGGGCGCGCCGAGTAGAACGAACCGGTCCCCTTCGATGGCTTCAATAGCCGCAACGCTTAGATGCATATCGGCGGCAATGCGCTGCGTGGAAATGGCCTGACGTTCACGCTCCAGCCTGAGCCAAGCACCCGGACTCGACGGGGCGACATCGCTCCCCGCGGAGGACGCAGTCGAAACGGCAGAAGGATCGCGTGCGTCGCTCATGACAACCCGTGACAGCTATTCGATCGAGGTCACGGCTTAAGGGCCGGCCTGTTCTACTGCGGAGAGCGCTTTCGCTTCATCGGAACTTGCGTACTCGTTACGCAAGCGACGTGCATAGTCGGCCGCCATGCTGCGATTGCCCAATGCCTTTTCGATGCGGACTCCAAGCAATAGCGCAGCAGGAGTCATCGGCACCGCCGCGACGTGCCGCTCAAAAAAAGCCCTCGCGATCAAAAATTGGCCCGCGTTAAATTCGAGATCCGCCATTTCAAGCAGAGCAGGACCGAAGCGCGGTTGAATTTCGAGCGCTTTGCGAAAATGCTTTTCCGCACGCGCTATGTCGCCTGCGTTACGCGCGCAGAATCCGGCGTTTAGCAACGCCCATTCAGGTGTCTTGTACAAAGGATCTGCCGATGCCGTGAGCGCATGTTTTTCGCCCACCTCGTATTTTCCATGGCGACACAGATACACCGCCAAAGCATTCCGCGTTTCGGGATTTTTTTCGTCCAAGGCGACTGCTTTCTGCAAATACGACTCCGCCTTCGGCTGCTCGCCTAACCGGTCGTAGAGCAAACCGGCCACCATGTTCGCTTGCACGTTATGGGGGTCCTGCTCGAGGGCGCGATCGAGCTTTTGCTTGGCCTCTTCCCAATTTCCTTGTCGAAAATAATCGCTGCCCAGTTGGGCGTTCAAGGCCGACGCCTGTTGCTTCAAAGTCATTTCGCGACTGTCGCGTGTCTTCGTACCATGGCCGGTGCAGCCAAGAAGTGTCGCTCCGACCAAAGCGAACACGCAGACTCGAACCAAGTCACGCTGCATCACAACGGCACCTCCACGTCGAACTTGTGCTTGCCTAAGCGAGCACCCAGTCGGTTAATGACCCGATCTTGTACGCGACCGACGAGTTGCCCGCAAGCGGCATCGATGTCGTCGCCACGGGTCCGCCGCGTGGTCGCGATGACGCCATGCGAGTTCAGCAGCTCGCGAAACCGGTCGATCACCGGTGCCGGCGAACGCTTGTAACGAGTGTTCGGAAAGGGATTGAACGGGATCAGATTCACCTTAGCGGGACGGCCTTTCAGCAAACGCACCAACTGCAGGGCATGCTCGGGTTGGTCGTTCACGCCGTCCAGCATCACGTATTCGAAGGTGATGCCGCGCGCATTTTGCTTTTGCACGTAGTGCCAGCAGGCATCGAGCAATTCGGCAATCGGGTGCTTACGATTGATCGGCACGAGTTGGTCTCTCAGCTCGTCGGTGGGCGCATGGAGAGACACTGCCAACGCACAATTGGTTTCTTCCGCCAGCTTCATCATTTGCGGCACGAGACCCGACGTGCTTACGGTCACTCGGCGGCGCG
This sequence comes from uncultured Steroidobacteraceae bacterium, assembly GCA_964597495.1. Lineage (GTDB taxonomy): Bacteria > Pseudomonadota > Gammaproteobacteria > Steroidobacterales > Steroidobacteraceae > CAZQYC01. Next base: position 37,916 of record CAZQYC010000031.1, on the reverse strand, counting down.
AGATATCGAACCCCAAATCATCCATCAGTATCTCGGCGGCGGGAATGACGTTGCGGTAATTCGCCAAGGGCTCGCCCATGCCCATGAAGACGATATTGGTGATCAGGCGATGAGCTTGGCGATGGGCTTGGGGCTTGAGGCCTGGGGCCTGGGTTGGAGTGGCGTCGGCATCTTCATCAAGGCTTTCGTCGATCGCGGGCAACGAAAGCGCTTGGAGCTCGCGATTCGCGAGCCATACTTGCCCGACGATTTCAGCGGTGGTGAGGTTGCGGTTGAAGCCTTGCTGGGCCGTGGAGCAAAACGAACAGTCCATAGCGCAACCGATCTGCGACGAGATGCAAAGCGTTCCCCGGCCGGGCTCGGGGATGTACACCATCTCGATACATTGCTTGACGTCGAAGTCACCTTCCGCCGCGGCAGCCGGTGAACCGTCGAGCGCAAGCAGCCATTTGCGCGTTCCATCGGCGGACACTTGCCTCAGCTTGACCACCGGCGTGCGCACTTCGGCTATTTCCGCCAACCCCTTTCGAAAATCCTTCGCGAGATCGGTCATCTTCTCGAAGTCGTCTTCGAAGCGTTTAAACAGCCACTTGTATAACTGCCGCGCCCGAAACGGCTTCTCGCCTCTGCCGACCACGAAAGCATCCAGCTCGGCGCGAGTGAGGCCGAGCAGGTTGGTTTTGGCGGACGAAGCAGTCATTGGGCTCGAGATTCGGGAGTCGAAATTCGTTGCTTCAAAAGCCGGGCGATTCTCGAATCCCGAATGGATTAGCGCGTCCGAGGACAGAGATCCGACGCCGCAAAAAAGAACGCGATTTCGATAGCCGCATTCTCGGCGCTGTCCGATCCGTGCACGACATTTTCTTCGATGCTGCTGGCGAAATCGGCGCGAATGGTGCCCGCTGCCGCTTTCTTCGGGTCGGTAGCGCCCATGAGTTCGCGATTCTTGGCGACTGCGTTGTCGCCTTCGAGTACTTGCACGACCACCGGTCCGGAGGTCATGTACTTGCAAAGGTCCTTAAAGAACGGACGCTCGCGATGCACGGCGTAGAACCCTTCCGCCTGAGCCTGGGTTAACTGCACCATACGAGCGGCAATGATTTTGAGACCCGCCTTTTCGAAACGGCTATAAACCTGACCGATCAGGTTTTTCTGCACGCCGTCGGGTTTCACAATGGAGAAAGTGCGTTCGAGCGCCATGGAATCGTCGTCCTCTATAAGTCTTTAGGGCTGCGCCGGCCTCTACCTGGGAAGTCAGCTCGAATATCGCGATTGGAGCCGTTTTTGCGCGCGGCGGAGTGTAAAGGCTTGAGCCACTAGGCGCTAGGCTCTAGGCTCTAGCCAGATTGAAGAAATTCCGGAAATTCTCTTCCTAGCGCCTAGTTGCTAGAGCCTAGCGGCTGAGGCGCTCGGCGCCGTCAGACCGTAAAACTCTCCCCACACCCACACTCCCCCCTCACATTGGGATTGCGGAAGCGGAAGGCTTCGTTGAGGCCTTGCTTAACGAAATCGACCTCGGTGCCGTCGATATACGACAGGCTCTGGGGATCGACGATGATTTTCACGCCCTGGGCTTCGAAAACCACGTCCCCTTCAGCCAAATCGTCCGCGTAGTTCACCACATAGGCGTAACCGGAACAGCCCGTGGATTTGACCCCCAAACGCAGACCCAAACCTCGGCCTCGGTTGGCAAGGAAGTGCTTAACGCGGTCGGCGGCGGCGGGGGTGATCGAAATGGCCATAAGCGCAGAGCAAGCAGAGGTTAGACGTTAGGAGTTAACCAGAGGATCACCCTGCTGCCTAACTCCCCGTGAAGATGGGTCCGATTTTACACATTCCTAGTCGCCGCTTTGACCGCTGATTTGAGCGCGTCTTCGACAATGAGAAGTCGCCCACGCTTTTGTGGCGGCACCGCCAGCGCACGCTCCACCTCAAGCCATGCCGTACGCTCGACCTCCGCTAACTCAAGCCCGCGGACGTGATGCGCCATCCACGATGCGACCGCGATCGTATGTGGGCAGCCGTAGGCTTGAAAACTAACAGCTTGAACGCGGCCGCCGCCGGCCTTTAACCAGAATCGAACTTCGGTTCCCTCCATCTGCGACCCTGCCGACCCGACGAAGACCCCCATGCCTGGCTCCATGGCGCCGGCGAACGGCGTGTGCCGAAAGAGCTCCTCAACCTGCGGATGATAGTCGTTGCTACCGATAAATCCTGCGTCACTCATAAGCCGGCACTGATGATCACTGCGGAACTAGCGCCCGTAATCGGGGCAATTCGCGCCAAATGAGGGTAAGCGCACGATCGATTTCCCCGGCGGTGGTAAAGCGTCCGAGGCTAAATCGAATCGAGCTTTGCGCCAATTGATCGCTGCGACCCAGCGCTCGCAATACGTAGGAAGGTTCATTGCTAGCCGAGGTGCAAGCCGATCCGGACGAAACGGCTAATTCGTGAAGCGCGAACTGCAAACTTTCTCCCTCGATACCGTGGAAGGCGACATTCAGAATTCCGGCCACCGTCTCGGTGGGATGGCCGTTCAACTCGACGCCTCCCGCCTTGAGCAGGCCCTGCCATAGTTGCTCACGTAATTCGGCAATGCGCTTGGTATCCGACTCCCGTTCGCTCGCCGCGAGCTCGCAAGCTACCCCTAGACCTACGATTTGATGGGTTGGCAGCGTTCCGGGGCGCAGTCCCTCTTCTTGGCCACCGCCAAAATGCAACGGCTGCAGGCCAAGCGGCGGCTTGGAACGCACATACAAGGCACCGACCCCTTTAGGACCGTATATCTTGTGTGCAGTCAGAGAGAGCAGATCGATTTGCATGGCTTCGACGTTAATCGGCAATTTACCGAAACTCTGCGCCGCGTCGACGTGGAATACCACGCCGCGGCGTCGGCAAACATGGCCGACCGCGCCGATATCCTGCGCCACGCCAATCTCGTTATTCGCGTGCATGAGCGACACCAAAACGGTGTCATCCTGCAGAGCGCGGATGACCTCTTCGGCGTGAACGATGCCGGTCACGTCGGGTTTCAAATAAGTGACCTTGAATCCCTCGCGCTCCAATTGCTTTAGCGCATCGATCACGGCTTTGTGTTCGGTCCGACTGCTGACGATGTGACGGCCGTTGCTTTGATGGAAACGGGCCGCACCGAAAAGCGCAAGATTATTCGATTCGGTGGCGCCGGACGTGAACACGATTTCACGAGGATTCGCGACCAAGGCATTCGCCACCTGCACGCGCGCCGCTTCCACCAGCTCGCGCGCTTTGCGACCGAACTCGTGATTGGTTGACGAAGGATTACCGAACGGTCCGTTCGCCCATAGGATTTCGCACATCCGCGCCGCAACGCGCGGATCGACGGGCGTCGTCGCCGCGTAATCGAGATAGATGGGCGCAGTGGCGGACATGAAGTCAACCCGAAATGTGGATTAAGACCCGGCGGATTAAAGTCTGACGAATCACGTTCTATTCCCCGCCGTCCGGCGTTTCGATTGCACCGCCGTCAAAATACCGCGAAGTATGTTCATCTCGTTCTGGTCGATCTGCGCGCGATTAAAAAGCCGGCGAATGCGCGCCATCAGATGACCGCCGCCGGTGCGGTCTTGGAAGTCGACCTCGTTCAATACTTCCTCCAGATGCGCATAGAGACGCGTCATTTCTCCGCTGGTCGCCAACGGCACGTCGCGCTCCGGCGGTGGCGGCGCACCCGGACGGCACTGCAACCAAATCTCATAGGTCAACACCTGCACGGCCATCGCGACGTTAAGCGAACTGTAGTCGGGATGCGTGGGAATGGTCACCAGCAAATTGCAGAGCGCCAGTTCGGCATTCGTCAATCCCATGCGCTCCGCGCCGAAGACCAGCGCGACGGTTCTCGTTTTTGCGGCAGCCACCACTTGAGCGGCGCACTCGCGCGGCTCCACTAACTCCCATTGGAGATGGCGCTGACGCGCGCTGGTGCCCACGACCAGCCCGCAATCGGCGATGGCGTCCTCAAAACGCGCATGCACCTTGGCGCGAAACAGAACATCGTCGGCACCCGATGCCCGCGCCGTCGCCTCCGAATGGGGAAATTGTTCAGGGCGCACGAGATGAAGGTCGGTCAGTCCCATGTTTTTCATCGCACGGGCCGCCGCCCCGATATTGCCGGGATGCGAGGTATCGACCAGAACGATGCGGATGGACATGAGAGTGCGTACTGCGTGATGCGACAGAATTCTGACGGATCACGCTTCATGGACTACGCGTCACGCCTTCCTCTGCTATTCTACCGGCCTCGGCGCCGATGAGCGCCCCGTTCTTTTCCAACTCCTGCTCGAGATCCCTATGCAGCCCATGCTCAACATTGCGGTGCGTGCCGCGCGCCGCGCCGGCGACATCATTGCACGCTATGTAAACCGCGCGCATCAAGTGCAAGTGCATGCCAAGGATCGCAACGACTTCGTGACGGAGGTCGACACCAAAGCCGAGCAGGACATCATCGAAACGATTCGCAACACCTATCCCGATCACGCCTTTCTTGCCGAAGAAAGCGGCCGAATACCTTCCAAGTTCGGCAAAGACGAATTCGTATGGATCATCGATCCGCTCGACGGCACCACCAATTTCATTCACGGTTTTCCGCAATTCGCCGTGTCGCTTGCAGTCGAGCGGCGCGGCAAATTGGAACATGCGGTCATCTACGATCCGATGCGCCAAGAACTATTCACCGCTTCCCGCGGCGATGGCGCACAACTCGACGGCAAACGCATCCGTGTCAGCAAACGGCTCGAGATGGAAGGCGCGTTGATCGGCACCGGTTTCCCCTATCGATCCAACCGTCAGTGGCTCGATGCTTACCTCGAGATGCTCAAGTTCGTAATGAAGGAATCGGCAGGCGTGCGCCGCCCTGGCTCCGCCGCACTCGATCTCGCCTACGTGGCAGCCGGTCGCCTCGACGGGTTCTGGGAGTTCGGACTCGCTCCCTGGGATACCGCCGCCGGGACGTTGCTCATCACGGAAGCCGGCGGCATGGTCGGCACGTTAAGCGGTCATGAATACCAGCAAGAAGGCCACCTCATCGCGGGCAATCCGAAAATTTACGCCGCGATGGTGGATGCGTTTCGGCCTTTCGTGCCGGACGAGCTGCGGGGATTCCGAAAGAGCGAAGAGCCCGCGTTAAACAAACCCGCCTAACCGCAGCAGCGTTATTTTTTCGCAGGAGCGTCACGCATCGGCATCAGGAGGCTGACCGTCAGCGCCAGCAGCACGGCGGCCAGCATGATGAGCACTTTATTCGTGTCGCTGAGCGATGACTTCACCAACCACACAAAAGCGGCGCCGCCGGCGCAGAGCTCGAGAAGCAAACCGAAATAGTGGCCCGCCTTCATGACGGACTCGCCACTCCCCGTCGAAACGCGCACGAGCGCGCTATTGCGGCTTCCGTAATAAGCGTAGGTGCGCACACCGATGGCGGCCCAGCCCAAGAAGAGCGTGATGGTGTAAATACCCAAACTCACGAAGAGCAGCGCGCAACCTGCCATCGCTCCGATTCCCACGACCCAAACCAAGGGGGTGCGAAAAGGCCGCGGGCGATTCGGCTCCGTCTTGCGGAGAATCATGACGCCGAGAGCAACCACGAAAAACGCAAAGAGAGTGCCGGAATTGGAAATGTCCGCCAGCGCAGCCACCGGAAATACGGCGGCAAATATGGCGACGACCACACCCGTAAACATGGTCACTACATGCGGCGTGTGAAAACGAGGATGTACCTTGGAGAAAACTTCCGGGATCAATCCATCGCGAGACATCGTGAATAGGATGCGCGTTTGCCCATACAACATCATCAGCACGACCGACGGCAGGGCAACGATCGCCGCGGCCGCCACCCAGTTACCCATATTCGGATATCCCAGATGGCGAAGCACGAAGGCTAGCGGCTCCTTCGACTGCGACAACTCTCCGCCGGGTTGCGCACCCATGGCACCGATCGCGCTGTAGGCGACGAGCAAGTAAAACACCGTGCACACGCCCAGCGATCCAATGAGGCCGATTGGAATATTGCGATTGGGATTTTTGGTCTCCTCAGCTGCCGTGGAGACTGCGTCAAACCCGACATAGGCAAAGAAGATGGACGCCGCCGCGCCCAATACGCCCACGCCGGAAAGCGGCGTGCCCCATCCTTTCGGCAGCATCGGCTCGAAATTGGCGCTGCTCACGGCAGGAAACGCCAGAACGATGAACAGCGTAAGCGCGGCAATCTTCACCAGCACGAGAACCGCAGTGAACTTGGCACTTTTCGACGTACCGATCACCAGGAGCCAAGTCACGAAGAGCGAAATCAAAAACGCGAGAAGGTTAAAACCGCCGGATGCAACCGAACCGTCGGCAAGGGTGACGGTGTCCCCCGGTCCGGCCGTCAGCGCGATCGGAAGTCCCCACTCAATCGAGCGCAGGAATCCGTTGATGTATCCGGACCAGCCCACGGCAACCGCGCTGGCAGCAACCGCATATTCGAGAATCAATGCCCACCCGACGAGCCATGCGATCCATTCGCCGAGCACGGCATACGTATAGGTATATGCCGAGCCGGACACGGGAACCATTCCCGCAATCTCGGAATAGACGAGCGCGGTTAACAAACAAACGACCCCGGAAATGACGAAGGAATGCAGCATGCCGGGACCCGCCTTATTGGCAGCCACCGCGGTGAGCACGAAGATTCCGGTGCCGATGATCGCTCCGATGCCCAGCATCGTGAGCTGAAATGCACCCAAAGAGCGCTTCAGCGATTTCTTTTCGGCGGTCGCTAAAATCTCATCCAGCGGCTTGATACGCCAACCCATGAGTCATCTCCTCGTTATCGGGGTTCGTGATGTTCGTAAGTGCCCCCGCCCGCTCGTGGACTCACCACGAGCTTGGCCGGTGGCGACTCTAATGGAAAGACCCTCGCATTGGTATAGCGCCAACGAGGCCGAGAGCGCTTTTCCATTCCGAACGCTCGTGCCTCATGAACGCGTCGCGACGCTCAAGCGTCGTCTTCGATCTTCTTACGGAGCTTCACGGGCCGGTCCGCCAAACGCTTGCGCAAACGCAGGTTCAGCATTTCAACCGCCACGGAAAACGCCATCGCAAAGTACACGTAGCCTTTCGGAATGTGGAAGCCGACGCCTTCGCCGATCAATGCCGTGCCGATCATGATCAAGAACGCCAAAGCGAGAATCTTGATCGTCGGATGGCGGTCGACGAAATTACCGATGGGTCCGGCAAGAAACATCATCACCAATACGGCAACGATGACGGCTGCGATCATCACCTCAACGTGATCCGCCATGCCGACCGCGGTGATGACCGAATCGAGCGAAAACACGATGTCGATAATGGCGATTTGCGTGACGATCGATACAAAGCGGTTGCCGCCGCGTGCTTTGTGCTCATGCTCATCGCCTTCCAAGCTGCCGTGGATCTCCATCGTGCTCTTGGCCAGCAAGAACAGCCCGCCGCCGATCAATACGAGATCGCGACCGGAGATTCCTTGGTTCAGAACGGTAAAGAGATCCGCGGAAAGACTCATCACCCACGTAATCGATAACAGCAGCGCAATGCGCGTCAGCATCGCCAGCGCGAGACCGATCGTTCGTCCGCGCGGTTGTTGCTCCTTCGGCAATCGCGCGACCAGAATGGAAATGAAGATGATGTTGTCGATCCCGAGGACGATCTCGAGCGCCGTCAGCGTGAAGAAGGCAAGCCAAACTTGCGGGTCGGAAAGAATTTCCATGCAATACTCCGGCGCGAGCGGCTACTGCCGCCCTTTCTTTAGTAGCGAAGCCAAAATCCCGACTGCCAACATGCCGACGATCACCAGGAGCGATAGCGTATTCGGTATCACGAAGTGATGATGCAGCATGAGCTTGACGGCGATGAAGCCCAGAATGAAGACCAAGCTTGTCTTCAGATAGTGGAATAAAGCCATCATTCCCGCAATCGCAAAATACAGCGAGCGCAGGCCAAGAATCGCAAAGGCGTTGGACGTGAAGACCAGGAACGAATCCTGGGTCACCGCGAAAATGGCGGGAATCGAATCGACGGCGAACACCACGTCGGCGAAATCGACGAACAACAAGGTGACGAACAAAGGCGTGGCGGCGGACTTGCCGTCCACCCGCGTAAAGAATCGATCACCGTCCAGTTGGTCCGTCACCGGATAGACTTTACGAGCCAGCCGCACCAATACGCTCTTGCTCGGATCGTATTCCTCCTCGTCCGTGCGCAACATGCGGGCAGCCGACCAAAGCAGGATGCCGCCGAAAACGTAGAACGTCCAATCGAAGGAATGAATCAGTGCGGAGCCAAGCGCAATCATCGCACCGCGCAGTACGATCGCCCCGACGATGCCCCAAAACAGCACCCGATACTGGAGCGCCGGCGGGATCTTCATGTAGGTGAAGATCAGCGCCATGACGAAGATGTTGTCGACCGATAGCGACCACTCGAGCAGATAGCCGCTTACGAATTGAACCCACGCATCGCGGCCATTGCCGGCGTTAGGCCAGTCGAACCAATCGTATTCGTACAGCGCAAAAACGAGGCCGCTAAACGAAAACGCAACCAGGATCCAAACAACAGTCCAACCCAGGGCCTGGCGCACGTGCATGACGCGCGCTTCGCGGTGCAATACGACGAGATCGAGCGCCAGCAGCGCGATATAGATGGCGAAAAAAACGACCCAGACGATCATCGAGCCGCCGCTCTATAAGCGCAACGTGCGAGCGCAGCGCATCTGCCTCGCCTTAACCGAACCGCGCCTTGCGCTACGGCAGCGCATCCAGCTCGGCGTCTTTCTTTTGCGGCGGCATGAGATCGAGGGCGTTCAACTTCAACTCGAGCGACAGTGCGCCGGCGACATAGATCGACGAGTACGTGCCGATCACGATGCCGATGGTGAGCGCCCACGAGAACCCGCGAAGCGTTTCGCCGCCGAAGATCAAGAGCACGATGACCACCAACAGCGTAGCGCCGCTGGTGATGATGGTTCGCGAGAGCGTTTGATTGATCGATGCATCGAGAACCTGCTCGGGCTCGACCTTGCGCATGCCATGGAAATTTTCGCGCACGCGGTCGAAGACCACCACCGTATCGTTCAACGAGTAGCCAATGACCGCCAGCACCGCCGCCAATACGGAAAGGTCGACCGAAATCTGCGTCGCGGAAAAGAACCCTAGAATCAAGATCGGATCGTGCAGCGTCGCAATGACCGCGCTGACTCCCATCTTCCACTGGAACCGGAACCACGTATAAATTCCGATCAGCACGAACGTGAAGAGAATGGCCACGCCGCCCTGCTCGGTGAGCTCCTTACCCACTTGCGGGTAGACCTCCTCCGAGCCGCGCAACGTAACGTTGGCATCCACGGTCTTGAGCGCCGTCTGTACGCGCGCAGCCACCTGGCTGGTATTTTCCTCGCCCTTCGACCGCAAGCGGATCAACACTTCGCGGGTGCCTGCCGGTTGCACGTGCGGTTCGACAAAACCGGCCTCGTGAAGGGAAGCGCGGATCTTCTCGACGTTAGGCGCTCCCGGGAACTGAAACTCCATGACGACGCCGCCGGTGAAATCGATGCCGAGATTCAACGGCCGTACGGCCAGCATGATCAACGACGCGACGATGGCGATTCCCGACACCACGTACCAAGTGCGGCGCGTGTGCATGAACGGAAATTTCGTGACTTTGTGAAAAAATTCCATTGCAGTAGTAACCGTGATGAATGGAGTGAATGCTAGATCGACAACGACTCGACGCGCTTGCGGCGTCCCCAAACCGCATGCACCAGCGCGCGGCTGCCGACGACGGAGGTAAAGAGCGACGTGAGAATACCGAGCGTCATGACGATGGCGAAACTTAATATCGTTCCGGAACCGAGCGCCATCAGCACGACGCCGGCAATGAGCGTCGTCACGTTGGAGTCAGCGATGGTGGCAAAGGCCTTCTCGAAACCGGCATTGATCGCCGCTTGCGGCGAGTTACCCAAGCGCAGCTCTTCACGGATGCGCTCGTAGATCAAGATATTCGCGTCGACCGCAATACCCAAGTGGAATACCACAGCGGCGATGCCCGGTAAGGAAAGCGAGGCTTGGATCATCGACAAGAGACCGACGGTCAAGATCAAGTTCGACAACAAAACCGCATTCGCGACCCAACCGAAAGCACGGTAGTACACGGCCATGAACGCGAAAGTGAGCAAGAGACCGATCGCGAGGGCCTGCATGCCGCGATTGATGTTGTCCTGGCCCAGGCTCGGACCGATCACTGTCGATGCCACCAAAGCGATAGGCGTCTCCAAGGAACCAGCACGCAACAGCAAGGCAAGTTCGGATGCTTCGGCGCTGCCGAGCCCGGTAATGATGAACTTTTCACCGAAGACGCCCTGAATCGTCGCGTTGCTGATCACCTTTTCTTGAGTGCACCAATTTTCGGAACGAGTTCCGTTGCAAGACTCTCCAGGCTGCACGCGCGTCTTATCTACGCTTAGCACGGCCATCCGCTTGCCGACGTTCTGCTGAGTGTTCTTCAACATCGCTCTGCCGCCCGGACCATTAAGCGTAACGTCGACGGCAGGCAATCCATTGTTCCCATTGGTGGGACGCGCGTTCACCATCTGGCTTCCGGTAACGATGAGTTCACGCTTCAGGAGGATAGGGGCGCCGTTGTAAGTGGTTAGACGAGATCCTAGCGGCGCACGTTTGGTGCGCTCGGCTTCATAAGCATCGTTCGTTTCGTCCTGCATGTGCCATTCGAGCGTGGTGGTCGAGCCGAGAACGCGAATGGCCTGATTGGGATCTTGCACGCCCGGCAGCTCGACAATGATGCGATCCTTGCCTTGTCGCTGAACCACCGGTTCGGCAACGCGAAGCTCGTCAATTCGCTTGCGCAGGGTGATCAAGTTCTGCTCGATCGCCCCGTCTTGCTGTTGCTTGAGAGCAGCGGGCGTAAATTTCACCGTTACGACCACCCCTACGTCACTAGACGAACTTGCAACTTCAACGCCCTCTTCCACCTTACGTAGAGCATCCTTCGCATCTTCGATTTGCCCTGCATCCTTTAGCGTAACCCGGATGACATCGCGATCGACCTCGAAGGAGGTCGACGCAATGCGCTTGTCGCGCAATGCGGTACGGACGCTTCGTTCCAAGCGATCCGTGGCCTGCTTCACGGCGCCTTGAACGTCGACTTCGAACATGAACCGCACGCCGCCGCGCAGATCCAATCCCAAGCTCATCGGCTTGAGTCCGAGCCAATGCATCCAAGACGGCCCCTTCGGCGCGCGAGCCAGCGCAACGCTATATTCCTTTGGAAATTCGGCGACCAGAGCATCGCGTGCCTGCGATTGCAACTCGTCGGTCGCGAATCGAAGGGTCAGCCGCTCTTTCTCGATTCGAGAGTGCTTGACAGCAATATTCTTTGTTTTAAGAACCTCGTTGATGTGCTGCTCGGCAGGAGCATCCACCGCTTTCCGATCCTGACGCGCTAATTGCAAGGCAGGGTCTTCGCCGAACACGTTCGGCAGCGCGAACAGCAGCCCAACCGCCATCACGAGGATGACTAGCCAATACTTCCAGGCCGAAAAGTGATACATGCGAACCCCAACCTAACGAAAGCGCCCAACGGACAACGTGTACGACCGAGTAATACTTAGAAGAGACAACCTACGCGCTCTTTAGCGTGCCTTTCGGCAACACTTGAGTAATGGTGTGGCGTTGCACTTTGACCGTCACATTGTCGGCAATCTCCACGGTGAGGAATTGCTCGCTCACTTCGGTGACCTTCCCGAGAACGCCACCGGCGGTGACGACTTCGGCACCGGCTTCCAGCGCTTTCACCATGGCCTGGTGCTCTTTGGCACGCTTGGTTTGCGGACGAATCAAGAGAAAATAGAAAACGACGAAGATCAGGACCATCGGCAAGAATGTCATGAGCGAACCGCCGGAGCCGGCGGCAGGTGCCGATTGCGCGTGAGCGCTGGAAATCAACCAATCCATCTAGATATCCCCTAATTTGCTAGCCAATTTGTGTAGTGCACTGCCTGGAACTCGTGGGCGGGTCCGGCAAGGAGCGGCGGATTATACAGAAGCCCATTGAGCGTGCGATGGGCCTCCAAGGGAACCTACGCCCGCCTATCCAGGCGATCGTTCGACCGAGGTGCGCGCGCGAAATTCCCTCGCAAAATCACCAAAACGCCCCTGGTCTATGGCGAGACGCACCCCGCGCATCAGGGTTTGGTAGAAATGCAGGTTATGAATACTGTTAAGCCGCGCCCCCAGGATCTCGCCGCAGCGGTCCAAGTGCCTTAAATAAGAACGAGTGTAGTTTTGGCAGGTATAGCAATCGCAGGAGGGGTCCAAGGGGCCCGTATCCTTTTCATATTGCGCATTGCGAATTTTGACGACGCCGGTGGAAGTAAACAGATGGCCGTTTCGAGCATTGCGCGTCGGCATCACGCAGTCGAACATGTCGATCCCCCGTTCCACCGCACCGAGCAGATCGTCGGGCGTGCCGACCCCCATCAAGTATCTTGGCCGGTCGCCGGGAAGATAGGGACGCAACTCATCCAGCACCCGCTCGCGTTCCTCCTTAGGTTCGCCGACGGCAAGCCCCCCGATTGCATAACCGTGAAAGCCTATTTTCGTAAGCCCTTCGAGCGACGCCTTGCGCAGCGACAGATACATCCCGCCTTGCACGATTCCGAAGAGCGCATGCGGATTGGCCAATCGATCGAACTCCGCGCGACTGCGCGCCGCCCAGCGCAGCGAGAGCTCCATCGAGGTGCGGGCTTCCGACTCGGTTGCGGGATACGGCGTGCACTCGTCGAAGATCATGACGATGTCGGCGTCGAGATCGCGCTGCACCTGCATCGAACGTTCCGGCGTCAGTTCGACCAAATCGCCGTTTACGGGCGAACGGAAACTCGCGCCCTCCTCCGTGATCTTTCTCATCGCCGCCAAGCTAAACACCTGAAAACCACCGGAGTCCGTGAGGATAGGTCCGCTCCAGTTCATGAAGCGGTGTAAACCGCCGTGCGCCTTGATCACCTCCATGCCAGGCCGAAGCAACAGATGGAACGTGTTACCCAGCACGATTTGCGCACCCATGCCGGAAAGCTCTTCCGGTTGCATCGCCTTCACCGTGCCATAGGTGCCCACCGGCATAAAGGCAGGTGTATCGACTACGCCGCGAGCGAACGTCATTCGCCCACGTCGAGCATTACCGTCAATATTGAGAAGATCGAATTGCATTACTTAAGAACCAAGATACGAGCTCGCAAAAACAAATTCTTGCTAGTGACTAGCGGCTAGTTGCTAGCTGCTTCTGTTCTATCAACATCGCATCGCCATAACTAAAGAAACGATAACGCTCCCGAACGGCATGGCGATAAGCAGCCATCATGCGATCGTACCCGCCGAAAGCGCAGACCAACATCAGCAACGTGGATTCCGGCAAGTGAAAGTTGGTGACCAGCGCGTCGACGACGTGAAATCGATAGCCCGGCCGGATAAATAATTTCGTATCGCCCGCGAAGGGCTTGAGTGTCCCGTCCTGCGCGGCCGACTCCAGGCTGCGCACGACCGTCGTACCGACCGCGACGATACGCCCACCCCGTGCGCGAGTTGCTTGCACGCTCGCACACACTTCTTCCGGCACGCGCACGTACTCCGCATGCATTCGATGGTCGTCCAGATTGTCGACACGCACCGGTTGAAAGGTGCCAGCGCCGACATGCAGCGTTAAATACGCTGTCTGAATTCCCCGTGCCGCACAGGCTTTCAGGATGGCCTCATCGAAGTGCAATCCGGCGGTCGGCGCAGCGACAGCCCCCAGCTCTTTCGCAAAAACCGTTTGATAGCGGTTGGCATCGTAGCCATCGGCCTCTCTATTTATATAGGGCGGCAATGGCATCGAACCGTGACTTTCGAAATACTCGATAGCGTCGGCGCTTAGCTCCAATTCGAACAGATCGTCATGCCGCGCGACCAAGCGAGCCTCGACATTTCCCGGCAATTGCACGGGAATCTCGGTACGCAAGGGTTTGCTGGAACCGACTAGCGCCAGAATGCGCCGCGGACTCAACACCCGCTCCAGCAAGATTTCCACTTGCCCGCCGGTCGGTTTCACGCCGTGCACGCGCGCGGGGATGACCCGCGTATCGTTGAATACCAATAAATCCGTCGGCCGTAGGAGTTCCGGCAATTCCGTAAAGCGCCGGTCCGTCACTGCATCGGACACGTGCAACAGCCGGCTATCCGCACGGCCGGCCAGCGGCCGCTGCGCAATCAGCTCTGGCGGAAGGTCGAATTGGAAATCGGTACGCTGCATCGGATCGTCACTATAACAACCCGGCAACATTTCCATCCCTGACATTTCCATCTTAGCCATTCCGCTTTGCGCGCACTCCCTCTATACTGCGCGCCCTTCCAAACATCCGATCGTCAATGGGCCGGGATGGCGGAACTGGTAGACGCAGCGGACTCAAAATCCGCCGGGGTAACCCCCCGTGGAGGTTCGATTCCTCTTCCCGGCACCACATTGCATATCAGATCGGTCTCAACAAAACCGCAACGTTTTAGAATCGCTGCTCCGGGATCCGTAAGCCCCGCAGGAAACGCAAGGCGCTAAACAGGCTCCGTCAACCGGTATCGACATTCCGTCTGCTGGCCACCGTCCTCGGGATCGACAGCGATGGCGACCCAAATTGGAATACGCCATACTCGTTCGTACATGATCGTCGATGCATCGAAACGCGGAGCCTCGGCTTTCAAAGAAACGTACTTCTAAGCGCCATTTTTATCCGGCTCTATTCTAGGGAGAACTCAAATGAAAACGTTTTTATCGGTTGCTTTACTTTTTGTTTCCATCGGTGCTCATGCTGAAATTATCGAGGTGCCGGCCGCCAGCATCACGCGCGTCACCGGCTATGACGATTTCTTAAATGGCGCTGTCATCATAGCTCTCGATCAAAATCATTCCGCATGCCCCATTGGCGCCTATATCAATCCGAGCAGTCCCGGAGCGACAACGCTCGTTGCACTTATTACGGCTGCTTACATGAGTTCGCACCGAGTTCAGCTGCAACTGTACACCGATCGCATTCAAGCTGGTCGGTGTGAAGTTGATGCCGTATCGGTTCTCCCGAGCTAGTTGCCGAACGCAAGTCAGCGGTATCTTGGTCTGGAGTGAAGTAAGGGCGCGAAGCCAGGAGTAATTTCGTGAAGTATTTTTCCAGTTGGAAATATGTCTGCACTGTGGCCGGCATTGCGCTTGCGGCAGGAGTTGCATGCCTGGCGCTCGGAGCAACCGGAGCTGCGGCCGGACTCTTCGTCGTTGCTTGCCTTGAAATCGCAGTCGGATCCTTGCTCGTAGTACTTTTCAGCCCTAGAGCGGCAAACAAACCTCAATAAAAATAATTCACACACAAGGAGGTAAGGTGATCAGCCGAGAGCAGCTGGCGGAAATGCTGGAGAACATCGCAAAGCGAATCCGTTTAATCGAATCGCTGACCGTGAACGCATGAACTTCAGCTTGAGAGATTTTTGCGCTAATGACGCCACCGCCGTCAATCAGCTTGCCTTGGCGGCCTTCGACGAGTATCGGTCCGCCTATGCGGACTGGCCGGCTTTCTCAAAAAACATCGGCAACATGGCGACTCTTGCGCAGCAAGGTGAACTCATTGTCGCCCAAACCCACGGCTCGCTCGTTGGCGCAGTTGTATACGTCGGACCGGGAAAACCGAAAGGATCGATATTCAATCCGGAATGGTCGATCATCCGCATGCTCGTCGTGCATCCAGAGGCTTGCGGCTTAGGCCTGGGACGCACGTTGACGAACGAATGCATCCGCCGCGCGGAGCGGGACAAATGCGGATGCGTCGCGCTGCATACGACACCGATAATGAAAGCCGCTCTAACCATGTACGAGCGGTTAGGTTTCAAGTTCCTGAAAGAGGCTCCGCCTATCTTCGGAGTTCCGTATGGCGTGTATGTAAAGCAGTTGCCCACCAAACCTGTCTATACGGCGCGCGAGGACGTGCGCACGCTATAGATAGCGTTTGGGGAAGCGAACTACAGCCCGTGGCTGGCCAAATCTTGCATGCTCTTCAGCATTCCATCCAACGCCTTGCGATCGTGATAGACGCCATTAAGAATCACCGCCGAGATTTTTTTCGTGTTGCGTATGTCTTCTAATGGGTTCGCACGTAGCAAGACCAAGTCGGCAATCTTTCCTTCCGCCACCGAACCGAGATCTTTCGACTTGCCGGAGTACTCGGCCGCATTAACGGTGGCCGTTTGCAATGCGGCGCTGGGGGACAGTCCGGCCTGCACGAACAATTCGAGTTCGTCATGCATACTAAATCCAGGAAAGCAAAATGGATTCATTGCATCTGTTCCCGCAATGATCTTGATACCGGCTTTGTGCATATCGCCGACCAGTCTTTGCTGATAAGAGAAACGAACTCGCGCCGCCTCCCATTGCTTTTCGTCGGTAACGAACTTTGCCCGTGTCATTGCCGGCGCCCAGTCGTGAATGATGTCCTTTGGAAGATAGGTCAGGCGCTCTTTATCGAGCTCTACACGCTCTCGCAGATAGACGGCATTTCGCAAAACGGTCAGCGTGGGCGACTGCCAGGTTCCGTTGTCGGCAAATTTCTTGAACAACGCTTTCTTCTTTTCCATGTCTTCGCTTCGAATGATGTCCTCTTGAATTGCCAACTGCGTTTCCGGCGTCCTTGGCTTTGCCGCGTACTTAGCGCCGAACGCCAAGGGGTCGGCAATCAGCGCCGTGTCGATCTTAATCATATGCTCCATGCTCTTCTGTCCGGTGTCCGATGCTTCTTCGAGCGAGATCGATTGCGGCACGTGCCCGGCAAATGGAATGCCGAGCTTTTTGGATTCGTCCGCAATCGCGAAGTAAGCGTCACGAGTCAAGCGGCCATACACCTTAATAAAGTCCGCGCCTTTGTCATGAAAGAGCCGCACTTGTTTGCGCGCGGATTCCGCATCGGTCACCTCGATGGACTCGGGCCATATCTTCGGCGCGCCGTCGAGAATGACGCTGGCAATGACCTGCTTCGGTCCGATGAAGGAAGGATCGTTTTCTTTAGCGCGCCACGCGTAGTGCATGTCCATGCCCCACATCTGCCGAACTCCAGTCACGCCGTTGGCGATGAATAACGGGAGAAAACGCTCGTCATACCAGTGCACATGCATATCCCACAGGCCCGGAATCAAGTAAAGATTTGTTCCGTCGACGACCTTGGCGTTCGCCGGGGCTTTCCGGTTGGAGGTCGACGTGATCTTCAAGATGCGGCCGCCATCGATCAGTACGCTTCTGCTCTTTTGGACAGGCGATCCAGTACCATCAATGACATTGACGTTCTTAATCAGCAGCGGAGCGGCTTGCGCAGAACACGTAACCCAACAGAAGAATGTGAATGCCGCGACGACTCTTACTGCGTATCGCATAGTTCCTATCCTTATTCGTAACCGGTTAACTTCTTTGTCAAAGCGACAACCCCGTCCGTTCGACCACTGTGCACCGATAGCATTCCGTCTGCTTTGCCGGCGGCAGCGGCCGGCACGTGGGGTTTTCAATGGCAAGATAACACCGATTCAGCGATTATGATCAACCTAACAAGAACGCATCGAGCAAGATGACCCTCAAGCGGCATTTCGCGACCCGCGGGCTCTGCAATATTTTCCGCCGTCGTTCGTCTTTACCCTTGGAGGACGACATGAAGGATGCGGATATCCGCCGATTCATCGATGGCGAGCGTCAGCGGCTGATCCAATATGTTCGTTCCTTGTTCAGGGATACGGCGGAAATGGACGCCGAAGACGTGGTCCATGACGTGCTAGTGAAGATGCTGGAAAGACCAGGTTCGACCGAATCGCTGAGCAACTTGACGGGCTATGTCTATCGCGCAATGAAGAACCGCATCATCGACGTTGCCCGCATTCGAAAGTCCACGGTGGTTTTGGATGTGGGAACGGAGGAGAGCACGGCAGCGTCGGCGGAATTTCTTCAGTCTCTTGAACCCAGTGCATTTGAGCAATTGCAAACGCAAGAGGGAAAAACGGCGCTGTTCGAGGCATTAAGTCGCTTGTCCACCATCGAGCGGGATGTCGTGATCGCCCAGGAATTCGAAGGCATCCCCTTTCGCGAATTGTCGATCGCTTGGAATATCCCGCAAAACACCTTGTTGTCGCACAAGGCGCGGGCGCTGAAGAAACTGAAAGGCTATTTGTCGCATTCGGAGTGAATCACTATGAACCAGGAACCGTCATCCAGCGAGAACACCCAACGGGAAATCGCCGAAGATATCGGGGCTAGGATCGCAAAGGCCATAGGGACCGGCATTGCCGCCGTCATTGGAATGATCGTGGTCGGCTTCGTGTTAGCGTGGCTCATTCAGTTTCTATGGAACCAAACATTGGTGGCGATGTTCGCTTGGCCGTCAATCGGCTACTGGCAAGCATTCGCCCTCTTTCTCTTAGCGAAAATTTTCTTCGGCTTCGGCAGCAGCGGCCGAGCCATGCCGCAGAAGTCCCCCGGGGATCACAACCAACACTCACGGGCGCACAAGTGGGGACATCATCGCGCACTATCGAAGCCGAACGAGGGACCTAACACGAGCGATGACGATTTCAAGAAGTACTGGCAGGAAGAAGGCAAAGCCGCCTTCGAAGATTTCTTGTCGAAGAAGAATTCCCGACAGAGTGCGGACAAATAATGGAATGCTGAATTTCGATCCGCGGCTGACGATTCGTGCCATGATCTCGCGGGATCCAAGCTTACGGAGGCAATGTGCGATACGTACTCATCGTCCATGAAGTTGCGGACTACCCCGCGTGGAAGGCAGTTTTCGATCGGGCCGCGAACATTCGCAAAGAGGCTGGAGAAATTCGTTATCAACTCCTGCGCGAGCAATCGGACGCCAATCAGATAGTCCACTTTTCCGAGTGGTCTTCGCTTGAGAACGCTCGGCGTTTTTTCGAGTCGCCCGAAGTTGCTGAAATCCGGCGAAAGGCCGGCGTCAAAGCCCCCACCTTTCTCTATCTACAAGAACTGGAGCGTGGAAGCTTGTAATCTCAATAGGCGAGCCAAGCCCATGCATTTCGTACTTGTCTCGCAAAGCGACGCGCTATGCGAGCGGTCTATCCACAACGCTAGAAACACGATTCGCCACCAAAGGAGTCATAGAAATGAAATTTGTAGTTTGCCTACTTGCTTCGCTCTGCTGCTTCTCGGTTTCAAACGCAGCGGAAGTTGCCATTACGGCCGTTCCCACCGGATGGCTTCTCGAAAACAGCGTCGGCGGATATATAAATGCCTACTACACGGGCACCACCTGTCCGGGCGGCAGGTTACGACTTGAGACGGGCATCACGGAGCAGGACAAGAATCGTTTTTGGTCAATGATCATGGCGGCGAAGATGGGCAACCTGTCGGTGACTGTTTGGTACGATCCGACTCTTGCGGATTGCCAACTCACAAGATTCAGGCTCAATGCAGGCACTTAAATAGGCCTCATAATTTATCTGTATATTTCACCGCCCATTGCCACTTACCATTTCGACAGGGGAAATAGATGGAATACCGCCAACTAGGCCGCACCGATATTAAGGTCAGCGTCATCGGCCTTGGCACGATGACGTTCGGCGAGCAAAACACCGAAGCGGAAGGCCATGCGCAGATCGACTATGCGCTCGATCAAGGCGTGAACCTCCTCGACACCGCCGAAATGTATTCGGTGCCGCCGCGTGCGGAGACCTACGGTTCGACGGAGCGCATCATCGGCACTTGGTTGAAGCGCAGCGGTAAGCGCAACAAGGTCGTGCTCGCAACGAAAGTGGCCGGTCCCACGCACGTATTGAAAATAGATCACGTCCGCGGCGGCAAAACGGGGCTGGATCGCAAAAACATCCTCGCCGCCATCGATGCGAGTTTGCAGCGGTTACAAACCGACTATGTCGATGTATATCAACTGCACTGGCCGGACCGCAGCACCAATTTTTTTGGCCGCATGGGTTATCGTCATTTGGAGGACGAGCAATCCGTTCCCATCGAGGAAACGCTAGATGTATTAACCGAGTTGGTGAATTCGGGGAAAGTGCGCCACGTGGGCCTCTCCAACGAAACGCCGTGGGGCGTGCATGCATTTTTGCGCGCAGCCGAGCACCGCAAACTCGCGCGCATCGTCAGCATTCAAAACCCTTACAACCTGCTGAACCGCACCTTCGAAGTAGGCCTTGCGGAGATGGCCATACGCGAACATGTGGGTTTGCTAGCCTACTCACCGCTCGCCTTCGGCGTGCTTTCCGGGAAATTCTTGAACGGTGCGCGACCGCCTGAAGCACGCGTGGTTCGCTTCCCCCGCTTCTCTCGTTACAACGGCGACATTGCCGAAAAAACCACCGCCGCCTACGTCGATATCGCACGCAAACACGCGCTCGACCCGAGTCAAATGGCGCTGGCCTTCGTGAATCGCCAACGATTCCTGACCTCCAATTTGATTGGCGCGACGACGATGGAGCAGCTCAAAGCAAACATCGGCAGCGCCGATCTCAAACTAAGCGACGAAGTAATGCAGGAAATCGAAGGGGTGCATCGCGCGCAGCCCAATCCCTGCCCGTAGATAACTCGCGAGTAACTGGCCGCGTCAATGACGTCGCGACGAGGAGTTCGACTGCGCGATCGAGTTGATCTCAGCCAACTCCTGAACCGCGTCCCCTATTGAGCGCCGAAAGTCGTCTGCACTTCGACGGTAATTGCCGTCGACTATCGCTAGTGTTACCGAGCCACCTAACAACTCAACCAAGGAGCCCGGCATGCTTCATCGCAATACACGTTTTGACGACCGTCAATCGCATGCCTCGATCCATCATTGGTTAACCTTACTTTTGATCGGAGCCGCGCTGTGCATCACAAGCATCCGCAGCAGCGCGCAGCAAGGATATACGCCGCAGCCCGTGTGGTGTGCCGACGGCAGCAATAAGCTCTGCGCCGTCATCCCCTCTTTCATCGGACCGGACCCCATGCTGAAGCCACGACTTGGCTATCCCGGCCTGTCTAACGACGTGACTTCCGCCGACAACGACGTGCAGACGCCGTTCGACAACATGTCGTGGCAGATGTTCGTCGCCTTGAATTGGCAAGCAGATAAGCTGAAGAGCGATCCGCAGCATGGATTGACCGGCACCGGCGCTACCGTTTGGCAAACGTATTCGCGGCCGGAAGACGTCTTCGGCGGACCTGTCGGCAGCTGCCCCAATCCGAAAAATTTGCCGCGCTTTAACATCATTGCGAAATCCGGCGCGCACGGATCGCGCGACGAAGAGTTCATGCAAGCAACCGGTCAGCCGCTCATCGACGTCAACGGCAATTGGACGCTCTTCGAGCGTCGCCTCAACAACACGGAAAAGACGTATATCGAAAGCAATGGTTTGAATACGTATGCCGGACAGAAAGCGTTCGCCGAAGCCGGAAAAACAGTCGCCCTTCCCATCGGACAAATGACGCCCGCGGGAACGGTCGGCGCGATCGAAATGAAGGCCTCGTGGCGCATCCTCGCCGACAAAGACAAAGCGCGTTATTTTCACATTCAGGGATTGATCGACGTTCAAGGCGCTTATGTCCGCGACGGCAAGCCGCTATGCCAGGAAGCAACGCTGGGACTCGTGGGCCTGCACATCATTCAGAACAACGGCAAGGAGGGAAACCTGTTGCCGCAATTCATCTGGGCATCGTTCGAACACGACGACAACGCGCCGCTGGCGCAAGCCGCGTGTGACCCCACCAATCCTAATTGCTACAAGACCATCGCAAACAATAGTTGCCCGGCGGCCAGCTCGGACACCAAAGCGTATTCTTTCCACAATGCGGCGTGCACCACGGCGGCAACCAATTCTCCGCCGGTGCTGCTGCCTAAGGAAAAAGCGTTCATTTGGGAGCGATCGCCTCCCTACGCCAAAGCCTATATGACCCAAACGGCCACCAAAACCGGTACGGTCTCCTGCGGCACCCAAGTCGCACGTTGCTGGCAAATCTATAAATTGACCGGTCAATTGAATAAAAGCTGGAAAGCCCAGCTGCAAGTGGCCAAATCGGTGTTCGCCAACTATTCCTTGATAGGCACCAACTGGGGCGGCAACGTAGAACCCGATGGAACGCAGTTGGCCAACGGATCGGTGCCTGCCTTCCTCGGCAACACCACGATGGAGACCTACATTCAGTCCGATCCGAAAGTCGGCAATTGCGTCGGCTGCCACTCGTTCGCGACGCTGGCATATTCCAAAAAGACGGACAACCCAAAGAAGCCCATCACGTATTCGGCCGACTTCAGCTTTCTCCTTGGCTTGGCGAACAATCAATGCACCGACGTCAGCGCCGGGCCGATCTTCAGCAATGAGGAAGCGAAAACCAAATGCCCAACGGTGTGCGCTAAAAATAAAACCACTTGGAACGGACAATGGACGACGACGGTTCCGGGCTTGCAGTCGGTTTGCGGATGCTGCGCGAGCGATACTTCCGCGGCTTCATCGAAAAAATGATGGAACCAACTGGCGCTACATAGCAGCTAGCTACTAGCCTCTCGCTTAAGAATTGCTCCTTTCTTAATCTGGCTAGTTGCTAGCGACTAGTAGCTAGTGGCTAGTGGCTTTTATCAGGAACGCCCTCTTGCCACCCAGTCCTTCGTCAGCGCAAAGGTCGCGGCGAGAATGACCGGGCCGAGAAAAAGGCCGACCAATCCGAAGTTGATTAAGCCTCCGACGACGCCGGCAATAATCAGCAGCATCGGCAACTCGATTCCGCGTCGAATTAAAATCGGCCGGAGAACATTGTCCAACGCCGACACCGGCACGCTCCAAATCAACAGCGCCGTTGCCCATCCCGCGTGACCCGTCCAGTAAAGCCAAACGATGGCCGGCACCGTCACAGGCGCATGACCGATTTGCGCGATACCGAGTATGAATATCGCTGCCGTCAGGAGACCCGGATGCGGGACGCCTGCCAGCCAAATGCCGAGTCCCGCGAGCAGTGACTGAACCAATGCAGTAACGACAACACCGAGCGCGACGCTGCGAACCGCCTGCCCGGCCAACAGCATCGTTCGCTCGCCGGTTTCGCCGCCCAAGCGATAGGCGAACGCCAGCAAACCGCGCGCCGCCGTTTCGCCTTTCGCATAGAGAATCGCAACCATCGCCACCGTAAGAAGCAGGAGAACGACTAGCCGACTGACGCCGCCGGTCGCACCGATGACCCAAGTTGCCGCCGAACGCGAATGGAGCTCAAGCATTTGCACGAGTGCTTCCGGTCCGCCCGCCGCGACCGCTTGCCATTTTTCGGCAAGTCGCTGGCCGATCAAGGGAAGCTTGGCGATCCACGACGGCGGCGCTCCAAGTCCGCGCACCAGGAAATCGTTGATCACCGCCGGACCGCGATCGATGGCATCGAGCACGGTGCTGATCGCAATCACCAGCGGCGCGATGAAAATCAAGGACACCAGCGCCGTCATGACGGTAACGGCGAGCCATCGCTTTCCGAAGGCAAGTTGCTGCAATCGCAGGAGCAGAGGCCACGTGGCGATCGCGAGCGTTGCCGCCCAAATGAGTCCGCTTATGAACGGCAGGAGTATCCACAGGCTTCCCACCAGCAAGATGCCGATCACGAGAACCAGCAGCGTGATCTCCGTAACGTCGTTCGATGTCGTCGACTTCATCGTACGTTTCCGCTTAAAACGGATTCGCTCTCAGGCGAATCGACTTCATCGACTCGGTGTTTCTTGACCAAGCGCCAAATAACGGGCCTGGCCAATAGAATTGCAATGACTATGCGGCCGATCGGGAAAGGCGCAGCTGCCACCAACGAAATTTGCAGAACGAAAAGATAGAGGCGCTGTACAGGCGGTCGGCGGAATAATTCGCGGAACTCCTTGACGGGTCGCTTCACGGCGTCGCATCCGCCTGGCGGGGCGTCGCCTCAAAGCTTCCGCCCAGCGCGAGATGCAAATTGACCCGCGCCGCCAACTGATCGGTTTGCGCATTGAGCAGCGCAATCTTCGCGTCGCTCACGGCGAGCCGCTGCTGCTCGACCGCGCGTCGGTCGACGCGGCCGACGCGAAGACTCTCGTCCGTCATACGTAGCGCGCGCGTCTGTTCGTTGAGCGCCGCGTTGAGTAATGCGACGCGTGCGCCAAGCGACGAAGAAGCTGCGAGCGCATTCTCCACGTCGCCGAGAGCGCGTAACGCGATCCGCGCGTAGTCGGCGACCGCTTCCTGCTGTTCGAGCGTGCGGATCTGCACTTGCGACTTGAGTGCGCCGCCTTGGTAAATAGGCGCAAACAAACGGCCGCCGATGCCTGCAGTGGGATTTTCGTAGTCCGATTTCAGTTGCAGAATCTCGCTGCTGAAAGCGCCGACGCTGGCATTCAGTGAAAGCTTCGGAAAAAACGCCGCTTTCGCTTCACCGACGCGATTGAACGCGGCGGCGATGCGCCGTTCCGCTGCGATGATGTCGGGCCTGCGATCGAGCATTTGCAGCGGCAGCCCGACGGGTATCGGTTCCGGCATCGCAAGCAGCTCGGTGCGAGTCTCGATTTCCGCGGCAGGATAGCGGCCTACCAGCAACTCGAGTGCGCGCAATGCCTGACTTTGCGCGAACTGTGCTTGTGCTTGAGCGTCTTGGAAGTTGCTTACCGCTGCCCGAGCGACGGCAGTCTCCGTATTGGTTCCGGCTCCGACACGTTCGCGCTCCTCGGCGAGCGACTGCAACTGTTTGGCGGCGCGAACCATCTCCGTCGTAATCGTTACGCGCAGCGCCAACTGCGTGGCGGTGAACCATGCCTTGGCCGTGTTGGCGGCAATCGACTGACGGGCAAACTCAAAGTCCGCCTGTGTCGACGCACTCGACTCGCGCGCCGCGTTGCGCGCATAGCGCAATCGCCCCCACAAATCCAATTCCCACGAGGTGGCTAGCAGAATTCCCTGCAAAGCCGATGAAACGTCGCCGCCACCTCCTGACTTGGCGCCACCGGTGCCGACGAGAGCGACTGTCGGACGCAGGGCGGCTTGCGCGGAGACTACATATTGCTTCGCTTGTTCCACACGCGCTGCCGCCACGCGCAGATCCGGATTGCTTGCAATCGCCTCGCGAACGAGCGCATCGAGCTCGGGATCGTGGAAAGTGCCGATCCAGTTATCCCGCACAAGATCGGAGGTTGCGGTCGACGCCTTCCAAGGATGATCGAGATTGATTTTGCCAAGCGCCTGTTCGCGAACCTCGTCGTGAGTCGGCGGCGACTTGGTGGCACAGCCGGCGAATGCCAAGACGCACACGACCGCGCCTATTTCCGCATAGGCAAAGCAACGCTGCGCGCAACGTAGGAAGTGAGCGGCCATTTCAGTGCAACTTCAAAATCAGCCAGTCGATCTTGGTGTTGATGCGCAGAATGATCTTGCGAAGGATATGGATCATCTCGCCCGAATCGGTGTAGACCGCACCGACGCCCAACGCGCCCGAAGCAAGAAACAAGTTCTTGTCATCGCGATCCGCCACCAAACGGACTGCAAGGCTTCTTGGCGGAATCGGCGCGATGCCGGCCGAAAGGCTCACGTTTCCGATCGGCAATTGACCCTGGGCCGTTGCCCACATGATGGAATCGACCTTGCATTTGATGACCCGGCCCGGATACATCTTCATGGCGATTTCGGCCTCCTGACCCGGCTTGACCTTGCGAACTTCGTTTTGGCTATAGATCGCCATGATCCACTGCTCGTCTTCGACGAACGTCATGGCGGCGATCATCGGCAATGGCACCGCCATCGCGCCAGGCCGCAGCGCAAGCGAAACCACGGTGCCGTTCGACGGCGCGCGATAGACCGTTTGTTCGAGACGCCACTCGGCATCCGCGAGCAGCGATTGAGCCTTTGCGATCTGCGCTTTCACGTTCGCGATTTCGTCTTGCTCGCCTTCCGGCGTTTTCGCCGCCAGCTTCTCGCGAATCTGCGATTCGCTGGCGACCGCGGCTTGCAGTTGCGCCTGCAGATTGGCCACGTCCGTCGAGGCTTGCTCGTAATCGAATTGACTGCCCGCGCCAGTGCTTGCCAGCTCTCGCAGCTGCTGCTCACGGACGCGCGCGAGCTTAAGCTTCGAGTCCACCGCCTCCTTGTTGCCGGTGGCATTACGCAGTTGTTGGCCGAGTCCCCGCTGATTTGCGTTGGCCGTGATCAACTGTGCATCGAGTTGCCGAATCTGGGCCTTGAAGCCGTTGACTTCGATTTGATAAGGCGTCGGATCGATCTTGAAAAGAATGTCGCCCTTCTTGATCGGCCGATTGGGTTGGATGGGAACGTCGGTCACGAGCCCGTTGACGCGCGGATTGACGGTCACGACGTAATTGACCACCCGCACCTCGTGCGAGGAAGGTGCAACGATATTGAGCACCAGAATGAGCAGCGTCAGCCCGACGATCGGAATCGTGACCACGATCACCTGGCTGACGAAATTCCAAGGGAGCAACTTGTACTTGAAGAACACCAGCCACACGAAAAAGGAGTAAATACCGAGCAACAGAATTTCCATGTCAGGCTTCCTCTGTGTGTCTTTCGGGTGCGGATACCGGTGTACGTTGCAGCTTCGATTCGACGATACGGACTTCCGTATCGTCTTCCTTATCGTTCTTCTTGTCGGAGATGACGTCTTGCTCCATCTTGGATTCGAGAACGTCGGTGCCGTAAGCCAGCTTGTGCAATACCGGCTTCGAGTACGCCCACAGCCAGGCAATCGGCCAGAGCATGCCGCCGAAAAACAGCGAGAGGATGCACAGCGTCTTGATGGCGCTTAGCTGCGGATGCTTGCGCTTCTCCGCGATTTTCTCCGGAAGAATGTGGACCATCAGAAAGACGCCGATCGCAACGATCGGCGCCAGGAACAACACGATCCACGACAGCACATCTGCGACGGCGTCAAGCGTGTCGCCCTTGAAGATCGACGCATGCGCAGGTGCGGTCGTGAAAAGCGCAACAGCCGCAATGGTGGCAGGCATCGAAAGATGCCTGCCAAAATGTCGGCAATCCATCGAACGCTCGCAACTAGAAGCTATAGGCCGCATAAATCATTCCGTACGTTAAATCCCTGGTGCGACCGGTCGCCTGTTCGATTGCCTTGCCGGGCTCGGCATAGGCGGCTACGAAGCTCAGCATGAGATTTTTGTTCACCGCCCAGTCCGCGTACCAATCGAGTTCGTACGCGGCTCGATTGGAGGTCACTCCGGGCGCAAGTGCGGCGGGATTATCCAATTCGAAGTCATAGAAGATAATGCCAGTCGACAACGCCTCCGACGGCGTCACGTGGAGCCGCACCTGGCTCGAAATAAGGTTGGAGTTTGCGAGGAAATACTCGCCGGCGATTTCGCCCTGCCACCATGTTCCCCAGTCGTGAAAGCCGGTGGACAGGCCGTCGAATCCTTCATTCGTCACCGTATTCGGATTGTCTCCCTCGAAGAAAGCGTATCGATAGGTCAACCTAGGCTTCCACGAACCGCTCCATTGATAGCCGACGAGCGCGTTCCACGCATAGGAGTCGAGAACTTCACCGTTATCCTCCTTGGCGTATTCGAAATCGAACGTAAAGCCCTTGAGACCGGAGAACGGCGGGATGAAGACACGGAAATCGTATACATCGAGACCGTCGCGCTGCGGTGCGCCCATGCTATCCGCATTCCACTCGAAGTACGACGCGCCGATGGTCGCATTTTCAGCGAACGAAAAATCCCAATTAACGCCCGACACTTGGTTGTTGTTGTCCAATTCGGGCAGTTCGTCTTTCTCAAGGTAGAACGCTTCGAAGGTGTTGCCGCCTACGCGCATGCGACCGATGCCTGCCAGCTTCCACGCTTTACGCGCATTCGTCCAATAACCTCCGCGCGAACCGCCTTCGGCGGCGCCGTCCCAGAGAAGCATGCCGTGTCCGATCTTGTATTGAGTGCGACCGCCGACGAGTTCGAACATGTCTTCGGTGTGCCCGATGCTGTTGCGAGACCGCCAACCGATGTAGAGATCTTCGACATCGAACGACGACTCGTCCCCACCGACCAAGCTTGGCGAGCCGCTCCACGTACTTTCGCCCACGACACTCACTTTTCCATAAAGCTCTTGCTTGCCGTAGGTTTCATACACTCCGCTGAGTGCCGGTTTGACGGCTCCTTCGAACCAGTTGCCGCTCGTGTTTCCAATGGGCTGGCCGGGCTTTGGGTTGAGGTAAAGGGAATTCGCGAAACCGAAAGCCCCGAGCGAGCCGTCGAAGTTGAACTTCCAGTCCACCGCCGAGGGAAGCCCTGGCG
This sequence comes from uncultured Steroidobacteraceae bacterium, assembly GCA_964597495.1. GTDB lineage: Bacteria > Pseudomonadota > Gammaproteobacteria > Steroidobacterales > Steroidobacteraceae > CAZQYC01. Next base: position 9,547 of record CAZQYC010000031.1, on the reverse strand, counting down.
GATGTACTGCGGCCGCTTCTTCCGCGGAGAGAGCCGGCTTCGCGGCGAACGCGAGATACATCGCGGCCGCAAAGGCAGCGCGCGGTTTCAGACGAAACGTGCGAGCGATTTCAGAAAGAGGCTGCATGTCGAAACTCCTACTTACCATGATGAACATTTACTTCGGGTTGCTTGCCGCGGATACCGGGCTATCCACAATCGAACGCACGCCACCCGAGCGTTGTGCGCGAGTGCGTTCAGCGGCGACGGACATCGAACGAATGAAAAATGGATAGAGCGCAACGCTGATCAACAGCGCGACAAAGGCATGCATCACCGTCGTGGTGTCTCCGCCGATGATCGCCCACAGGCAATAGGCAACGGCGACGATGGCGATCCATTTATAAGTAACGAAGGTTTTCCTCGGCAGCCGATGGTCGTAGACCACTTTCACCATCGCGACGGCCGAATAGACGTACGGCACGACGATCAGGATGACGGCAAGATCGACGAGATGATTGAACTGATCCGCCAACGTCGGCGAAGCGGTGACGAGCAGCATGATCGTCATCAGCACGGCGACGATGCTCAGTCCAACGCCCGGAACGCCATACCGATTGAGGCGGGCGAAATAACGCGGGAACATTCCGTCGTCGGCCGCCGCTTTTGCCGATTGCCCGACCAACAACATCCAGCCGCCGAGCGATCCCACGGATTTTAGGACCGCGCACACGCTGATGACGATCGCGCCGGGCGCGCCGATCATAAGCCTTGCCGCTTCCGCAAAAGGCGCGTGCGCATTACGCAACTCATGGTTCGGCAAAATTCCCATGATGACCGTCGAACTCAGTATGTAAACGATCGCGGCGAGGCCGAGTCCGATCAGCGTCGCCAGCGGCACGTTGCGTTTCGGATTCTCGATCACGCCCGCCGACACGGCGGCGCTTTCGATCCCCATATACGCCCAGAGCGCCATCGAGGCGGCGCGCGACACCGCGCTCATGTTCGAATTGCCGCTCACATTCCATCCATCCATCAAGATCGTGGGGTTAAACCAAAACCAGCCAAAAAACGCGACCGCCAGAATAGGGATCAACGCCAGCGTCATCGTCCACGTTTCGAGCGCGCCGACGATGCGCGGACCCAGGATATTGGCCAGCGTGAGCAGCCAAATGACCGCTGCCGTGGCGAGGATGCTCATCGGCGGATGGATCAAGGGCGGAAGTAATTCGGCGAGATAGCTGACGGCAGCCACCGCGATCGCAATGTTTCCGACCCAATTGCCGAACCAGTACACGAAGTTCGTTTGGAAACCCGCGTACGGACCCAAGAAGTCGCGCGCGTAAGCGTAGGGCCCACCCTCTTGCGGATTGAGTTCGCCCAATTTCGCGAACGCAAGGCCAAGTGCAGCGACCCCAAACGTAGCGATCAACCAGCCGAAGATGGCGATGCCGCCTACTTGCGCGAGATTCACCGGCAACAAGAAAATGCCGGTGCCGATCATGTTGCCGGCCACGAGCATCGTGGCCTGCAAGAGCGACATTTTGCGGACGGACTGCGTCACGCACTTTTACCCTGCCCGCCCGCTTTCAAGCACTGGACGTAGTAAATGCCGTCGCGAACTTCGACGCCGTGCGTGTCGTGGCCGAATCCCGGGAAACGCTTATCCCACGCTGACAAGGCGCGCAGATAACCGAGATACGGACCGTCGTTCCTGCCCATCTGCTCGCCGGGCATGAGCATCGGAATTCCAGGGGGATAGGGGACCAAGCTGGTCGCGAGCACTCGATTCGCCAGCTCCTCGAGCGGCACATGTTCAATTTCGTCGCGCACCAGATATTGATACGCGGCGCTCGGCGTCATGACGGCCGTCGGCAACGTCGAGAACGCTTCGGCAAGCCAGTGAGTTTGCCGCGATTCCTTAAGTTGCTCGAACATCTGGTCGGCGAGATCGCGCAACCCAAGGTCGCCGTACGCCTGCGGATGACTCGCTACGAGACCCGGCAGAACTTGCGTGAGAGGCGCATTGCCGTCGTAGTCGCGTTTGAAGTCGAGCAGCGCGTTCAGCAGCGTTCCCCATTTTCCCTTGGTGATGCCCATCGAGAAGAGAAACAGGATCGTGAAGTCCGTCGTCTTCTCCACCTCGATGCTCCGGTGATGCAGATACGCCGTCACCAGCGTTGCGGGAATGCCGCGCTTTTCGAGACCGCCCTCGGCAGCCACGCCAGGCGTCAGGATCGACACCTTGATGGGATCCAGCATGCAGTAGCCGTCTTCGAGATCGCCGAAACCGTGCCAAGAATCCTTCGGATGCAGGACCCAACATTCGGGGTCGCTAACGAGCAGCTCGTCCGGTGCTTCCTCGAAACGAATGCTCTTGCCGGATTTGCGATCCTTGACGACGTCGGCGTTCCAGGGATTGAAGAACCATTCCTTCTTATCGGCGAACTGCTGATAAACACGGCGTACCGTTTTTCGGAACGCGACCGCTTCCTGTATCGATTCGGTCGTCAGCGTGGCCCCGCCGGGTCCGTCCATCATCGCCGTCGTGATGTCGTTCGACACGATGATTGGATACAGCGGCGAAGTCGACGCCTGCATCATGTACGATTCGTTGAATCGCGAATGAGGAATCGCATTGCGGCCGTCGCGAATGTGCAGAAACGACGCCTGCGAAAGGGCTGCCAGCAACTTGTGAGTGGAATGAGTGGCGAATACCGTGGGCCCTTTGTGGTCCTTAGGATCGTCGTGCATCGCAAAGCGATCGCGGTACAGGGGATTGAACCGCGCGTACGCATACCAAGCTTCATCGAAGTGGATTCGATCGACGCTCGGATCGAGCAGTTTCTCGACGCGCCGCGCGTTGTAGCAAAGACCGTCGTAAGTGGAGTTGGTGATGATCGAATGCACGGCGCGCGTGTCGAGCCCCTTCCTAACCAGCGGGTTCTGCTTGATAGCCGCCGCAATCGCCGCCTCGTCTAAACGTGACGCCGGTATGGGACCGATGATTCCGTAGCGATTTCTAAGCGGCACCAGGTAGGTCGGTATCGCGCCCGACATCACCAAGCTATGCTCGATGGACTTATGGCAGTTACGGTCGCACAACGCGATTTGATCACGCGCGACGGCGGCCATGAAGATCACGCGATTCGACATGGACGTGCCGTTGGTGACGCAATATGTTCGGTGCGCGCCGAACACGCGCGCGGCGTACTTCTCGTGCTCGCCGATCGCGCCCGTATGGTCCAGCAGCGATCCTAAGCTGCCGACGCTGATCGACAGGTCGGAGCGCAGCATGTTCTCGCCGAAGTAGTCGAAGAAAATCCGGCCCACTGGAGATTTCAGGAATGCCGTGCCGCCTGCATGGCCCGGCGTGTGCCAGGAGTACTCGTATTCCTGGCTGAAGCGCATGAGCGCAGCGGCGAGCGGCGGCAACATGGCTTCGAGATAGCGACGAATTGCGGCGACGACGCGACCGCCGACGAACGCGGCCGTGTCTTCGAGCGTCCAAACGAACTCGTCGACCATCTCCATCACGTCGACGGGAATGAGCGACGCCTGACCGCGTTCGGCCAATAGAAAGATCGGAATCTTGTCGTTACGCGAACGGACGTACTCGAGAAACTTGCGCGCCCGCACATGGTCTCGATCGTCGCCCAGCGTCCAATCGATCAACAAAGCATGAATCGCCGTGTCGGACGTGATCACCGATCCGCCGTCTTCGGCGGAGTTCGCCTCGATGACTTCGATCGACCTCCGCTGCATCTCGTCGACCAGCGCACGCGCGGCGCGTCCCTCGGCCGTCGGCGTGCCGAGTTCGTCGTCGACCATCAACACTCGCATGCTCAATCGCTTGATGCTTCGCTCAATCATTTAATTCCCCAATATAAGAATCCGACGCGGAAAAATCCGACCAGCGTCCTTCGATCCGATCCGGCCGCTCGATACCCTAGACAGTCGTTGCGTCAACGTTTGCGCCGGCGACCGGCGCAACGCTTTCACTGCTCCAACGTGTTCCAGAGGTAGTAGTTGCGAGCGTCTTCACGGAATTCCCCGAGCCATTTCCCATGGAGCTCGGAAAATTCCTTGGTGGCGTAAAACTGTCCCAGGGAGCGATCGACGACCAAACGAAACTCTTCGTCGCCGTGCGCCAGGGCGAGCGAAAACGGCTCGTGAGTCAACAGACGTTCGAGCACCGAGAACTCTCTCTGCAGCGGGTTTATCTGCCCGGACTTCTCCGCCATTGCCTTCAGCACTAAAACGCGATCGGCGAAGAAGATGTCGGCCTTGCGTTCGCGAAGCAGCTGCAATCCCTCTTTGTAGTCTTTGACCACGATGGTCTTGGCATCGAGCTCCAACGAAGCAAGTCGGCGCGCCAGCCAACTCTCGGTGGTCGTCCCTGCGACCACCGCCACGGTGGTGCTGCTCAGCGTCTTCGCCGCCGGCGAACTTCGCCACACGACATGGAAGTTGCGAACGTCGGACAGGGAATTGCGCAGCGACGAGGACGCGTCGGCGCGCAATACGGCACGAGCGCCGCCGGAGAAAATCGGTATCGAAAACGAGACGTCTTTTCTGCGCTCCCAGGTCACGCCGGTGGGCGAGCAAAGTAGATCGACGGTGCCCTGCTGCACCTGGCGCAATCGGCCTTCCAAGCTGAGAGGCACCCAGTCCACGGTAAGCGAGTCGATCGCGAGTTCCCTCTTGACCTCCGCGACGACGCGCTTGCAAAGGTCGATCGAAAAGCCGTCCGGGCCGCGCTCGGTTTCATAACTAAACGGACGAGCATCGCTCAGATATCCGAGCTTGATGTGACCCGACTCGCGGATCCGATCCAGCGTTGCTGCGGTGACGGATGCGATGGCGGTCAAGTTGGACAACACCGCCAGTATCGCGACGATTGGGAGCGGCGATTGACGGCGGTTTGCAAACGCCCTTGCTTCCATTGGCATGGTTTCGATTCGCATGGCTTCGATTGACATTGATTAATCCCCTGTCGTGAGGTTGTGCTTACAGGATTCAAACCTTGCCTTCGTTCCCGGCGGCGGTCGGCGACGAAGCGGAGAAGCGCGGCGCCAAGAATCCCCAAATGATGTAGCCGATACCGAGCACGAGCGTGCCGCCGAGCACGGCGTCCTTTCCGGAGGCGTAAATCGCGTAGACGCTGTACGCCATCGCCACTAAGCCGATAACGACGTTCAATCGCCGCTGCGTCCCGCCTACTTTCGCCGTATGCATCATCACTATCAGCGCGGAGAGCGCGATGATGTAGGGAATGACGTTGGTGACGACGGCGAGGTTCACCAGCACGCCGAATTGCTCGCTGAGCGAAGGCGAAATCGTCGACAGCGCAAGAATCGTTTGCACGATGCCGAGCACGATCATGCCGACGATCGGCGCACCCATGCTGTTCACCTTCGAGAAGAACGCCGGAAACATGCGCTCGTCCGCGGCCGATTTTCCGGTCTGAGCGATCGTGAACTGCCAACCGAGCAGCGATCCGAGGCAAGCCAACACGGCAAGCCCCATGACGACCTTGCCCACCAACGGATTGAACATGTGTTCGTAGGCGAGGCCGAACGGACCGGTGGAATCGGCCAATTCCTTGTTCGGCACGATGCCTTGAATGACGGTAGTGGAAAGAATGTAGATAGCGGCAGCGCCCAGCGTGCCGAACATGCAGGCGAGCGGCACGTCGCGCTTCGGATTCTCGACCGCGGACGAGTTCTGCGCCGCCGACTCCATGCCGAGGAAGGCCCACAGCGTGAGCGCGATGCTCGAACCCATGCCTTCCGCAATGCCAAGGCCTTTCGGGTTCCACGCTTCCGCAAAGGTATCACCGCTAAACCAAAACCAGCCGAGTAGCGAGATCGCGCCGACCGGCAGAATCACGCCCCAGACCGTCACCGATCCGATCTTTCCGGTCACGCTCGGACCGCCGAAATTGGCGATCGTCGTGAGCCACAGCAAACCGATCACGCTGATGCACGTGCTGATCGGCGTCGCCTTGAGCGCAGGGAAGAACGCGGAAAGATAGCCGACCGCCGAAATGGCGATGGCGACGTTGCCGATGGCAAGCGACAGGAAATAAAGAAAGAACACTTGAAAGTAGCCGTCCTTGCCGTATGCATCCTCGGCATAGGAAGCCATTCCGCCGCTGCGGTGATTGAATATTCCTGCTTGGGCGAAGCCATAAGCGATGGCCATCGAACCCACGGCCGTCACCAGCCACGAAAGCAGCGAAATCGCGCCGACTTGCGCCATGTTGGTCGGCAACATGATGATGCCGGAACCCATCATGTTGACGGCAACGATGAAGGTGAGCTGCATCAGGTTCATTTTCTTTTTTCCCTGAACGACGCTCTCCTTCGTTTTCACCGTCGGCGAATCATTCACGAACGACGTAGGTGTAGAACTTGATACGGCCATTTTCCTGCTCCTGATAGACACCCTGCACTTCGTAATTGAAGCCGGGAAAGCGGTTGAACGATTTTTCGAAGGTCAAGAAGTAATCGAGCATCGGACGCGCCCGCGCGTCCCATCGCTCGCCTGGAACGATGACGCCGATGCCGGGCGGATAAATAAGCGCAAGCGTGGCGGCGATACGGCCGGTGATGTTTTCCAGCGGAACGTAATCCACTTCGTTGGCGACCAGCGCTTCGTAGGCGGCTTCCGGCGACATAGCGAGCTCCGGAAAACTCTCCGCCCGAAAACACAGCCGCTGCAGCTCCTTCACCTTCGCCGTGCGGTAGAAGTCATGCATTTCGTGGCAAATCCGGCGCAAGGTGTAACCGGCGTAGCGAGCGCTGTTCTGCGCATAAAGCGTCGGCAATACTTCGCCAAGCGGCGCGTTCTCGTCCCAGAGGTTCTTGAACTTGACGAGTTTCGCGATCAGCGTATTGAGCTTGCTTTCGTCGTCCGCTGGCGTCATCAGAAATAAAATGCTGTTGAGATCGCACTTCTCCGGCACGATGCGCTGCTCGCGAAGGAAATTCGCGAGCACGGTCGCGGGCACGCCGAAGTCGAGATAGTCGCCCGTCTTGCGATCGATACCGGGCGTCAAGAGCATGAGCTTGTTGGGATCGACCATCGCATATCCGTCGGCGCCGATCTGATAGCCGTGCCAGGAGCTTCCCGGACGGAAAGTCCAGCACTGCTGTTCCGTCTTGATCAGGTCGGTCGATAGGTCCTCCCACGGAACATCGGTGATGTCCTGCGTGAACTTCGAACCGCGAACGCTGACGACATCCGGGACGAACGGATCGAAAAACCATTTTTCGTGTGCATCGCGTCCGGACACCGTGAAATGTCGGCCGAACTCGCGTACTTTCTTGCGCGCTTCGATGCCGAGTTCGATGCAACGATCCCAGAGCATCTCTCCGGCCTTGCCTTCGTGAATCTTGGCGTTGACGTCGAGCGCCGCGAACAGCGGATAGAAAGGCGACGTCGACGCCTGCATCATGAAGGACTCGTTGAAGCGCTTGTGATTGATGAAACGCTGCTGGTCGGCAATGTGCTCGTCTCGCTTGTGAATCTGCGACGCTTGCGAGAAACCCGCGCCTTGCTTGTGCACGGATTGCGTAGAGAAAAGCCCCGGCATCTTCGGGCCGAGTTTCTCGATTCGCATCGGGCTGTGATCGTTGAATAGCGGATGGAACGCGTTGTAGCCGATCCACGCTTCGTCCCATAAAACGTAATCGCACAGATGCCCGATCTTCTCGAGCACCTTGCGCACGTTATAGATCGTGCCGTCATACGTGCAAAGCTGTATGCACGCCAGTCGAAAAGGACGCTCCGCCTTGTAGCGATCGGGATCGCCGGCAAGCGGTTGAGCCTTAATCCGATCGCGAAGCGCGTTTTCATCCCACGCTTCCCAATCCACCGGACCGATCATGCCGAACGAATTACGCGCGGTCGGCAGAAAAATCGGCACGGCGCCGGCTTGCACCAGCGCACCTTGATGCAACGACTTATGGTTGTTGCGATCGAACAGCACAAGATCGCCGCGGCGCAAAAGCGCCTGAGTGACGACTTTATTGGAGGTCGACGTGCCGTTGAGAACGAAGTAAGTTCGATCGGCGCCGAACACCGATGCAGCATGTCGCTGTGCGTCCACAGCCGCGCCGACATGAATGAGCAAGTCGCCGAGATCGACGTCGGCGTTGCAGAGATCGTTGCGAAAGATCTGCTCGCCGAAGTGCTTGAAGAACAGCTGTCCGGCGGGCGACTTTCGATAGAATTCGCCGCCTTGATGCCCGGGGCAGGCGAACGACACGTTCGCCTTGGAATCATAAGCCATCATGCCGCCGAAGAACGGCGGCAACAGGCTCGCGCCGTACTCTGCGATGCTGGCGGCCACCTGCTTTGCGTAAAATGCCGGCGTCTGCTGCCCCAGGTAAATATAACCGTGGACTTCGCCCGTCATGCCGAGCACGGCGGTGTCCGAAATCTTGTGCGAGTCGGCCAACGCCCAGAGCGGCGTGCGAAAACCGATGTGGCGAACCGCTTGCGCGAGTTTGCGCGCCGGTTCGCGCCGCGATCCGTCGATGGACGCGATGTAAGCGCCGACGTTCGCATCTTCCGAAACGTCCCGATCGTAGCGGTCGCTAAATTCGATTTCGAATTTTTCTTCCGCAAGATTGGCGAGCAACGCCTTCGTTTGCGAATCGTCGCGGTCGACGAGCGCCACGATCTTGAGAAGTTTGTGGAACGGGATGGGCATGTTCGGCGTATTGACCTGAAACTGGATCATGACCGCGATCGCGCTATCGAATTTCGCGCCTCCTTCATGCAGTAGATGTAATAGGTGCCGTCGCGCTCCTCGGTGCCTTCGACCTCCTTGGCGAATCCCGGGAAGCAATGTCCGTACTCCTGCAACGTGCGTAGATAGGTAAGCCAGGGTCCGTCGACGGGACCGCAGTTCTCGCCCGGCATTACGATAGGAATGCCGGGCGGATACGGAATGACGCCTACGGCGACGACGCGATTGGCCATCTCCGATACGGGCACTTTCTCGACGTCGCCCGACATCAGCTTCTGGAAGGCTCGACGCGGCGTCATCTCGGGTCTTGGAAGCGTCGCGTAGGCTTGTGCCTGCCAATGGCCTTGCCTGCTCTTGCGCAACTGCGCCCAGATCTGGTCGCCTAGATCCTTCAGCCCCATGCCGACGTAACGCTGCGGCGCGGCCGCGACGATCTGCGGCAACACTTCCGTCAGCGGCGCGTTGCGGTCGTAGTCAGCCTTGAAATCGAGCAACGTGTTGAGCAGCGTGCCCCACTTTCCCTTGGTCACGCCCATCGAGAATAAAAACAAAACCATGTGGTCCGTCGTGCGCGACGGGACGATGCCGTGACGGGCGAGATAAGCGGTGACGATGTCGCCGGGAATTCCGTGTGCATCGAGTTCGCCGTCCGTCTTCATACCCGGACATACGACACCTAGCTTGATGGGATCGAGCATGCACCAGCCGTTCGGCAATCCTTCGAAACCATGCCAGCTCTCGCCGGGATGCAACACCCAGCAATTCGGATCGGTCGCGAGCAACGCATGCGACGCTTCGTGGAACGGA
>CAZQYC010000030.1:19370-43685 GCA_964597495.1 uncultured Steroidobacteraceae bacterium | reverse complement strand
ACACTGGGTTGCTTACTTAACGTCGTAAAGAAATTACGCCACTCTACGCATCTGATCGCCAATAGTGCCGGGTGAGATGACCCGACATCATCATTTCCGCGCTGTACGCATCCAGCAACGAGGGAAGGAGTTATTCGCGGTGGCCGACCTCAATCGACGGGAAGATCCTTAGTCAGGTAAATTTTTCCGCCCACGCGTTGAATCAACTCATTCGCTTCCGCCATGGCATCAGACTTATCTAAGTACACGCCGACCTCGATCTGATCGGCCAACTTACCGCTTGAGTCACGGTATAAAAGATAAACGTAGTACGCCGTTGTAGCCGCCTTTACTTCCCTCCCGCCCACGGTGTCATTGGGAATTGTTCCGAGGAAGTGACATCCCACCACATCCGTGAAGTGAAACGATACTCTGCTTCTGAAGATTCCAGCAGTCGTCGTTGCGTATACGCATTGACGCGTTGCAAAATCGAGAACTAGCGTTTCATGAGTCAATCCCAGCCCAATCGCGCCAAGCGCGAACAGGCTGGTCACGACAATGGGTAGCCAATCGTATTCGAACTCAAGCAACCGGCCTGCAATCAATAGAGCGGGCAAGGGAATGAGAAGCAGCAACAGAATGCGACGCGATTGAGAATACGTCGTGCGGCTTCCTTCGACTTCCTTATTCACGGCCGGTTAACTGCACATCGGAGAACTTCATTCACGTTTTGCCCAGCACTGCCGCCTCGATTTTGGCGACGTCAATTTTCCGCATCGTCATCATCGCCTCGAACGCGCGCTTTGCAACGTCGCCCCCTTTGGACATGGCTTCCGTCAATACGCGTGGAGTGATTTGCCATGACAGACCCCACTTGTCCTTACACCAACCGCACGCGCTCTCTGCGCCGCCATTAGAAACGATCGCATTCCAATACCGATCGGTCTCGGCCTGGTCGACGGTTGCGATCTGAAAGGAGAACGCCTCGCTCTGCTTAAATGCATTTCCGCCATTGAGACCCATGCAGGGTATGCCACAGACCGTGAACTCGACGGTCAGCACATCGCCTTCCTTGCCACCAGGAAAATCGGACGGCGCACGATGCACCGCGCCAACCGTACTATCGGGAAACGTCTTGGCGTAAAAGCGCGCAGCTTGTTCCGCATCGCGATCGTACCAAAGACAAATTGTGTTCTTGTTCATCGTTGCGTTCCTCACAGGGTCTGTTAGGGGGTCAGTTAACACATCATACTGTCCGCGTACCGAAGTGGCCATTCATTGGGATAGGCGTTCGGTCGCTTGGGTGGTTAACGCCTCTAGCAATGCTTTTGTTTCGACTTACTTCGAAAACGAAACGCACTTTGTCCATATGCCGATGTACCAAGGTACAGCGTGCCCCAAGGTACGACGATGACAACCTTCGATATCTGCCACTGTATGCGCGACTCGATTCTGCTGTGAATCGAGCGGATTCGAAGGAGTCGTCATGCGGACTTTCATACGGTCGACCTTACTGCTGGGACTGTCGCTCATTTTTCTCGATGCCCACGCTCAGCTTCCGCCCGATAATGACGGCGAAGTCGAAGGCTCACCCTGCATCGAAGACGCAACGATGAAAATTTCGGCGCAACCCAATCCCGTGATGCTCGGCGACCCGACGATTGTGAAGTGGTCCGTTGATATGCCAAGCAATTGCAGCAGCGTCACGGTGAAGTTGAACGGTCAGGCAGTGCAAAAGACCGGAAGCCGATCGGTGAAGATAGGCCGCAGCAAGCGCTTCACGCTCACCATCAGCGTTACGCGCCTTGGCGTGTTCCAACAACGCAGCGAATTCGTCAACGTGACCGTGAATTACCCGCCGCACGTCGTCATCAATGCCGAAACACCGGAGCCGTCGCGAGCATTGGTAGGCGCGCTATCGGATTCCCCGCATCCTTCGCAGGTCGTTGAGTTCTGCAATGTCGACATCGACTTGACGGGCGTGAAGGACATCCCGATCGGCGACAACCGCACCTTGATTGCTTCACCGGGATGCGAACGCAACGCCCGTCGGCTTGGACCGCGTATATTCATCACGGATCATCGCGGATCGTCGCCGCTCTTCGTCATCCGCGGCGATAATGTGCTCGTCGCGGGATTTCGGTTGCAAGGCCCGACAGACGGCATCGCCCAAGGCGACATCAAAGAGAAAGCCATTCTCGTCGCGCCGGCTTCCGGGATCGAGCCCATTCGCAATATCGAAATTTCCAACCTGGAAGTCTTTCACTGGAGCGGCCTCGGGATTCAGGTGGTGGACAACGTCGAGTTAGCGGAGCGCGGACGGCTGTTCAACACCAACCCGAATGCGGTGCGCGTGAAGAACAGTTTCTTTCATCACAACCGGCATGGCGCCGGCTGGGGTTACGGAGTCGAGTCATCCGGCGGCGCGTACATGACCATCGAACGAAACGTCTTCGATGAAAATCGTCACGCGGTTGCGGGCGGTAGCCGTTCGGACGATGCAGAGGACTACTCCGGCTACACCCTGCGAGACAACCTCTTTTTAGAAGGCGGCGGGAAACACTGCGCAGACAGCACCGGCACCGGCTCAGTCGTCGGCGGCATTGTGGGTGGAATCATCGGCGGAATCATCGGCGGAATCACGGGAGGAATACCTGGTGCAATCGTCGGTGCCCTCGGCGGTGCCGCTCTGGGCGCCGGCGCCGGCGCGATCATCGGCGGGGTCTGTTGGCAGACCCATCAGATCGACATGCACGGCGATCAGAACAGTTTCTACAGCTCGCACAACTGGCAGTGCGGCACCGCCGGCGAAACGATGATCATCGAACGCAACACCATCCTTTACGACGAAGGACCGGCGATCAAGATTCGCGGCAATCCCGCCGACAAGGCCGTGGTGAACAACAATGTCTTCACCAACGACCGCAGCGATGCAATCAAACAGAACGGCAGCTGCGGGATCTTCGGTGACAACATTTCGAACCCCATTCAAGTTGGAAAAGACAACGTGTTCGATGCCCCGAACCCGCTGTCGCAACTCGGATCCTGCGATTTCTTCGGCGACGGACAGCTCGATCAGTTCATGGCAACGGGCGTCACGTGGTGGGCCAAGTCTCCCGTCACCGGACAGTGGCGCTACTTGAATACCATGCGAGAAAAACTGCCCGAACTGCAGCTAGGCAAGGTGGACGGCGACAACATATGCGACGTCGCGCCGAAATCACTCCGGCCCGAAGTGCCGCCGACGAAATACTCGAAGAGCGGCGTCACCCCGTGGATACCGCTCGGCGTTGTGAACGACCCGGGGACTGGCGGAGGCGCGGTGGTCATTCAATGAGTACCCGGCCGGATTTCCCTGCGGAAGAAGTTGACCGGCATCGAAGGTCTTCTTACGTTTCATCAATGCGCCAAGCAATCTACATCTTGTCTACGAATAGAGTCGATTCGCAATTTTGAGCCCACCAATCCAAGACTATTGGAGCATTTTGGCGTGAAGCTTCAGAGGTTCTTCAGTGTCGCTTCCCCGAAGCCCCATCTGCGTGTTGACCGTTCACCGCGACCTGAACAACCGTGATCCAGTTCGCTAGCTTGTCAAAGAGATCTGGGGGATAAGCGAATGCTTCCGCGCCGCCCTTCGCAGGCTGGATCAATCCATGATCGGCCGCAGGGAACACGATGATGTTCAGGTCGGATCGCGACTGCTGAATTGCCTTTAAGGCAGGCAGTGTATTGGCGAGCGGTATCTGCCGATCTTCGCCGCCTAGCAGCCAGAGTTGTCGCGCCTTCGCCTTCAGGATTAACGGCTGGGGGTCGTAGTCGAACGTGATTCCCTCCTTGGGGCCAGCTTCACGCGCCTGCGCCGAAGTTACGCGCAAGAGGATGCCCGTGTAGGAACGAGGGACGATCGCAGCGAGCCAAGGCTCACCGGCATAAGCCTCCTTCAACGCGTCTAGGGCTTCGAAGCCGTCCGTAAAATTGGAGCGAACGATTCGCTCGGTCGCCGCCGTCAGCGCACGTGCCTTATCCAACACTGTCGCATCGCTGAATCCTGCCCGGCGAAGCTGGTCTTCCACCACTGCTCGGTCCTGTGCTGTGGGCCCTTCGGCCATGACGAAGGCGGCCACCATGAAATCGAGCGGAGTCAAACTAGCCGTCAAAGGCGCGACCCAACCGCCCTGGCTTGCGCCGATTACCCCGACCCGTTTTATGCGCGGCGCCAACCGCCGAGCTTCACGAACAGCGGCGACCGTATCTGCCGCGCGAAGATGGAAATCCGACGTGATCGCGCCGCCCGAACCGCCGATGCCACGTTTGTCGTAGACAAAGACCCCCACGCCGCGGCGAGCAAGTTCATAGCACCAGATCAGATCGTCAACCTCCGGATTGTTGTTGGATCCGGTGATCCAGACAGCCAACGCTTTCGCCGCGCTGCCAGGCGGCAGCACCAGCTTGCCGTTCAACCTAATCTCGCCGCTGTGGAACTGAGTCTCGTGCACGACCAGCGGCATCCGTCGCCCGACAATCGCTGCCTCGGTGCCTTCCTGCAGATGCAAAATGCCAGACGCACAAGGTTCGAATCGAGCTATTAGTTTGACGTTTCCAGTCGCTGCATAGCTTCCATCAGGTTGCTCTGCCAACCGACCCAGTCGGCCGTCTGACCGGAGGTATTGCAAGTTACGCGGATGTCCCTCACTGCCGGCTATTGTCAGATATCGCTCATCGGGCAACGCATAGACGCCTAGCCGACACCGTAGATCGGCGTCTAACCGGGTCTTGATCGTCGCGTCCATGACAACCGGCGGCGGAGGCGCGGCGAGCAGCATGAGTAGTGGGAACATGGCAAATGTAGAAATCATCGAAGCACTCCAATGAGCCGGCATCAGTCATCTCTGCTAAAGACGATTTAGACGCAGATGGGAACAATTGAGTTTCACCCTCAACCGCTTTTGTCTTCGCACGTAGGCCGAATAACTTTGCTAGAGCACGCTGAGATTGCTGCCGATAATTCGGGCCGATTGCGCTCAACCCAGGAACGACAGCTGTTTGACCATTCGCGGACGCCTGCAACATTCGTTCGCTCGGCGAGCGCTATCTGCGCCGCGATGATCGCAGGAATGGCTTCGCCTGCGTCCATGCCGTAACTTGTGAAGAAATTCGCCACGCGTTGTGCCTGGAAGTCCACGGCGAGTTCGTCATTGCCTACATCAATCCACAGCCATGCGGCATATCCCAAGTCGTCGAGCCTTGAACCAGGATGCGCCTCATCAAAATCAATGAACGCTGTGGGCACTCCATCTGCAAACACGCAGTTGCACGGGCTCGGGTCTCCGTGACAAATGACTTCAGAACTCTCTCCAAGCGGAAAGCCGCGCGTTGCGTCATGAAGCTTTCGCAAAAGCCGAGCGGCTGAAAGTAATTGCACGTCCGTGAAGTGCCCAAGTTCCGGCGGTACTGAGCCGGGCATAAAGGACAGGACTTCGCGGCCGGCACTATCAATGCCGAGAAATTTCGGAGCGCCGGGAAAACCTTGTTTCTCTAGGTAACGCAGCAGCTGGTGCGCAAATGCCGCATGCGCTTTGACGGGTCGTCGAACGGTATCCCCGATACGGACAACGCCTGCCGTCGTCCGTCCACCCGTCAAGGGAATCTCAGGTTCCATTTCGTTCGCCCTAACGTCCGCCTTCGCGCGCACGCATGGCATTGCTAGGAAGCGTTTTCCTGAAACACCTGATCACCCCAACTTCAGTGAAGCCACAATTGACGTGTGCAGCTCTGCTTTCCTCATTGTCTGCCTGCGTGTCGGAGGCGAACTCATCGCAGCCCTTCGCAACTCCCCAGCGTTCAGCAGCAGCAACCAAGGCTTCGCCTACTCCCCGGCGCCGCGAGTCCGACCGGACATACCAGCCTTCAAGAAAGGCGACTCGACCTGAACTGCAGCCCTCTGCGTAGGGCCGAATCGAAAGTTCCGCGAACCCGATGATCCGGCCATTCTCATCTTTGGCAATGAGGACGGCCTGGGGTTCGCGAGCCGTGCCTGCGAGGAAGCTTTCGACCTCCGCTTTGAGCTCCTCGCGCGAGGCATCCGCCCAGAGCAAGTGTCGCAGCTCCAGCCATTCATTGCCGTCATCGTTGGTTGCATGCCGAACATCCATACTCTAAGGCCCAAAGCTCACGCTCAGAAGCGCGTGGCGTTGAACGCATCCTCCGGAACGCGTTATTCGAAATACTGGTCCGGCTATTGGCATTGCGTCTAAATCGCGTGAATCGACAGTCTGAGAAATTTACCCGTAGCATGAACACCGGGGATAAAGATATACGGGATACGAAGCGGAGAACCGAAAAATACTTCGCATAACCTTATCCACGATACCGAAGGCCCGCACATACCTCACTACTTATTTACGTAAAGCATTGAGGTCCGCCCGAGCCGCAAGCGCCGCAACCTGCAGCTCAAGCCGCTTCATTTCGCGCAGAATGCGGTTCGTGTGAATCTGCATGAAGAATGCCACGCGTATTACGGAAAGAACGACCACACAGAAGCCAGTAACGGCGCCCCAATAGAATAACGGCCGCAATTCCGTCGATATGGCGAACTGCCAACCTGCATACACCCCCATGAGCCCCGCCGACATGGCGACAATCAAAAACGCCACATGAATTCCGCTCAGTGGACCGCGAAACACGCCCGCCATTTGCCGGAAAGCGCTTGGCTCTTCCTGCAATCCGGCGAGAAACTCGGCGTCTTCTTTTGAAAGCGCCTCCGTAATCGCATCGTCTAACTTACTCATTAGCTTCTCCTCCAAAATATTGACGCAACGTGCGTCGAGCATGAAACAAGCGAGTCTTCACGGTGCCTTCCGGGATGGATAGCACTTCCGAAATTTCCGCTATCGTGAAACCATCGCTATAGAACAAGGCGATTGCGATGCGTTGCTCCGATGGGAGCGTCTGCAATCCGCGCCTTAAATCGTGAGCAGCCAGTGCGCTGGGTGTTTCATCCGCCGCGAGACTTTCATCTATCTCACTTTCCCGAGCGCGATAAGATCGCCGCAAAAGGTCCTGACAACGGTGTGTCACGATTGCGTAAGACCAAGCGGGAAACCTTGCCGGGTCATCAAGCCGATGAAGACCGCGAACTATGTTGATCCATGCGTCCTGCACGGCATCGGCAGCCAGTTCCTTTCGGCCAAGCAACCGGCATGCGTGGGCGTAGTGTCGCGGTCGCCACCGGCGTGCTAAGCGATCGAATGCTTCCCGCCTGCCTTCGATGGCATATAGGACCAGCATTTCATCGAAAACTTGGTTGACCGCGCGACTCATGCGCTCTCCTTCGAAACTTGAGTACATAGTCGGTCGAAACCAGAAAACGGTTCAATACTCGCCAAAAAAGACTAACTGCCCTCGCCCGCTCGCCCCCCCCTTCTTCGATCATGACGGGCATATAAATCTCGTTGGACACCGGCATCGGCGGTTCTTATTCTTCTATCTATCTGTCGGCGCCGATCCCTACCGTTCGTCCTTGGCTCAAATCCTCAATAATTTCGTAACCGTAGGAGAGAACTATGAAAGCCACCCCAATGGTCTGGACCGGCCGCGTACTGACCGGCTTGGTCACCGTGTTCATGCTCGGTGCATCGATTGCGCCGAAGTTTCTTGGAATGCCGATTGCGGACGAAACGATGCAGCAACTTGGCTGGCCGCCCGGTTATGTGTTCATGATCGGTGTCGTCGAGTTCGTCTGCCTCGCACTCTACTTGTACCCCCGCACGAACGTGCTCGGCGCCGTGCTATTCACCGCCTTGCTCGGCGGCGCGATGGCGACACACATCCGTGCTGGCAGTCCGCTGTTCAGTCACGTCCTCTTCAGTGTCTACCTGGGTGTGTTCATGTGGGGTGGGT
This sequence comes from uncultured Steroidobacteraceae bacterium, assembly GCA_964597495.1. Taxonomy (GTDB): domain Bacteria; phylum Pseudomonadota; class Gammaproteobacteria; order Steroidobacterales; family Steroidobacteraceae; genus CAZQYC01. The sequence continues at coordinate 35,807 of CAZQYC010000030.1, read as the reverse complement.
TGTGGATGCGCGATCCCGCGGTGCGGCGACTATTTCCGTGGCGACTGGACAAGAATCACACCGCTGCAAGTGAATAGTGCTGTCCCTCAGAGAGGGATCACGTACCCAAGGCGGCTGCGAGTTGTTGTCTGGCGGTATGCAAAGGAGACCACACGGTGCCGATGGGGACACCAAGAACTTCCGCTGCCGTCTCATTTGAGAAACCTTCGACAGCAATCAGCAATAAAAAGTGGCGTTTTTTGTGGGCACCCATCGATTCGAGCAATACTACGCGAAGGATTCGATCACCGCGAAGACCCGTTCGATGTCTTTCTGAATCGTCGGAAGACCGAGCGAGAGACGAACAGCCCCCACAGTTGCAGTGGGTCCAAGATGGGTTCGAAATCGCATTGGCGTAAAACCCTCACACAATTCATCGAGCGACCTTGCAATGTCGAAGCGATGGAAATCGAAAGCGCGTTCTGCCGCGCCTGGATTGCAGAAGCAGCCGCCGCGAAGTGCAACACCCGCCTCTCTCGCGCGCGCTTCGACGACTTGATAGGGCACTGTCGAGCCGTCGGCGTTGAGAACATTGAAGGCCACCGTGGCGCCGCGCCCATTCATCGAACCAGGACCATAAACTCGAACCAAGGGCGTGCCTTCCCGACGCAATTTATTCGCGCGCTCGATGAAACTTCCCGTCATTCGCTCCATTCGAGCGGACAACGCAATGCGATCGATTCCGGCAAGGAAATCGAATCCCGCCACGACCGCGCCGAGGTTTAGGAAGTTCGGCGTACCGTCCTCGAACCCTGCATGTCCCGCCTGCAATTGGTGACGGTCGTGCTCGACGGAGACAAAGTCCACTGTCCCCCCGGCGAACGACGGTCGCTTGAGTTTCTCGAGCGCCGCACGCTTCGCCACGAGCGCGCCAACTCCGGTCGGCAGGCCGAAGATCTTATAATAAGAGAGCGCCAAGAATTCGACCGGGTGCCGACGGAGACTGATGCTTCCACCGCAGCCGACGCCAGCCGCATCGAGCAGCACATCGTAGCCGAGCCATTGCGCTTCGGCGGCGAGTTCCAGCGGATGCTTCACGCCGGAGAAATTGGATTGCGCGGGGAATCCAAACAAGCCGCGACCGTATGCACTCGCAAACGCCGCCATCCTCTCGCCTGCGTTCTGCAATCGGAGTTCGTTATCGAGCGGCAACATGCCTATCGGAGCGTCGGCGGCTCGCGCATATTCGCGAATGCCGTTCATGGAGTTGTGATTGTCCGACGACAGAATAAGACCCGTCCTTCGACCGAACGGATAGCTCTCGGCAACCAGCTTGATCGCCATACTCGCGTTTGCAGTGAAGCACACATCGTACACATCCGGATCGGCGTCAAAGAACGCCAACGTTGCCACTCGTGCCATTTCGAGATCGGCTTCGCTCGCCTTCGACGGGCCATGCTCGGAATGAGGGTTGCCGAACACGCCACTCATGAGCTGCTTCGAATACGCCGCGACTTGCGACGCGCCATAGAGAGCAGATCCAGTGAAGTCGAGATAAGCAATGCCGCGTTCGTCCAAGCGCGAGAATTCGCGATGACGCAATTCCTCGAAGGCTTCGGGGGTGGCGACGCTCAACATCCGCGCCGCCGGATAGTTGCTATACGTGGGGTCTTGTCGGACGTGACGTGCATTCTATCTTCAGCTTGCCCAAGTTGCGGCACACCGCCGAAGTAGTGACTGAGGTCAGCCACTTTCTCGAACTCGATGGCTTCCTCTTTGGATGCGTCAGGCGACAGCACAGGACGCATCACATCGACGTACCAATCCACCAAGCCGCCGCGAATGAAGTACACATCGGTGTGTCCCATCGCGCGAAGTAACATCCAAGCTTGCGCTGCATGCGCTCCGCCTTCGGAGTAAAGAACGAGCGTGTCGTCCGGCGCGAACGAAGCGTGAGGCAGTTGTTCGAGCGGAATATTCTCGGCCGTTGGAATCGCATACTCCGCGAACTCACCGGCTGTTCGCACATCGATCACACGCAAGCTCGCTCGCCGATCGCGAATCCATCGAGCCAGTTGCAGCGGCTCGACGTGATCGTCGCCCTTCGCAATGGTTCGGGCGATGCCGTTCACGTCGATGTTCCCGCGAACGATTGGATAGGGACTCCCTGCGAAGGGCGCGGCGAGGCCTAGCACGAAAGCACCGGCACCAAGTGTCTTCGCGATGCTGTTCACGCCTGCACCTCGACCACTTGCCCTTCGACCCGACCGATCAAATAGAACGTGAGTAGCGCTGCGCCGGTGATGAAGGCGACAACGAATCCGTACGATGCGTCAAGGAGTTCGGGAAGCGTCAACACGCCGAACCCCGCGCTCTCGTAGAACGACTCGAAGGAGGGAAATGCGAAGCCCGTGAGCATGACGCCGAGCAACAATCCGATGACGGTCGCGAGTCCGTCGATACGTCCGGCTCCTGCGGCTGCGCAACTCGTTCCAGGACATAGACCGGAGATGACGAAGCCCACACCGAAGATGAGACCGCCGACGGCCTGGGGCAAGACGAACGTTTCCGGAACGAAGATGGCCGAAGGATCGATAACACCGAATCTCCCCAGCCAAAATACGCCCAACATTGCGGTGACGATTGCGCTGAACATGACCTTCACTACGGTGAAGTCGCGCAAGTAAAACTGCCCGGCCAATTTTTTCGCGTCACCGAGTCCGGCCTGCTCCAGCGCAAAACCGAAAGCCATACCGAGGAGGAACGCGACGAGCAGATTCTCGGTGAATCTCATCGCCACAATCTCCGAACGAAAGGAGCGGCGGCGAAGGCGGCGATGAACGCAGTCATCATGAAGATCCAGCTGCCGACGCTGAGCATTGCGCCACCCGAAAGCGCCTGGCCGCTCGTGCATCCTCGCGCCAACACAGCGCCGAGACCCATAAGCGCCCCGCCGGCCGCAGCCGTCGTGAGTCGAGTATCGCAACCAATATCGGCTCCGCTGTTCACTGTCACACGCCATCGCCCGAATATGAGAGCGGAAATCGCGGCGCCGGCGACGAGACCGATCACCTCAACGACCATCCATGCTGTCCAGGGTGCAGTGGCGTATCGCCCAAAGTAGTGATTACTCGCCAGTTCGGTCGGCGCGATCGCCCCAACCAATCCCGTTGCGACATTGGCGAACGCGCCCGACGCACCAAGCCCCTGTCCCGTAAAGACGAAAGCCGCGAGCAACACGAGTCCGAGACCGCATCCGGCGATGTATGGATTTGCATAGGGACGCGGGCTCATTACGGCGCCTTGGGTATGGAAGGCGTGCTCGTCTCCACCGGCAGATCGCGTTGCGACCAATCCTGAAAAGATCCGTCATAGAGCACGGCATCGATGCCGAGCGTGCGAGCTGCGAAGACGACCGCCGTTCCTTGGTAGCCGATATGGCAATACGCGATGATGCGATCGCCCTGCGTCACGCCGGCTGCCTTGAATAACGCTGACAGTTCATCTGCCGATTTGAAACTCAGATCGGTTGCAGTGATTGAAGTGAACGGTATGTTCATCGCGCCCGGGATATGGCCTTTCAGCTTTGTGGTCATTCCGGCCTGCCGGCCGTCATAGAACACCGGCGCACGCGCATCGATAATCTTGTAGCCGGGCTTGTTCAAATTTTGCCGTACAAACTCGCCGTCAACGACACGGGATCGCGGTGGCAGTGGAGAAAGTTTCCCTTTTAAAAAGACGGGCACATCCTTGGTCAGTGCATTGCCGCCGCGCTGCCAACCGCGAAGGCCGCCATCGAGAATCGATATGCGATTTTTGAGACCTGCGGCATCCAGTGTCAGCAAGGCCCGCGTTGCGGATGGAAATTCATCGGAGATGAAGTAGAGGACGAGCTGCGAGTGGTCGCCTATCCCAATCGATTCGAGATATGGAAGAAGCATCGCCCTATCCGGCAGCTCGAGCATGAGTTTGTTCTCGCTTCCATGTCCGTGAGATACGATGACATCCGCATCGAGGAGCCGCGCGCCGGGAATGTGACCCGAGTCGTAGTGTCCCTTTTCGCTGACCTGAAGCACGACAAGATCCTCGTCGCCCGCGTGTTGTTTTAACCACTCGGAGGAAACAATGAGCCCATCGCGCGGCGATGACGTTGAGCCAGATTGCGCGTGAACCACGGGCAGCGTTGCCCATACCGTTACCCAGATCGCCAATATGACCGCATGTAGGATTGTCGCGCGATGCCGTGTACTCATAGGCCTCTCCTGGTTGAAAGTGAGGCCACTCTAGGGATGCCGCGAAGGCTTGTGGAGCGCATGCGACCAAACTGAAAAAGCGGGGAATCAATCCATCTGTCACGGGAACGGAATGAATCCGCCTGGGCAGTGCGCGATTACAGACCCTTGAATCGCGCGGCGAAAGACGGGGAAACGGCCAGCGACTCCGCTCTCTCATTGAGCGTAAGCTGCAGTTTTCCGTCGTCGTCGCGTTTCACCGATTTGATCGCTCGCACGCGAACGATCGTGCTGCGATGAATCTGCCAAAAGACGTCGGGATCGAGTTGCGGCAACAGATCTTTGATGGGTATGCGAATGTGCGCTTCGTCTGCGGCGGTCGCTATACGAGTGTATTTTTCGTCCGATTGAAAATAGACGACATCATCAATGGAAAACATTCGCACCGAGCCCGCCACGCTCGCCGTGATCCACTTGATGCGCTCCGGCCGAGCGCGCAGCCGTTCTTCGAGTTGCGTGACGAGAGCAGACACGTCGAGGGGGCTTCCTTGAGACAATCTTGCTGAGATGCGATCGACGGTTCGTTTCAGTCGCTCGCGGTCGACCGGCTTCAATAGATAGTCGACGGCTCCGTCTTCGAATGCCTGTATAGCGAAGGCGTCGTAGGCCGTGATGAATACCACCTGTGTTTTGCTACCCGCGCGGCTGGCGACCTCCAAGCCGTCGGCCAGCGGCATTCGAATATCGAGAAACGCCACGTTGGGACGATGAACTTGCAACGCATCGATGGCCTGAACGCCGTCCGCGCATTCCGCCACGATTTGCAGATCCGGCCAGAGTTCTGACAAGAGTTCCCGCAACTCCTCGCGCTGCGGGGTTTCGTCTTCAGCGATGATCGCAGTCGTCCTCATCGTTTATTCACGGGTAGCGTGATGCGCGAGCGCACGCCACCTCCTTGCAGGTTGTCGATGGACAGTGTCGCTTCGGCGCCAAAGCGATGTTCCAACTGTGCGCGTACGTTGGCAAGACCGACCCCAGCTCCAACGGACTCGCTCATTTCCGCGCCGTCATTTTCGACATCGACTTGCACCATGCGATGCGAACCCGTGCCGACGATGCGTGCACGAATTGCGATCGTCACCGGCCGTACGATCGGCTCCACTCCGTGCTTCACCGCATTCTCGACGAGCGGAATCAGAAGCAGCGGCGGAAACGCCATCGCACGCAACTCGTTCGAGACGTCGAGCACAACGCGCAGCCGTTCGCCGATGCGTATTTGCATGAGATCGAGATAACGAGCACAGATGTCGATCTGATCGCCCAAGCTCGGGCTTTGCGTTCCGGCATCGCGCAGTTTGGGCAGCGTAGTACGCAAATAGCCGGTCAGCGCGTCGATGGTCGCTTCGGTGCGCTCCGGATCAGTGCGCGATAGCGTGCGAAGGGACGCGAGCGTGTTGAACAGGAAGTGCGGCTCGATCTGTGCTTGCAAGACTGCGAGTCGTAAATCCGCGTCGGCCTTATCTCGGCGCAACGCGTCGAGATCCCGCCGGCGCTTATGCTCGGCAAGCAAACGCCGTTCCCAGAAATAAGATCGAAGCTCCCACCCGCCGTTGACCAAGAAAAGCATAAGCCAATAGGGATAGCGGCCCATGAGGATGGCAATCCACTGTGAAACGCTGTCTACCGCGCTCAGTACACTCATCGAATTGCAGCAGTGCCGATTCATCAACATATCGTGATAATCGGCGATCCATTGTTGCAGCAAGTTCGACAGCACAACACCCAGAATAACCGAAGCGACGATGGCGACCACTTCGACTCGATACGGCCAGCGTCGATAACGAACGAACATCGCGAACAGAGGACCGAGGCTGACCGTGAGCAGCCAAGCAAGGACAGCGCGGCTGCCGAGAGGAAAGATATCGGCCCATTTCGTCATCGACGATGCGTGCCAGATAGCAAAAGAAACGCCGTTAATTGCAGCAAGCGGCCACAGTACATACGCACGCCGCCTGAACCACGGCCACGTGTATCGCGGATAGCGTTGATAAGCGGCGAAACGCCCCAGGCCTTCCGTCCAAACATCGGGAGGCAACGCCTCATCGATGGATCGGCCGTACGGCGAGTTGTTCGAACCTGCAGAAGATTGCATGGGTTCAAACCGTAAGATCGAAAGCACAAGTCATAGCGATCGATAGTACTCCTTCCACTCGAAGCCGTGCTTTCTCCCAGGATGAAACGCGATATCAATGTAATGAAACCCGAAATTCGGGCAATGAAACGAGACGCTGCTGGACCAGGCGCAACGTGACCGCTCGCTTGAGTCAAATTGACACGACGCAGGAAATCCTCAAGGGCGACTCGCGTAAGTCAGCACGACGTTTTAAGTCGAATAGCGCTCGACGACGCAGTGTGTAGCCACTCAAATGAGCCGTTGTCATGCGCAAATCAGCGGGAATGACGGAATCGCCTTCGCGAAGTTGCGAAGTGATTTTCACTAGGTTTTGCTTGCATGGCTTCGGCCTATTTCTGCCGCGTTCCGTGGCTGTCAGCGCCGTTGATACGTATGGTGACGCCTGCCGCGGGACCGTTCTCGGCGCCGTCGAACGTCATGACAACACCAAACTGGATGATGGCGAAACGTGTGGGCGACTGCGCATCCAGCACAGCATCGCCCGGCAGGTTGGTCATGCGTGCGACCAGCTTACTGTCGCGGATCGTGAAGGTAGCGACGCGTCCGTCGTTGAAATTGTACGCGCCGATCAGCCGCTCCAGCTGGGCCTGCGTCACCACTGCGGTCGCCGCGCCTGCACTTTCCGGCGGCAGGATCCACGCAAAAGCCGCTGGCACAAGTTGGACGTAATAGGAAATGTGGTTCTCATTCGCGAACACGCGATTCTCCACCTTCACGCCCGCTGCCTTCAGCACCGATGCAGCCTTGTCCGCACCCGTCAACATCTCCGCCGCCTCATTCCCAGCCACAGCCATATACACACGTTTACCCTTCACCTTCTGCACAGCTTGCGGAAGAGCAGTCATCAGATCGGCATCGAACATCGTGGAAGGGCTAGCAATGATATAGCGGTCAAATGCATCCGGTTGAGACGCCAGCACATTCAAAGCGAAAAGTCCGCCAAAGGAATGCCCGAACAGCACGCCGCGCGCCGGATCCATCGCGAAGCGCTGCTCCAGATACGGCTTCAACTCTTTCGTGAGGAAGTCTGCATAGGTTTGTCCGCCGCCGCCGATCGTCGTCCCTGTCGAGTCGATCGCCTTGCGGAACAGTAAATCGATACTGCGGCTCTCACCACTCCCCTCGGGATAACTGATCGACACGACATAGGATGGACCCATCACGCCCTGGCTTGCCATCATCTGCGCGAGCGGACCTGCGATTCCATAGCCCCCATCGAGCGCATAAATCGCCGGTAATTTCGGCTTGCCTGTCCAGTCCACCTTCACGCCGTACATTGCCGCAGGCGGTGAGGTCACTACTACTACGAAGTCCCGACCGAGAATTCCCGAATGGACGACAAGCCTTCGCGACCCTGCTGGCGCGTACGCATCGTCCGATATCACGGCGAATTCGCTAGTCGGTTTGGAAGCAGGCGCGCTCGCGCACGCTGTCGAAAGCATTGCCACAGCAATGCCTGCGAAGAGCCGCATCAGTTTCCATGTCGAGACCGATCTTTCAATCGGCACGGAGCTACGCGTTTTAGATTGCGGTCCGGCAACGACAGCGTCGAAGATAATATCCATGATGTTCTCGATCTGTTGTTCAATGTAGGAGCCCTGAGCCAACACCAGTGGGCCGACACGGGTGAGCCGCGGTCGGGAGCGCTTTGAGGGTCAGGCATGGAGCATTAGACGACGCCGGATACTTTCAGGTTGCAGCTCTACCGCTGTATTTTTCGCCTGACTATCTCGCTATCTCACTGTCTCACTGTCTCACGCTTATCTATGCAAAGTCCCGAGAACGCACTTTAGTACCGAAGCAATCCCTAAATGCTTGCGAAGAGGCAACCCCACTCGCAATAGGCAGCGAGTGGCAAGAAACCTAGAGCGAGAACACGATCGCGCGTGAATGCCTTGTAGTTAGTTGAGCCTGGAGCTGCGCATTTATAAAGTCGTGCAGCGGGCCGATCACGCTTGAGTTAGTTGCAACCGGTCAATTTCGGTCCGAAGGTGACGGCCTGATGACCCTCGATCTTGGTTCGCAGCACTTCTCCATCGGCTTCCGACAGCTCATTCAGCGTCACTTCGCATGTTCCTGGAGCCATGTTGAGCGTCACTTCGTATTGCTTGCCGACTTCGGGAACGAATATGGGAGAACTGCAGGAGCCTGGCTGAGCCGAGGTAACGCCAGGCCTAAGCAATGGACTTGCTGCTGCGCCGACGCTTTTCCAGAATCCAATAAGGGCCACTGCGAATCCCGGCCCGATCGCGATCTTTTCGTCTGCGGCGATGGTTCGTTCCAATATGCCGTGTGCAGGTGGCTGTTCGTCAACCATGCCGACGCGCACCGTATCGACTTTGGCGCCGCCGCTGATCCACCCCAGCATACCTTTGCGCGCACCTTTCCACTTGCAAGTGTTTGCGTCCACGATGGCTGCCGTCGCTGCATAACCTTTGGGGTTCGTCACGACAACTCGCAATTTAGCCTCCTTAATCTCGGCCGGGTTTGCCGCCGCAGCGATTGCCGAGCTGCAGGTAACCATCGCGATCAACTTGATTAAGCGTAGACAGGCATATGAAATCATGAATGTGCTCGCTCACAGGAGACTTGGCTCAGTTCCCCAAGATGTATTCAACGCGCTTTGGTGCCGAATAGGATATACGGAGTATCAAGCTCACCAAAGCAAATACACCCGATATCCCCATTCCCGATACCGAAGATCTTCCATTTGTCGTAACACTCAAAGAAGCAGCAGTGCCGTCGGCGAAGCTTACAGATTAAACAGATACGGAATGAACGTCGCCTGCCTGGGTTAATTGCTATCTAAATAACCGGTTGATTTACAGGGCTCTCCATTTTGAAGGACTAGGAATTGCTTGGTTGGGTTGTGCTGTAGCAGCACGCCGCGTTTCAAGGTAAGAAAAGGCATTGCATTATGAAAGCGAGAGTATTCGGACTTCTGTTGGCAGGACTACTGGCAGCGCCCATGGCGGCTGAGGCCGCGCTCATTCAAGTCGATTTCACCGTGAACGGCAATTGGTTTGATAGCGGCGGTACGCCATTCGATATGCCATTATCGCCGACGCTGACCGGCACATTAGTCACGGACAATACGAAGTCTGGCGCGAGTGCGTTGATCGATTTCAGCCTGATGACGGGAACTCAGCTTTGGACGGAGGCAGATTTCGTCGACCCAAACATCGAATTGTTTTTTGATTTTGACGGTAACGTCTGGCAGTTTTTTTTAAATAACTCGCCCACCTTTTTCGATTACACGTTGATTTCATCGCATAATACTTTCGTGGTTTATCAAGATAGTTCGCAAGAATTTAATGCATGCAACGACTGCGTGACATTTGTTCAACGCGCCGTGCCCGTATCGGAACCGAGCGGCCTGCTGCTATTCATAGGCGCGTTGACGCTTCTGGTTAGGAGACCGTCGAGGCGACTTGACGTGTCCGCGTTGAGTGAAGCGTTGTATTCGAGATAGGCGAGCCCAAACCCTGGAATAAACGGTCTTCCCGCCCTTGATGACGCCGCAACTGCAACCGGGCAAGTTGGGCTTGTCCTATGACTCAAAGACGGCATCGACTTGCGATTCGATCAGCTTGCTTACCGTTTGACGAGCACTGGAGCCGAACCGGTAAGCGGGGCGACCGAAATCCGACATTACTTACCCTGTATTCACCGGCCATTGCACTCAAGAGCTCGCTGACCGAATTGGTCAGTGCTGCTGAAAAGCGATTGAAATAAAAAATCACGTCATCGGCCAATGTGAGCGGAGTCGGCACCCAAGATCCTTCAGACTGCTCCGAGAAATCCCAGGTACCGGGTACCGAAGGTTTTCCGCTTCACTTCGGCAAGTGAAATCCAAAAGCCCCGTTGTGAACATACACCAGCTTGCAATCTTCAAGGTATTTGGCATCGTGAATCCTTCCAGCACGAACGTAGCCAGTTTCTCCTTTATGCAAAAAGATCCTCTCTCCATCCGCGACCAACCCTGCGGGCCCCTTACTATAAAACTGTAGCGACATCTTACCTTCCACAACAACGGTCATGTCATCGCCAGGATGAGAATGCGGGGGCTCCTCTGTGCCTGCCTTCCATCGTTCCAACATCACCTCCACGCCATTTGGGTTGGTTGGGTAGGTTGTACGAACCGTAAACCCTTCGGGTGTATCAGGGACAGCCACATGATTGCCCCACACAGCGCTGGTCTCGGAGGTGACGTTTTTATCGGGCATAAGGTCTCTCTTAAATTTAGCTTTTACGCTAGACGAAGTTATAGGGAATGAAGGATCTCAGGTACTGGATAGGATATCGGTTGTATTTCGTCTGAGAAAGAAAAATACTCCGGCTATCCTAGTCCCAGCGCCAAAGCCCCACTGCGAACCTTCCACTAGGACTAACTAATTCACGCGCGGGACTGCTTGCGTTGCCGCAGAAAACTTTTGCTTTGCCAATTGAATCGCAGTTTCGAGCGCGTCGGCAGCTGCAACCGAAATATCCGGCTTAACACCCACACCTTCCCAGTTAGTTCCAGTGACCGGACTAATAGAGCGAGCAAACGGGACACTAATTGCAAAACGCTCGCTGATATTAACCGGTCTTGTCGGATGAGCTCCGCCACCGGTTACCTCACCGACTACAGTTGCACGCTTGAGACTTTGTATCGAGTAGGCGAAGTCTTCGCCGCCAGAGAATGTGCGGCTGCTCGTCAGAACATAGACAGGCTTCTTACCGCCATAGCGCAATCCGAGGACGGTAGGCGCAGTCCAGAATTGTCGTGTCGAATTGTCCGCACGCTCATATATATCATTCGTCCGAGTCGGCATGTCGAAGAAGTAGCTAAGTACGTCAACAACCATCTCTGGAGATCCTCCCCCATTGCGACGTAGGTCGACAATCAACGCGTCCGTGTGGGCAACAAAAGTCATCGCGGCAGCTAGGGTCTGCGCAGCTGCTTGCGGTGGAGGAAAAGCCGTAAGCTCGAGATAGCCGATGTTCCCTTCGAGGCGTTCGACTTTCTGAAAGCTAAAGTTAATGCGCGCTAGTTCGTCATGCAACATTTTGATCTCTTCCGCCGATGGTTCGCCCTTTGAAGGAGATGGCACGCCGTCCGCAAAATAATTCACACGCAGATGCTTATCATGACTGACCTCCAGAAAATCTGCAGTTAGCTTGCGCGCCAGTTCGCTTGCCTTCGTAATCGAGTTGTATTCTTGCTTCGCGACGCGCGCGAGTACCGCCACCCCCATCTTCTTAGCGACTTCTGGGAAGACGTAGTTCTCATTGAGCGCAGTGACCGCGCCTTTGATGATTGCGCTTCGCTCATCTGTGGTTATTTGAAAGTCACGAGTGTCCACTCTGACCATTTGAGCGAAAGCCTGCGAACTCATTGCGACTAAAGCACACAATAAGACGGTCGATTTCATGAATCCCTCCACTGAAGCGATTTGGAATTGTTCGAAGTGACCGAGAGAACCCTCAGGTACCGGAAATAGGATATACGGAGTATCAAGCTCAGCAAAGCAAATACACCGGATATTCTATTCCCCGGTACCGAAGGATCTCCCGCCAACTACCGGCAACGTACAATGATGCATCGTCCTGCATCACGTGTACGGCGATCTACTGGGCGGCCACGGGCAGCGGTTTCATCGCGAACTGAGTCAACGCGCGGATAGCTCGGCAAGCAATTCGTCGAGCTGTCCGAACGTCTCGTGCGTCGCTTCCTGTGCGCCAGTGCCGGCCGCGTCGAGCGCTTCCTTCGTGGGATACAGCTCGCTCATGACAAGCAGCGTCTTGCCGTCGCGCTCTTCGAGCGTCACGGTGGTAACGGATGCTGCGTCACCGCTTTCCTCGTTCGTCCACACGATGCGCTTGTTGGGCACCACCTCGAGGTACTTGCCGAAGAACGCCATCGGGTTCGCAGGATCGTCGCCGAACACCAGACGGTATGTGCCGCCGGTGCGCACGTCCAGTTCGCACGAGCGAAGTGTCATGCCCATGGAGCGAGGCACCCACCATTTCTTGAACAACTCGGGCTTGGACCACGCCTCGAACACGAGCCGCGCGGGCGCGTCGAACGTCCGCGTGACGACGACCTCGCGCTCCGACTTCTTCTGCACCGTCGTGCGGCGAGATTCACTTTCTTTGCTTGCGACCACGGGCTTTCTCCTGTCGTTTGAGTTCGTCGATGACACCGTCCAGCGCTTCGAAGCGCGCGTCCCACACTTGGCGGTAACGCGCGATCCACTCCATTTCCTCCTCGAGACGGCACGGGCCGATGCGGCACGTGCGCACGCGGCCGACCTTTTCGGTGGTCACGAGGCCGGCCAGCTCGAGCACGCCGACATGTTTCTTCATGCCCGTGAGGGTCATTTCGAACTTGTCGGCGAGATCGGTGATGGAGGCGTCACCACGTGCGAGCTGATCGAGGACGCCACGGCGGGTGGCATCAGCGAGGGCAGCGAAGGAGGCGTTGAAGTGTGTCGGGGAATACTGAACCATATAGTTCAGTATAGAGGAGTCTGCGGCAGGAATACAAGGGGCGTCCAACATAAGCTATTAGCGACTAGTGCCCACGAACAATCGGTTTTGGAACAAGGAGGGAGTCGGCGACCTGTCGAACTAGATTTGCTGGCGTATCCCCCTTTCCCCTCTCCGGCACCCGAAATCGCGAAATCGAATCCTCTCAGGAGATACGTTCACTTCGGCGGAGGTTCTTTATGCTGGTGCGTACGCACTCTTTAAGGATTCACCGATCCTTAGCAACAAAAAAACCGATCAGTTGACGCGCCACGTTGAGCGATGCGTCTCTCGCCCCGCTCGGGCGCGAGCTGCGGCCAAAGACGCGCCGACCGGTTGAACGTCCTTAGCAGCTTGCGGCGTACGCCGACTCACTCTCTTATATGGGAGGGTGCCCACTGTGGGTGACTCAAGCGCCATCGTTCTTCATCCGTGCAACTCGCGTGCGATAGTCACTTACGTTGTTACCCTTGATGCGCGATTCCCGCGTACCGTTATTGGTGTCGACCTTTTGGTCGGTACCGGTCACGGGCTTAGCTACGACTTTGGTCTCGCGCTCGTAGGCGTGCGACTTGTCGGTGTTGCGATAATGGCGGTACATCAACCAGTAGAAACCGACGCCGCCGGCCGGACCCGAAAGAAGCAGAACCCAACTATTGTCGTCGCTCATTGCATGTGCACCATTAGCCAAATTGAAATGCCTTCGAGGAACGTGCCGATGGTGAGCGCGGTGAGGATCAGCTTCCACTGCTGCACAGGCACGCTGCCCATGGTCTCGCCGGTCCGGCCGTTCACGGCGATGTAATGCAACATGCCATCGTCCTGTTGATACGAGTACAGCCACACGGGCAGAGACATCGACACCCAGCGCGTGCCGTGCACGGTGAGCCCTTCTTGTTCCCAGCGCACGCCGCGGTCGTAGCGATTCACCGAAGATTCAACCTGAGCGCGCGCGATCGACATCAGTTGGTCGGCGAGTCGCGGCTGCAGGTGCGACACGTCCCGGTCGCGCTTTTCCGACGAGCAACCCCGGAGGTACGACGCGTTCCACTTCACCGCGTTCTTCGTGTCGAACGGCAGGATGGTGTTGATGACGTTGTTCGTATTGACGCTCGTGTCGAGGTTACCGCGTTCGCGCGACGATTCGAGCGGTAGATCGTCGACGATAAAATCCAAGTGTCGACTGACCCGGTACACGTCGGCGTCGTAATACGTCGTCTTGCTCTTGCCGGAGCCCCGCGTGTAGCGGCGAGTCTCGATCTCCCCCATGCCGGCGATGTCGGCGCTCGACTTACTGTCGACGATCATGTACGGCAGGTAAACCGGAATGACGTTTTCGGGCGTGAACTCATTCTTGAACTCCTTCAACGCGAAGAGTTTGCGCTTGCCGACGAACTGGCGAATGCGCGCCATCGCGTCTTCCTTCTTGACATGGAACGGCAACACGGCGTCCGGCACCGAGCCATTGTCCACCTGTTCGTTGACACCGAATTCGTGACGGCACCAGTGACACCGCGCAGTCATCTCGCTTTCCGTGTTGATCGTCACTTCGGCGCCGCAGCCGGTGCATTTGAATGTGCGCAACGCCGATGTGTCGGCATCGATGTCGCGCGCGCCCGAGGCTACGATCGTACCCTGAAGCTGATCGTGTCCTTTGCCGAAACCAAATTGCTCTTCGACACGCTGTCCGCGCCACTCGTTGCGGCAGAATGTGCAGATGAGCCGATCGGACCCGGGCTTTTGCCGAATGTCAGTCGCGCCGCATTTCGGACAACGATTGAGGCCGTCCTTCAATTCCACAGCCGATGTGTCGATGACGACAGGATCCGGTTTCGCCAGTTCTTCGCGAATCGGCGCAGGCAAGCTGTTGTACGGGTCGTAGCCCTGATCGCTGGGCGGCGGCACGTCCTGAGGCGATCCGGGACCCGTAAATCTCGGTGGCTTGTTCGAGTCAGACATATCCAGTGTCAATCTCTATTTATGTAGGCCCAAATTCTATAGACCTAGAGCCTTGGCCTTGAGCGCGTCGTAATCGGCTTGAGTGATCAAACCCATATCGAGCATTTCCTTCGCCTTCTTGAGTTTCGCGACGGGATCCTCGGCTGCGGGCGTGACGGGCTGCTGCATACTACCCACGCCCATCATGCCACTCGCCATGCCAAGACCTACGAGCCCTGCCGCACCGCTGGTCTCGCCCGCCGACTGAATGCCCTGGGCGATGCTCGCTTGCAGGTTGGCATTGCCGCGCGAACCGGTCAGCGCATCGGCGCGCTGCACGGTCTTGAGGAGTTCTTTCGTATTCGCGTCGTATTCGATGGAGACGATCGCGACTTTGATGATCTCTAGGCCGCGATCGGAGCGCCACCGGTAAGCGTTTTCCACCGCTTGAGACAAGCTCTGCGCGAAGCCGATCGAATCCTGCTGCAGCTTCGTGATGCGATTGCCCTTGCTCGGATCGTTTGTGTACAGGCTGAACGCCGGCGCAAGCGAACCCACCACCTCGTTGAAAAGCTGGCCCGCGGCAGCGTTGTCCATGTCGGTGAAATCGAAGATCTTGCCGACTTGCAGAAACGACGCCGGCACGAAGTTCTTCACGAAAAGGATCGGGTCGACGATTTTCAGTGTGTATGAACCGCGAGTCACCGCACCCACCTGCGTACGCAGGAAGACGTCGTCCCAGTAAATCTCGGACTGCGTGCCAAAGCGGTTATCAGGCAGCTCCTTCAGCGAGACGAAGAACGCCGCCTGTTGCGAGCCCGGCTGGCCACCGAACTTGAAGCGCTCCCAGCTTTGCTTGATCAGCGAGTCCACCATGCCGCTGCCGGCAAAGATCGACTTTGAGTTGATGTCATCCGATTGCCAGATGTAGCCGCCCGCTTCGGCAGCGAAGCCGGTGACCTTGCCATCCTGGAACAGCAACAGCCCGTAACCTTCGGGCACGACGATCTTCGAACCGTTGGTGATGATGTTCGACGAGCCCTTGGTGTTCGAACCGCGCCCGGCGTTCGTACCCTGTGGTACGGCGGCGAAAACCGCCGCGGTGCTCGGTAACCCCGCGGGAACCGTGTAGAAGTCCTTCCACTGGTCAGCGAGCATGCCGCCGATCGACCCAGACACTGCCTTAATGAGACCCATGATATCCCTCACGTTCGTAGCGAAGCACTGCACCCTATACCACGAAACTATACAACGTTCTGAGCGTCGGCCCCAACTGGGAACCGAGATCAGAAGTGGAGAAAAAAGAAATTGAGCACGGCGGCATTGGACGCCCATCGCTCTAAGGCATGCGGAGCAATCGTACGGGCGCTCACAAGTGACTCCGGATTAAGAGATGTAGATGAAATCGATCTGGCGCCGTTCGGAGCGGATTACGATCGATGAGTGACGATGGAGGGGACTCTGCGGAAGAAACGAATCAGCGCAACGAACCGTAATTGGCTGCGTGAACAGCTAGAAATAGATGGGAGAGCGGAAAACGGACATTGCATCGTCATCATCCGCGTATCCTCCTTTCCCCTC
>CAZQYC010000030.1:0-19270 GCA_964597495.1 uncultured Steroidobacteraceae bacterium | reverse complement strand
GAGAGCGGAAAACGGACATTGCATCGTCATCATCCGCGTATCCTCCTTTCCCCTCTCCGGCACCCAAAATTCCCGCAAAATACCTTGGTGTCCTAATCCCGCTGATACCCCAAGCCCGTATTCCGGTCGAGACGATTCTTCGTTATTTAGTCGACGATACCGCGTCACTCGTGAGCGGTGATGATCTTCCCAATCTTCACAATCGTCGCAATGAACCTGGATCTGAAAAAAAAGCCATCGGTCGTCCGACACCTTACGAAATGGCTCGTAAGGTTGGTCGTTGTCGGCGTGACAGTGCTCACGACGATCGTTATCGTTTTTGCGTTGCAGGCGCGCGCGCGATTGCCGGAATTGCGCGCGTGGCACCATAGTGGAAACGTTCAAGACTATCGCATCGATGCGGGCGAGCCAAAGTCGTTTGAAGCGTATCGTGCGCTCGAGGATAAATTGTTCGCAGATGTCCGACAGCGAATCATCAACGACTCGAGTGCGGCAGACACATCGAACGTCAGCCGCTACAACCCCAAGAGCCTGGTCGCGCAGCTAGCGTTCGACACGCAATACAACCACTCTTTTGAATTGAAACCGTCTGGGGAGCCGCGCGGTTCCGTGCTCTTGCTGCACGGTCTCACCGATTCACCTTACAGCGTGCGTGCGATTGCCGATACCTTCGTGGCGCGGGGATTTTACGTGGTCGCACTGCGCTTGCCGGGACACGGAACGACACCTGCAGGGCTCGTTGACGTCAAGTGGCAGGACTGGTACGGCGCGGTCGTGCTGGCGGCGAAATATGCAGCATCGCGTGGTGGCGTCGGGAAGCCATTTCTCATGGGAGGTCACTCGACCGGCGCGGCACTCGCTACCTTGTATTCCGCGCGGGCCTTGCAGGATTCGTCTTTGCCTAGACCCCAGCAGATGTATCTCATCTCTGCCGCGATCGGCATCTCGCCATTTGCCTTCATGACCAACATATTGGCGACGCTTTCATTCCTTCCCGGATTTGAAAAGGCGAATTGGCTCGATGTGCTTCCCGAATACGATCCGTACAAGTACAACTCGTTCCCCGTCAATGCCGCGAATCAGATTTACAAGCTAACGCGCGCCGTTCGATCGTCACTCGATCGCTTGACGCCGGAGCAGCTCCAAAACTTTCCGCGCGTCCATGCGTATCAGTCGGTCGTCGACTCGACGGTCACCGCCAACGAAGTGATCAATGGACTTCTTGCGCGCCTTCCGGCACAGGGGAGCGAGTTGATCATCTTTGACGTCAACCGCAGCGAACAACTCGAGGGATTTATCGCGCAGGGTCGTCTCGACGACCTCGAACATCTGCGTGCTGCGATCAATCTGCCGTTCCGCATCACGCTGGTCGCCAATCGAAGTCAGGACACCCGTACGATTGCCGCCTACACGCGCGGGCCGCAATCGAATGAAGTGAAAGAGCAGGATCTTCCTTATGAATGGCCCGCGGGCGTGTTCTCCGTTGGTCATGTGTCGTTGCCATTTCCCATCGACGATCCGATCTATGGACTCCGCCCAGCGCTTGCTGAAAAGCGCTACAACCTCGGCGCTATCTCGCCGCGAGGCGAGAGTGGCGCACTCACCGTTGGACTCGGCACGTTTGCACGCTTGCGCTGCAATCCCTTTTTCGGCGTCATTCGCGCCAACATCGAATCATCGCTTGCTGACGCGCCTACGCAACCGACGGCACGAGCTTCGCTGCGATAACCCGAGCTGACAATTCAATCCAGCGCGACAAATCTGCATTTGCTCAGAGAATACAGTTTGATGTTCGTATGTTCAGAGTGGCAGTTCATCGCAGGCTCGCTGAACAATAGTTTCTCGATGAGCGGCCTGGAATTCCCCGGGCATTTCAATGTCCAAGGAATTCCATCAGTCGCTACTTGAGCGCGGCGAGCAGCATATTCCTGGTGCCATCGCCACCCATCTTGCCGACATAGTTGGCCACCGTCGGTACAAATTGCTTTACGGTTTCGGGCTTCATGCCCAGCCTCGCGAGCGCGCCATCGAGTCCGCCCATATTCTTGAGCGGCCCGACCACTGCTCCCAGTTGTTTCGCTGAATCGATATAGCTCTGCGCTCCTGGGATCAGCGAGCTCAGCTTGCTGAAGTTGGCAGACGGCATTTTTTCTTCAGCCAATGTCAATACCGATCCCATCCCACCTTTCGCTTGGTTATCGCTGATGCCGAGTTTCGAGGTCAACATGCCGATGAGAGGATCCTTGACAGTATTCACGATGTCGTTGAACGACTGTGCACGCACGGCGACTGGCGCCGCGAGCAAGAGAAAAACTAATTGGCGTCTATTCATGGCGATCCTCCAGTTGGTCGGAAATCTTGGCAATCTCATTGAATCAGATGACTTGTTGCTCGCTGGGATTGGGAGCAGGCGCCCCATTTGAAGCCGCGGCAAGCCCCACGACACTCAATGCGGCGAACGCTGTCAGAGTCAGGGCTTTCTTGGACATGATGACCGCGCGACTGAGAAAGACGCGGCATCATGCGGTCGGCGCGCGCATGCCGACATGCGTATAACGGGAAGTGGTGCTGACGGATGTTGCGAGGAATTAGGTGCCAGCTGGAAATATTCGGTGCCGGCACCGAGGAGCCCCTATCCTGCGAGCAATCGGTTTTGGAACGATTGAGGGAGTCAGCAACTTGTTGAACTAGATTTGCTGGCGCATCTCCTTTCCCCTCTCCGGAACCCAAAATCACTCATCGGATAGGACTTCGAGATTCATAGTGCTGTTGCTAGGCTGCGCGCCGCTCTGCGGCGCTCGATTCTTGAGCAACTTGTTATGCGTTGCCATGAATAAGGACTTCTGCCCCGTACGGATTGTCGACGCAGACTTTCCAGACTTCTCCAGCCTGCTTCCGAAGCACCATGCTCGCCGTTCTTTCGATTCTCCCTTTCTCGCCGGTAGGCGCCGTTCCCTCGAGCGTCCATCGTGTCGCCAGCAATGCGAGGGTATCTCCCTCGAGAGTGTGAACTGCAGTTGTAGTGACGCTCATGGGAATATTCATAGCGAATAGAGCGGCGTAGTACGCCAACACTTCCTCTAGACCCCGAGCGATCTGGCCCGGCTGCGCCACAAAGACTGCGTTCTGATCGTAGATCCTTCGGAGCGCATCGATGTCCTTGCTCGTTATTGCGCTGTCCAAATCGAATATCAATTTCTCAATTGCGCTCATACGATTTCCTCTTTGAGGCATAACACCTCCTGAGTGGGGTGCGCACTATTTATAGAACAACAACGTGAATGGAAAGATCTGGAGGATGAGCGCGTGCCTGCCTATAATGGGCGCAATCTAAGAATAAGAATCCAGCCGCACACGGCCTGGTTCGCGGCTCCAAATGGTTGATTCTGATCGCGTCGAGCCGAAAGGTTACGACTCGAACGTGCGCGCCATATTGAGCGCTCACTCTCACGCGACTAGTCGCCGAGGAGGCGAATTGCGCAAGCACGCAGTTACAAAAACACGTTTGTGGAGTTACTAACGAAGCACACACTGTGAACACCCACGAGAGGGCGCTTGGTGCCGGAGAGAGGAAATTCAGGGAATACGGTGGAGCCCCATCTTCATATCGGCGCGATCCAAGGTCGGCACACCTTCGAGGAGTCGAATCGACCTCAGGCCGGCGTGCATGCAGTTCCGACTGCAATCGATGGAGCGCCTTTGATCAGAGCCGACTCATTCACCAACTAGGTAAGGACTGATTAAGTCCTTACCTATCCCGTTGTAGAACGGGATCCAGGATGAAAATAGCAAGTTAGCTGAGCGAGTCGATGCGAACGCGGACTTGTTCAGCGCTTACCTAGCGCCTCTTCGTAAGCCCCGCCAAATCCGATCGCACCTTGACCTGCAAATACGCCGGCGTCATCGAGAATCGCCGAAAGTTCATGATTTTCTGGAGGCTGGATTGCAAGAATGTCTCCTAGTGGATCCGCCCATAGCCCTGGATCATGCAGCGGAATTTTCAATTAAGGAACTCACCATGATTTGGGAAACCCCGATGGCCATCGACCTGCGATTCGGCATGGAAATCACCATGTACATAGCACGTCGTTGATTCCGAAGAAGCCCGCCCCGCGGGCTTCGTCATGCGCATTCGGGTTCTAGGTTCTGCCGCGGGTGGTGGCGTTCCACAATGGAACTGCAACTGCCGCAATTGCCGCGGCGTTCGAAACGGCACCTTGGACATCCTTCCCCGCACCCAATCATCAATCGCGGTACGCAGCGAATCCGAGAAGCGTTGGGTGCTTATCAACGCCTCACCCGACGTTCTCACACAGCTGCGAGTCAATCTCGACCTGCAGCCGGCACGAACACTTCGCGATACGGCGCTCGAGGCGATCTTGCTCACCGATGCTCAAATCGATCACACAACAGGCCTATTCATGCTTCGGGAGGCGACGCAGCCGTGGCCACTCTGGTGTACCGATTCAGTTGCGGTCGATCTGGCTCAAGGCAATCCGATACTGGGCGTGCTCGAACACTTCTGCAAAACGACGCGACACTCCCTTCCGATCGATCGCCCCTTTGAACCCGTCGCCAGAAAGGGGCTGCTGATGCAAGCCCACGCGGTAAAAGGCAAGCCGCCGCCATTCTCGCCGAATCGCGAAACGCCACAACCTGGCGACAACATCGCGTTGACGATTCGCGAGACAGAAAGCGAGGCCGCCGTCTTTTATGCGCCAGGGCTTGGTGAAATCGATGCAGTAATTTGGCAGCGCATGCGTGAGGCGCACTGTGTGATGGTCGACGGTACGTTTTGGACGGACGATGAGCTGCCGTCCCAAGGCATCGGTACCCGTACTGCCCGCGATATGGGTCATCTACCCCTCGACGGCCCCGGAGGCATGATCGAATGGCTCGACGGACTGCCGGATACAACGCGGAAAGTGCTCATCCATATTAATAACACCAATCCGATCCTAGACAGCCGCTCGCCCGAGCGAAGACTACTCGATCGTCACGGGATCGAAGTGGCGTACGACGGCATGGAGATCGCACTGTGAAACAGCCACTCGATAAGCACGCGTTCGAATGCCGACTACGCGAACAAGGGCGCGCGTATCACATTCATCACCCATTCAATGTGATGCTCAACACCGGGAAAGCGAACGCCGATCAAATTCGCGGATGGGTATCCAACCGCTTCTACTATCAAATCAACATTCCTCGCAAGGATGCGGCGATTATTTCGAATTGCCCGGATCGCGACATCCGACGCGAATGGCTCAGACGAATCGTCGATCATGATGGTGACGGCGAAAATCCTGGCGGTATTGAGGCATGGCTTGTCCTGGCAGAAGCCGTGGGCCTTCAGCGATCACGCGTCGAGAGTTTGACCGACGTGACGCCCGCGGTTCGGTTCGCGGTGGATAGCTATGTCGACTTCGCACGCCGAGCGCCATGGCAAGAGGCCGTATGCTCCTCACTCACCGAACTGTTTGCGTCGGCAATTCATCAACAGCGCCTTGCTACCTGGCCCGCACACTACCCGTGGATAGACCCAAAAGGACTCCAGTATTTCCAGAGCCGCGTGACTTTAGCCCGTCGCGATGTTGAACATGGGCTGGCCGTTACACTCAATTACTTCGTTACGGCCGCACAACAGGAGCGCGCGCTCGACATTCTTAAATTCAAGCTCGACGTATTATGGGCGATGAACGACGCGATGGCGACGCGGTATGGAGTGACCCTTTCGAATGACGCTGACACGACGGGAGCGCATGCCGCTCCCTCCTCGACGTTGGACGCGCGATGAACACCGGCCAAGAGAATATCGGAATGTATCCCCGATTGGCTCCAACGTATCGCTTACAGTGGGAGCCGGTTCAACAGTGCTATGTGCTGTTGTATCCAGAAGGAATGGTGAAGCTCAACACCAGCGCGGCGGAAATCTTGAAGCGCTGCGATGGAACTCGCACGCTCCTGGAATTGGTTCGCGAACTCGAAATCGCATTTTCCGCACAGAACCTTGAAGGTGAGATCCGCACCTTTATTACATCCGCCGTCGGCCGTCGCTGGCTGCTTGAATCATGAATGCGTCCGTCGGACCACCGCTCTGGCTGCTGCTGGAGCTCACCTATCGCTGTCCGTTGCACTGCGTGTTTTGCTACAACCCGGTGAGCTACGCGCGCAATGACATCGAGCTCACAACCGAGCAGTGGGTACGTGCGTTGACCGAGGCGCGGGAACTTGGCGCCGTCCAACTCGGCCTGTCCGGCGGCGAACCCTTGCTGCGCGACGACCTAGAAATCATTGTGGCTGAGGCGCATGCGCTCGGGTATTACATCAATCTCATCACATCGGGCATCGGCTTGACGTCGCATCGACTCGCGGCACTTAAGTCGGCGGGGCTCGACCACATCCAACTATCCTTCCAAGATTCCACGCGCGAGGTGAATGATTTTCTCTCGCATACGCGAACGTTCGATGCAAAGCGTCGAATCGCAACACTCATTAAGGAACACGGGTATCCGATGGTTCTCAACTGCGTGGTGCATCGTCTCAATATCGATCACGTAAGCGCCATTATCAAAATGGCTGACGATATGGGCGCCGAATTTCTTGAGTTAGCCAATGTCCAGTATTACTCGTGGGCTCACGTCAATCGCGAGCGACTCCTACCCTCGCGCGACCAGCTTGAGATGGCTGAGCGCGTAACGAACGAATGGCGCGAAACACTCGACGGCCGTATGCAGATCTACTTCGTTGTGCCGGACTACTACGAACGCCGCCCAAAGCGATGCATGAACGGCTGGGGGTCTACGATGATGGTCATCGCCCCCGACGGGGCAGCGTTGCCGTGCCACACTGCCCGCATCTTGCCCAACATCGATTTTCCCAGTGTCACGAGATCGACGGTGCGTGACATTTGGTTCAACTCAGATGCCTTCAATCGCTTTCGCGGTACCTCCTGGATGCGCGAGCCTTGCCGGAGCTGCGACGAACGCGAGCGCGACCTCGGCGGATGTCGGTGCCAAGCATTTTTGCTGGCCGGCGATGCATCCGCTGCGGATCCCGTGTGCGACAAAAGCGACCGGCACCCATTGATCACTCAAGCGGTACGCGAAGCGCAAATGCCGGCGATGATTGAGAAGCCGCTCATTTTCCGCGATCGCAAAAACTCGCTATCACTGATCGCTCACTCCATCCCTACCGTCGGTCAAACGATCGACCTTGAGTGACGATGAACATCACTCTACGAATCCCCACTACAACGTTCCCACAACGTTCACGAATGCGCCCTGATGATCGAAGCTTAAGTCAGTGAGATCGTCGGAGAACTCGGTAAAGTTGTAGCCCGCGCCGACCTTAACGTGCTTGCTCACGTTTCGGTAAAGCGCCACGAGATAACCGCTGCGGCTTTCATTGAGATCCGGCATGTCGAGCATCCGCGCTTCCGCCAGCACGTCCCACTCCTTACCAAAGTGCCAGTCGGTTCGTGCGATGTAGAGTCGCGCGTCGTTGTCGAAGAACTCGGGATTCTCACGATCCAAACTGACCTGCCCCAGGCGATACGCGAATTTACCGCCGAGCGATAAATGCCGCGTGATGTCATAGGTCAGATCCAGTGCCGCTATGTGGCTCTTCTGAATGAACTCGGCGGCCGTGTTTTGTAGCGTCACTTGTTCGGTCGTCGGCACATTGTAGAAGTAGGTGTACTTCGCCAGCACATTGAGCCGATCGTTGAGAACGGGACGATACCCATAGCCGAGAACCGCTTCGGTATAGCCACCGCCGTAAAAATCGCCCAGCGTGCTTTCGCTTTTCGAATGATTGAACTTACCGAGCATGCGCCAATCCGGACTTAGCTGGTACTTGAAGTTGTTGCGGAACAACCAAGTGGTGCGCTCCGTCGTGCTCAAATCGAGCTGCTCGTTTTCATCCTTCCGGTATTCCACGGCGCTCGAAATCTGGAGCTTCTCGACGCCGAATCCGACACGCACGCCGCCGGCGCGACGCTTGATTTCGGCGCTCGTGATGGAATCTCGCAGTGTGCCGATATCGGCGTTGGCGCCGAAATTCCATCGCTCATTCACAACAAGATTGATTCCTGTTGCGTGCGTAAGACCGGAAAGCGAATCCGAATCCTGATACCGCTCTTCCAAATACACGCTGGAGCTGTCCGAGAGCCGTCGCTTGACGCCGGAAATCAGGTTCCCGCGACGCATGTGCAATCCATTGTCGGTGCGTTCGTTCTCAAGCGCATAGTTGAGATAAAGATTCGTGCGCTCAGAGTACAGATACGTGGTGCCGAGTCGCCCGCCCGGGCCGAGATCGCCGCCCGAGACTTCGGCGTCCGCACGAAAGCGATCCGAAAAGCGATACGCGCCGCCCGCTCCGATACGCCCGTTATCCTCGCGATCATCGGTGGTCGCGACGGTCTCTTGCACGAATCCATAAGTACTCCATGCTGCTTTCGAGTCGTAAGCCAATTGCACGACGGCGTCGGTGCGCTGACCTTGTACCTGCGTGAGCGGAACGACCGGGGATTCATCCTTACGATCCTCATTGCGAACGCCCGTGCTGATCGCCCAGTGATCGGATAATTGATAGCCGACATCGATTTCTTGCGCTTGCGTTTGCAGGCCCAACTGTTGTACGCGACTGTCGGCCTTGGCCGTCACGTTCAGCTTCTCGGTGATCGGCATCGTGAATTTGCCGCCGTAGAGATCGGTGTCGGTCAGCGTATTCAAGCCCGGCGCTGAATAACCCGCCTCTAAGCTTTGTGTGTACAGGTTCAGTCGGCCTTTCGCGCTCTTGAAGAAATCGCCAAGACCCACGCTGACGTCGGCACGATAGGCGCTCGCGTTGTCTTCGGTGGTCAGCGGAGGTACCGCGCTCAAGAAACCGAATCCGCCATCGTTCGACGTCAGCGAATTCGATACGAGGCCGTCACTCTGCCCCGCTTGCACCTTTACCCAAGTGTCCGAGCTTTTACGCAAGGTGATGTCGGCACCCTTGAGATTGCTGTCGACGCCGTCGTCATCGTTCCGATTGGCCGTCAGTCCGATTTTCAGATAGTCCGTCACCCACACCTGACCTTGCCCGCCGGTGGCAAGCGCGTCGATCTGATCGAGACCCGGCGAGTATTCGTAACGAACCACCAAATAAGCTTCGTCGCCGCTCAAACCGCTGCTGCGAATCAGGAGATTGTCGTTCGCGGTCGACGACAACGGTTCGGACAACAGCACTCGACCCTGAAGGTAGTCGATGTCGTAATCGAGACCGGGCCGCAGATTCACGACGCCATTCACGATGCCGGAATCTTTGTCGCGCAATTCGATGTGCATGCGTTCCGAGCCGACCAGCAGGTCTTGCCGTTTCAAGAAGTAGAGCGAACCTCCTGTCCCGCGGAATTCTTCACGACTTGGCACAGTGCCCGGCTCGGCGGCAAAGCCATCGAGCGTGATCCGCCGTTCGCCAAAACTCGTAGCTCGCTCCGAACCGAAGTGGAGATTGCCACCGTAGAGGCCGCGGTCCACTTGAGCGAGCTCGTTCGCCATATAGCCGACTTTGAAATTGCCCCACATGCCGAAATTCTCGTGCTCGCTGACCTTCACGAAAAACTTGCCGAGGGTCGGTGCCATTTCTTCGACGACCGAATCGTCGCCGAAGGTCGGGTAGTAGTAATCGGGATCGATGCGTCTAAACAGCGACTCGGGCGACTTGCTCATGAAGTTGCTGAACAGATCTTTGACGGGTCCTTCGCGCGTATCGGCGCTGGCGGTGAGTTTCCAGTGCTCCCAGAATTTTCCGTTGGTAAAGAATGCCAAGCGTCCATCGAGCGAGGAATCGAAATCGTACTTCGGCTTCTCGCCTTGCAGGAGCTCCGCAGGACCCTTCGTTCGCGTCTGCGACCAGGTGAGATCGGCGATACCCACGTAGAACCAATCATCTTTCTTGAATTCGAGATCGCGCAGGAACAACGTGCCGTTGCCGGCCTGATCGAGGACCGCGACTTCGACCGTATGCGTGCCCGCCGGCAAAACTTCCGCCGCTACGAAGTTACCTTTTGCATCGACAGGCGCTTGGCGTCCCGCTATCCACACAGTATGGTCGGGCGGCACACCGCTTCCGCGCACTGTGATCGTCCCACTACCGAGCTGAATGTTTTGCATCGACAAGGCGGTTTCGCCAAACCCAGCAAGCAGCTCTGCATCGTTGCCGACACTTGCAGACGCAACAGCAGCACCGGGAATGGCTATTGTCTCATCGTTTACCAACCATAACGACTGCGCGCTGGTCTCGTCGAAATTCCCTTGCTTGTCGTAGACTCGCAGGACGTATTTGAGCTCTCGGGTCGGCGCCGGCACGTGCGCGGCGACGGGCTGCCATTCAGAAGAACCAGCCGCATCCACCGGCACAATCGCGAGTGGATCGGATTGCGACGAGCGTTCCGCGTCGAAGATTCGCACTTCGGCACGATCGGTGAAGCTCGCATAGTTGCTATACATGCGGAAGCGCACGGGCACTCCCGCAAATCGCGGCTCTTCTTTCGCGATGCGTGGCTCGGGAGTCTGCAGGGCATTTGTAGACTGCGGCGCATCCACGAATTCTTCATTGAGTTCCTCGGCCGGCTCGCCATTCTCCGCTTGAGATTCTTCGATCGGTTCTTCAACCGTTGAGTCCTGGGTTTCACTTAGCGGTTCGGCATCCAACGAATCGACCCTGGGATCATGGCCGAGATCAAGGCCGCCCTCGACCGGATGCATTGCAATCACATTGGGCGATGCAGTGACGCCCAAACGCGGCGACGACTCGAGATTGTCGAATTGAAATTGAATGTCCGCCTTGTCGAGCGCGACGTCGGTACAACGCTGCACATCCGCTGAGCTTCTGCCCGGATCGTCCGTCGGCTGGCCGTCGACGCTGATGCGCATCAAATTGAGGCCGAACGGATCCTTCGGTTGCAATTCACGCGTGAGACGAGTCGCGTCTATGCCATCCAATGCATCGGATGGCATCGGTTCGTCATAGACGACTTGCACCGACACGTAGGAATTTTCATCGGTAGTAAAGCCGGCGTTCACGACGTCGGGCGAATGCACGTAGCCGCGACCTTCATGTTCCACCTGCGAATCTTGTAGGCTCATTTGTTCCTTGATGGTCTCCAGCGCCCGGCGTGCGCGTGCCGCGGACAAACCGATATCGTCTCCGTAGACCGCCGCTGTGCGCCGATCCAGGCGCTCGTTTTTGGTGTACCCGATGAATCGCAGCCGCACACGGGATTTATCGGCGACGTCGCCCATCGCTCGACGCAATGAATCGACATAGCCCGCGGGAATCACAGCGCGACCGCCGTCAAGCGACAGCGGCGCAATAGTCCCCCAGGGCGGGTCATACACTTTGGTCACGGTTTCGGGACCGCCGTCGACCGGACACAACTGCGGCTCGTCCGGCAATTCTTGCAACGGATCGTCGTGCCAGAACTCGACTTCGACACGCCGATTGAGTGCGCGGCCTTGTGCAGTTTCGTTCGAGCCCAGAGGCTGTGTCGCGCCGCGGCCGTCGCTCGCGATCATCGTACTCGGCAATTTCAACGCCTCCTGCATCGCCAACGCGACGCGATGAGCTCGCGCCTTGGAGAGTGTCGTCGCATTGCCGTAAATGCGCTCGTTACGGCTGCCGAGCGGCGCGCTGTCCGCGTAGCCGATGAATTTGATTTGTATATTTCCCTTATCGCGTAAGTTGCGGAGCGCTTGTTCGATCTGCCTTGCGAACTCGGGCGTGACGCTAATCGATTCATCATCGTAATGCAGCGGCGCAACGAGATTCTTGACACGGGCGCGGCGTGCATGGCCTTCCGTATAGCGGAGTTTGCACACCGTTTCGATCCGACACACTTTGACGCGCTTGATTTCCTCGGTCACGAGGACCTCTTGATCCTGGACGCCATCCTTGATTTCGTCGTACCACACTTCGACTTCCACGCGACGATTGATCGCGCGTCCCGCCGCCGTGGCATTCGTGGCGATGGGCTGTGTGTCGCCCGCCCACGCATAGGAAATCGATTCGGGCGCGAGACCGAGCGCGTTCTTGAAGTGCTCCGCCACTTCGCCCGCGCGCTCCCGCGATAGGCCCGCGTTGTCGCCGAACGTGCGCACAAGCGTGTCGGAGAGCGGCTGATTGTCGGCGTGCCCGACAAAATGCAACCGCACGTTCTTTCGATCCTTCATGCGCTCGAGGACCTTGCCGATCTTCTCGACGTATCCCGGCGGAATCTTGGCGACTCCGGACTCGAAATGAATGGGCGGAACGACATTCTTCATCTTAACGGTATGCGCTTCTTCCGTCGTGACCGCGCGCATTTCCAACTTATCTCCGGATTGCTTGTCTGCTGCGTCCGTCTTTTGCAGCCATTCGGCAAACGGCGCGGACAAATGACGCTCGGCGCTTTCGCCGATCGGTGCGACCTTCGCGTCTTGAGCCCATGCGAACGGAGTCGGTGCCAGCATCGACAGTAAGGCCGACAGCAAGGGGATGCACAACGACAGTAGATTGCGAGGGTTACGCATAGGTCACCGCCCGCTCGCCGTAGTCGCCGGCCGCCCTGGCGGCGCGTCTGATGGCGCGTCTGGCGGCGCACCGAGCCGCCAGAATATTTGCGGCTCGATGACGAGTTCGTAACAACAGTTGAGCTCGGTCCAAGCGGACAGGATTCGACGCTTCGTTGCCGCCATGCGGCGATCGACGAGATCCTTATCCTCGATGTCCGCTAGATAGGAGAGCCGAAGCGTCGCGGGCGCCTTGCGTAGCTCATCCAACAGTAACTTGAATCTCGGCTCCCATTGCGGCCGCACTTCGACGGTACCCGGCTCGAAGACAGGGTCGCTGATATCGAGCCCTACGACACGATGGATCGATGCGCCGAAGTTGAAGCGGAGCGCCTTACCGCGGGTTGCCCGCTGCACGTTGACGGGATTGGTCGATAAGCGATAGCCGCTCGGTAACGTTCGATCGTCGAGCTTCAATACGAAATTGCTGCCTCGGCCTTCGCGCGGCGTGACTGCGCAGGTGATGTGGAAACGACCATAAGCGTCCGTTGTCACCGCAAGGCCGCGCGCTGTCACCAATCGCACGCCGGCGAGTCCTTTCTCGCCTTCGTCTTGCTCGCCGTTGCGATTCGCGTCGTCGAATACCTTGCCGATCGCGTCCGTGCAGTCGAACGTGGCATCCGGGATCACGCGTACCGTCGCCGACGCTTCGCCCGAAAGTGGAAGACCCGTGATTTCATGCAGCGCCTGCGTGCGATTGACGAACTCGCCTTCGCTAACGCCTGCACCGACCGCCAGCATCAGGACCAGCGTGTGCCGCGCCGACGCATCGACCGACAAACCGCTCCACGTGAGCTGGCGTCCTGCAACGCTCGGTTCGAGCGGCTTACCGTCGAGTCGCGCGGAGTTCGCGATATAGCGGAAACCAGCCGGAAAGCGATCGACGACAGCAACATCGAACAGCGGGATGGCCGTGATGTTGGTGTAGGTGATGACGTAAGGAACCAACTGGCCGCGTGTCACATTGAGAAGCGGCGTGGTCTTCGTGATTGCAATCGCGCCCGCGAGATTCGGGTCGAGCGGAATGTGATTGTTGAAGACCTGACTCGAGCCCGGCACCACGCTGTTGTCGAGCGTGAGATGCACGTGATAGCGCGTACCCGGCGTACGGGGGCGTATCGAGTTCGGCGGCGCAAACTCGGACGGTTGAACTTCGCATCGCTGCGCCGTCGCGATGATGGCGTCGTCAACGCTCAAGGGGCACGCGGGCACCGAGAACGAACCGCCGGTTGCCCCTGGGTTCGGCGGAATGATTTGTGAAGCGCCGGCAATGAACCCCGCCGGTGGCGGCGTGACATCGATAACGAAGTTGCCGCCGCTCGGGCACGAGGGATCGGCAAAGTTGATGTCGAACTTGTAGTACCCGTCGACGAGCGTCACCTGATCCTGTTGCGCAGGATCGTAGAAACAGCTGGACGGAATGGCGGCGCCACCGCCCGCTTGCATCATGGTGAGTCGCGCGCCGGCAATGGGTGTGCGAGTAATCGTGTTATAGACGACGCCGTTCGGTTCGATCGGCAGGTTCACGTTCTGATAATTGCTGCCCGGCTGAATCACGATGTCCGTGATGCGCTGCAAGTCGTTCGTGAACACCGAGTGCGCTTGTCCAAGCTTGGCCGTGTTCGGTCCCGCGCCGGGAGCGACGAAACGCAGTTCGTAGCGTTCACCCGTGATGTAATTCGGCGCGATGTCGGCGAGGCGATAAACGCCTCTCGCATCCGTCAGAGCCGACTGCACGAGGACATCGTTCCGATAGAGTTCGACGCGCCAGCGTTCGAGCAGGCGCTCGTTCGTATCGACGACGCGATTGAAGTTCGCATCGTGCCAAACCGTGCCGTTCAAGATACCGACGCCCATGACACCGCCGACATCGATCGCGACCGAAGCGCTTCGTTGCCGCACCGGCGTGTTCCAGTAAACGGTACCCGTGTTCGTGACACGGGTGCCGATGGCAAGCGTTGCATTCAGTACCGCACGGAAGCGTACGGTAATCGTGCGGCCCGGTTGCAAGGCGCCGTAGTTCGTCGAGTAGTCGGCGGTCAGGAGCGAGCCGCTAACGGTGACGCCGGTCGTCATCCCGTTCAACGTCCAAGACGAATTCACGAACGTCAAATATCCGGGCATCGGCACGGCGATGTCGTCGCGAATCACCACGTTATTGGCCGGCACGATACCGACGTTCGTTACGTCTAGAACGTACTCGAGCGTCGCACCCGCGAGAGCAGGTCCGCCGCCCACTACGCTCACATTTTTTGTAATCCGAAGATCTTGCAGATTCCCGACAACGACGACCGTCGGCTCAGGTCCCGTCGCAGGATTGCCGTCGCCGTCGGTCAAGAGATCCGGCAGCTCCGCCGTATCGACGATGGCTTGATTCGTGATCACCGTGCCGGGCGCAACACCGTCGTTGACGCGTAAATCGAATTGCACGATGGCCGATTGCCCCGCCGACAAAATGCCTGCACCCGCGCCTGGGAGCGGCGGAGTCAAATTGGACGAACTCACATTTACGCCCGCGATGAGCGGCGACACACCGGCATCGGGCCGGCCGACCGGCTGTGCATTCAGTGTCATGGAATTGGCGACATAGGTTGTGTTCGCGGGCACCATGTCGCGCAGCATCACTTGCGTGAACGGCACCTGGCCGTTGTTGTAAACGCGGATCGTGTAACGCAACACATCACCTGGATCGACGATACCCGGCGACATGGAATCGACTTGCAGTACGGCCGCCTTGTCGGCGTACAAGCGCCGCACGACCGTGACGGTGTGTGCATCCTCGTGATCCGTGACGCCCGGAGTGCCATTGGTCACGGTGCGCGTGTAAGTCGTGCGAGCTGCATTCGTTGCAGCGGCGTTGTACCAACGCGTTGCGCCGGCAACGTTGGTCAACGTGGTGCCGTAGCGAAAGTCGGCATCGAGTCGCGCGCGATACGCAATGACGAGCCGTTGATTAATACCGATGACAGACGAGGCGGTTAACGCTTGAAACGTAAGTTCGCACGCCGCCCCGTTATAAGTGAACGAGTAATCGGTGCCTTGGACTAGAAGTCCTTTACCCGCGACGGGCGTCACGCCGTCTGCCGCAAAAACGCGCGCACTCAAGATCTCGGGCGTGGTGTCGCACATTCCACCGGTCGGACCATCGGGCAAGCGATCGATAAGCGTCGCGTTGAACGCCTCGACAGTCCCCGTGTTTTGCACATCGAGGGTGAAGTTGCCCCAATCCGCCGGATTCATCGTCGCTGGACCCGACTTGTCGACGGTCAGCGTCGGCGTGCCGGGCGGTATCGGCGGAGAGGTGAATTCACCGACGAGGCCCGAGGTGTTGGTGACGCCGCCTTCTCGGGTGATGTATTCGGTCGTCGGAACGCCACCGACGAGAAAGTTGAGCGCGAGCGTGTATTCGAGGCCGTCGACGATGAACGTCGTCGGTGTCGGTGACGCAACAATGGACACACGATCCGTGCACCCTTCCCCCGGCGGTGTCGGATATGGGCATGGGGAAAGATTATTCGGCGTTTCTACGTGGTTGAACGTGAAGGTGAATGTCAATGGTGGACGTGGAACGCCGTCCACGTTGATCGCGAGCACGACATCGAGCTGAATTGATGTTAAGGAAGGATCGTTGACCGCGAAATTCCGATGCGTAAATGACCCGAGCGAAAAGAAGGGGATCGGCCCGGGTAACGTGAAGGGAGGCGGAAGCGACCCGGTGAATTCGTAACTGCTCTGCGGCGTACCTGCCGTCGTGCCCCACGTGACCGTCGACGTCGGCGTACCGTTCGCGATCACGGGATCGCCGGGCTGAACGCCAGGCACGTTGTCGATCGGGTTGCGCCAGATACCCGTAATAGATGTATAGGTGATATTCGCCGCCGACGCGTTCTCGGTCGGAAGCAGAGCGATAAGAGCCAACAGCAGAATGGCGATCCATCCGCTCTGCGCTCTCTTATCCATTATCGACATTGAACTCATAACCCTCGTTCCACTCAATTCGAGCTTGGCTCAACGGCGGACCGAGGTTGCTCGTACGTCGAGCATATGACCGGCGGTCCCGCTGTCGTGGAGCCATTGCTCTTTAGACCGGTGACTTTGCGTCGCTACCTTTCGGTGGCTTTGCCTTTGTCTTTGAATCTCTATTGCTTACCGAGTCGTGCGCACTCCATCGCTTCCGGTACATACGACGACGACTTTCCCGTACAGCGGCACACGCGATCTACCCGAACGCGTGAACCCGTTCGCACGCAAAGTCAAATGCGTAACACGTAAATCGGCGCGGCCTTTCAAATCCGGTCTCATGCTGTCTTCTCGTGGTGTCTTCTAGTACTGGTGGCGGGGCTCAAGCCGCCGGCAAGAAATCGATCGGATACAGGATCGTGATTGCCGAGATCCCTTCCTTCGCACCGAAGTTGATGGTCTTCACTCGGTCGACCACTTGCGCGGACAACTCCGCCGCATTCATGTCCGACGCTTGCAAGACGCACATAGAGACGCTGCCGTCCGCTTCGATCGTGAGTTTCAGCACCATTTGCCCGCGTAAAGTCGGATCCTTGCGTAGCTCGCGGTTGTACATCCGATAGAAGGCGGCCTTGTAGCGATCGAATACGATTTGAATTTCCTCGTCCGTGCGCGACAGGCCTGGACCGTCGCCGCTCAAGGGCCGATCTTGACCCGGCCGTCCGATGCCTCCGATGGAACTCGACGCGCGCGCTATTTGCACCTTGCCTAGGCCGCCGCCGGCGCCGCCGCCGACATTCCGACTGAGCGTTGCGAGGTTGATGCCGCCACTCGAGCCTGGCGCGTTCGTCGTAAGCATCGCCCGCTCCGGGCGGCCCGTTGAATTGCCCGCATCGTTGATCGCAGCTTGCGATCCGAGGCGCGCCACGACCTCGTCATCCTTGAGCTCCGCGAATTTCTCACGAAAGGCAAGAATGCCTTGGGGCTTCTGTGGTTCCTCCGGCGCGACCGTCTGCTCGGGTTTGTTTTGGCGCGTCTCCTTGACCACCTTTTCCTCGGCGGGTTTTTGTTCCTTCGGTTTGATTTCCTTCGGGGTCGGCGGCGGAGGCGGCTTCGGTCGCGACTGCACGAGGAGTTGCACGACACGATCCGGAATCTCCGTCGCCGCGTCGCGATCGCGCAGCGGCAAGGTAATCAACGGAAAGACAATCGCGATCATCAGACAGATCAGGAGCGCGGTGCTCCACGATTTACGGAATCGTCGATCGTCTTCGCCACCGCGCGTCCAAGGAAGCACGCTGCTCCGTGCCGGAAGCTGACTGATCTCGCGCTCGATGATCCACTCTTGATTACGTCGCTCTTCTTCTTCGAGTGCCTCGAACAAGCCGTCCTCGAAGAGGTCGGCATTGTGCTGCTGCTCCTTGATTCGATCGACGATCGCTTGACGCCGTGCTTCGATTTCAGCGACGAACGTGCTGAATTGGTCCATGCGGCCACGGACGCGAAGCATGTGTTCCGCGCCGGCGTCCGCCGTGAAATGGTCTCCCCAGAATAGTTTGGCGCCGCCGCTTGCGCTTAAGTCTTCAAATGCGTTGCAGACCTCGCGCAACAGACCATGCTGCTTACGCTCGTTACTTATCCCGTCGAGCTCGGCCTCGACACCGCGCAACTCTTCGCTTAAGCGACCGAGCGTTTCGCGCGCTTCGCTAAGCTGGGCCGAGAGCACCAACTGATCGTTGAGTAAAGCGGTATCCGCGCTCGACGCGTTATCCTCCAACGTGGTCGGAGCGTCCTCGGCGACTGCGCTCGAGTCCAGGGGATCAATATTTGAAATGACGGCAGACATGATGTTTCGCCTACGTTGATCGCTTATGTTGAGCTCGGACCACCGGCGCCGGCCGGCTTACCCTTCTCGATCACTGCCAGTGAGATTTTTCCGTAGTCGGTCGCGGTGCACGTCGCCATCACCTTTTTCACGACGTCGAACGCCAGCGATTTGTCCGCGATCACGGTGATCTCACGCGCACCCTGATCCGCGCTAGTGACGCCGGCCAGCATCGGCCGGTCGAGCACACGTCGCAGCGGCTCGACCAGCTGTCCCGCATCGCTGCGAATGTCGGCGACTTGAGCGACGAGTTCGCCTTGAACGAATAGATTGTCCTTCGTGATCATCACCACCACCGACTGCTGTGGCTTCATGTCAGCGACCGACATCGGGACCTCGACGCCTTTCGCGTTCTGCACCAAGTCCACTTCGGCCGTATAGATGAGCAGAAACGACACGAGCACCGACATGATGTCGATCATCGGGATCAAATTGAGTTCGGCATCGGTGCGCGGCGCACCGCGAGTCCACATACCCATAGTCATATAGCAATTGCTCCCGTTGGTTCGTGCGTCTGGTTCTTTTGTCAGGGTGCTTCGCCCACGGCGATGTTGGCGAATAGCGCCATCTTGGTGAGCCTTGGCTGGGTGGCTGCCGGCGGAGCGTTCCCCGCTGGCGCAGACTCCACCGGCCCGTTCTCGATTGGCACATACGCCGAGCGAATCGCATCCATGCCTTGAATCAAAAAGTCATACGCAATGTCCTTTTCGAGCAGCACGGAGGCGTCCTCCGCCTTCGGGTACTGCTTCTTCAACGACACAGCAAGCTCGGTGAGCTTGGCGAAGTCGTACTCGCCATTCACTTTCGGGATCGCGGCAATCGGATCGGTGCC
>CAZQYC010000029.1:41034-44033 GCA_964597495.1 uncultured Steroidobacteraceae bacterium | reverse complement strand
CCTTCGGGTTGCGGCAAATCGACGCTGCTCAACGTGCTTGGGATTATGGAAGCGCCGACCAGCGGTGAGTATCTACTCGACGGCATCGATATCTACGGTCGATCCGAGAGAAGCCTCGTCGAAACCCGTAATCGCGAGATCGGCTTCGTCTTCCAGAGTTTCAATCTACTCGACAGCCCAACGGTGTTCGAGAACGTCGAATTACCTCTGATCTACCGCAAGACGCCCAAGGCAGAGCGGCGTGCGCGCGTCACCGAAGTACTCGAACAGTTGGGACTGGGTGGCTTCATCGATTTTCATCCCGGCGAACTTTCCGGCGGCGAACAGCAACGCGTCGCCGTGGCGAGAGCGTTGGTGGGTGACCCGAAATTGATCCTGGCTGACGAACCCACCGGGAATCTCGATAGCAAAGCCGGCGAAATGGTGTTGTCGCTGCTCAAGGCCCTGAACGAACGCGGCGCGACGATTCTGATGGTGACGCATTCGATGGACTACGCAAAGCGCGCGCATCGCATTATCCACATGCTCGACGGACGGATCGTCATATAGCCAGGAAGTACCCAGATGCTTCAACACGCTTTAGTGACCGCCTTTCGAAACATGCGGCGCTTCAAGTCGTCGACTGCCGTCAGCATCGCGGGCCTCGCTCTTGGGCTTGCCTGTTTCATCGCTGCCTTAGGCGTGGTGACTTATCTTGCCAACGGCGATCGGCATTTCTCAAAGGCCAGCCGCATTGTCATCATTACCGAGAGCATGCATCCGCGGGGCGCAATGAACGTGGATTTCGCCCGAGTCGAAAGCTCGCCGCCGGTCGCGGAACATCTGCGTGTCGACTTTCCGGAGCTCACCGTCGCGCGCACCAGAAGTATTCGAGAGTTACCCGCTGCGGCGAACGATCGATATGCGTTTCTGCAAGCCGCCACGGCCGATGCGCAATTGCTGGATATCTTCGACTTTACGTTCGTCGAGACGACGTCGGCAAATCCGCTTGCCATCCAGAACGGCGTGGTCATCACGGAAGAGACCGCGCAGACGCTTTTTGGAAGCGGTCGCGCGTTGGGTCGCACAGTCACTCTGCAGAACGCCGTCGATGTGACGATCACCGGCGTGATAAAGCGCGTACCTGAACCTTCTCACATCGGTACGGACACGGATCGTCTGTTGCGGTTCGACATCCTGATGACGGAAAACACGTTCCGCGCCCTACGGGTCGCGCTAGAACCGAATACGCCGCCCGACCCTCCGCCTTCGAGTCTATGGGGCGCACAGAACGGACTCACCTATGCGCTGCTTCCCGCCGACGGATCGCTGAGCGCAAGGATGCTGAACGACCGCCTGGGAGACTTCACTCGAAAGCATGTATCGGAACGGCAACGTGGTATGCGGTTCGAACACCGTGCAGTTCCAATTGCGAGCGCGCGGCTCGCACAGCTCGATGCCAACTTATTTCACGGCAACGGACTCTCATCCGCCCATCTCATTCTCTCGCTTGCCTTACTAGTGCTTGGCATTGCGTGCGTGAACTACGCGAATCTCTCGGTTGCACAAGCGCTAGTTCGTTCTCGCGAATTGGGATTAAGGCGCGTACTGGGTGCAAGCGGCTGGCAGCTGGTAACACAGCAGTGGATGGAATGTGGGTTGCTATTACTTACCGCATTGCTCATCGCCATGTCGATCGTCTTCTTGGGAGCATATTGGTTTACACCCGATGCGATCGTCTCGCCGATCCTTACCGTAATCTCAAGCGGCTGGTTCTGGCTGATCGTCGGATCGGTATGCGCAGCGATCGGATTGGTGCTGGGCGCTTACACCTCATCGGTAGTCGTACGTGCCTATCCGGTAGGCGCTTTACGCGGTTCGGCAATTCGTCGGGGCAGCGGGTTCGTTACGCGCTTGTTAGTCGGCATTCAGTTTGCGGTGGCGAGCACCTTGGTGATCGGCTTTATCGTCATCCACCAACAGCACAGTTCGCTTCGCGACAAGGCTTTGCTTGCCTCATCGGATCCGATCGTGATGCTCGATTTTCCATGGAACAGCGTTAGCGTTCGTTATGAAACGCTGAAGGAATCGTTGCTGCGCAGCCCGGACATCGACTCGGTCTCTGCCGTTACACGAACACCCTGGTCGACGCAGAACACGGGAATTACGGGTATGAGTCGCGCACCGAGCGGAGCGTTGATCAGTACGCTGGTCGAGCGCGTTCAGCACGACTTTCAACGTGTGTTCGACATGCGAATAGTGGCGGGACGCACGTTTGACCCGAGTTTTAACGATGCACCGGCGTGGCTGAATCCTTACGAGGCGGCTAATGGCGACAATCAAGTTGTCATCGACCGCGCAACGATGGAGCGCTTCGGCTGGAACAAGCCGGAGAGCGCCATCGATAACTTCATTTATTTCCCCGGCTTTAAGTCCGGGCCGTCTATTCCCATCCGAATCATCGGTGTGGTCGAGAACAAGCCCCTGCGCTTGGACGCTCCCAATAGCGCTTCCGGCAA
Organism: uncultured Steroidobacteraceae bacterium; assembly: GCA_964597495.1. Taxonomy (GTDB): domain Bacteria; phylum Pseudomonadota; class Gammaproteobacteria; order Steroidobacterales; family Steroidobacteraceae; genus CAZQYC01. Next base: position 41,535 of record CAZQYC010000029.1, on the reverse strand, counting down.
TATCTACGTGCTGCAACCCGGCACCGCCACTAACGTGGCGATTCGCATCAGAAGGGATCGCGTGGCAGCCGGTCTCGATGCCATCGATTCAACTTGGAAGCAACTGGCCCCCAATACCCCCATTCGGCGGCACTTCGTGGACGAATTGTTCGAACGCGAATACAAAACGCTCAGCCGCGTGAGCATGGCGCTTTCGACGATCACGCTCATCGGCATATTCATCGCAGCGATGGGATTGTTCGGCATGGCTCTGTTCGTCACCGATCGCCGGCGCCACGAAATCGGCGTGCGCAAGACGCTGGGCGCGAATGCGAAGCAGATTGCCGCCTTGCTGCTGCGCGACTTCTCGAAACCGGTCCTCATCGCCAATCTTTTAGTTTGGCCGGTCGCATTCGTCGTCACGCAACGTTACCTCGACTTATTCATACAGCGCGTGAATCTCACGCCGTGGCCGTTTGCATTGAGTTTGGCATTGACGTTGTTCATCGCCTGGCTTGCTGT
>CAZQYC010000029.1:0-40934 GCA_964597495.1 uncultured Steroidobacteraceae bacterium | reverse complement strand
CGTGGCCGTTTGCATTGAGTTTGGCATTGACGTTGTTCATCGCCTGGCTTGCTGTCGGCAGCCAAACGTGGCGCGCTGCGCGAGTGAATCCGGCGGAGGTGCTGAGGCATGAATAAGTTCGAGCCAGCAAAAAAACGAGGATTTCTGAATGATCGGCAGCATAGAGCTCTTTCAAACCAGGAAGGAGAGCCGCAAGAGGGCATGTATACGCAAGGACGCTAAGGGTCATGTCGTAAAACGCAAGTATTGCGCGCACCGCTTCCACAAAAAATCTTTATCACTATGTTCAATCACTATTTAACCGCTGCGTTGCGAAACTTTCGCCAGTCGCCGTACATCACTAGCGTCAACATAATTGGCTTGAGCCTGGGCCTGATTTGTTTTTTGTCGGCATTGGGTGCGGTGGACTATTTGCGCAAGAGCGATAGTCAATTTGAAAACAGCGACCGCATCTATGCAATTACTCGCGAAGAACCTGACGGCGCGGAGATCGGCGCGAGTCTTTTCGTTCAGCCGCCAGTGGCTAAATACGTGCGAGCCGACTTCCCAATGCTTGAAGCCGTGGCACGGTTACAGCCTCAGGGAGAAATTGTTCTGCGCGCCGAGAACGCGAGAATATTCGCCAAGCTCAGCTTGGCCGATCCCGAGTTTCTGCGCATTTTCAAATTGCCGTTCATTCATGGTGAGAAACGCGAAGCAGCGCTCGCACCCCATGGCATCGTTATAACGGCCAAGGCCGCGGAAAGGCTCTTTGGCACCCGTGATGCCTTGGGTAAATCGTTGCTGCTGAGCAATGCACTCAGCGTCACGGTCACCGGAATCATCGGCGACATTCTTCCTCCCTCTCACCTAGCAGATACAGTGCTCAAGCAAAGCTTCGATGCGATCGTTTCCTTCGACACCGCCGCCGCACTATATCGATCACAGGGAATCCATCCATGGATGGAAGATCCCGATTCCGATCTTTGGCACTCTTTCGCCCCAGCCACGTATGTGCTGCTACCGGCAAACGGCAAGTTCACGCTGAGCGACTTGAAAGCGGGGCTGAGAAAGTTTCCCGAGCGTCACTTCTCCGTTGAGCAACCCGACGCAAAGAACTTTCGCTTCGGCGCGATTCCCATTAGGGACATTCCAATTGCAGCGCTGGACAGCGGCTTTACAGGCGGCAGCGGCATTTCCGTCGCTTGGTTACTGCCCTTGTTAGGTGGCTTGGTATTGGCGGTCTCCTGCCTAAATTACGCGAATCTCGCCACGGCCCAAGCGGCGTTACGAACAAAGGAAATCGGCATGCGCCGAGCACTCGGCGCGTCCCGGATGCAAATCGCCGCTCAATATTTACTGGAGGCTTTTCTCCTGACGCTGATAGCGTTCATCGTTGCAGCGGGTGGTGTGGCTTTAATCTCGTCCTTCGTTGCAAGCCGCCTAGGCGTCTCGCTTTCAATGAACGTTCCGGCGCTCATCGGATATATGTGCGTATTGCTGCCCGTCATCAGCACAGTAACCGCAGCGTATCCGGCATTGGTTCTGACACGAGCGCGCCCTGTTTGCGTGCTTAATGGAACCACTAAGTCGCTGCCTCGTTTTGTGCCTCGCTTTTTGGTGGGATTGCAGTTTGCGACGGCTAGCTCATTGCTAATTGCGGCCCTTGTAGTCATCGCGCAGAACAGCCGGATGCGTGTTACCGGAATAACCAGCGCTTCCTCACAGACATTGGCAATTACGGCGGATTTGCCCAGCGCCAAGGTTAACTTGGCCACCCTGCGCACGGAATTGCTCAGGCATCCTCAGATTCAATCCGTAGCAGGCGTAGAGACATTGCCGTGGACCGGTTACGTCCGCGCGTTTTCTGTAGCCCGGGATACCGATAAGACAACAACACTCTTCACGCTCAGTCACGTAGTAGCAGGCGACTTTGCAAGCACATTGGACATGCGCCTACTTGCGGGGCGGTTTTTCGACAAAGAGCACAGTGACGATGTCTGGCAGCCGGGCTTAAATGCGGATGCCGTCCCTAACGTCGTTGCTGCAAGAAGCTTGGTCGCCGCCATGGGTTGGTCTTCTCCGACTGCGGCGATTGGTCAAACGCTCAAGGTAAACGGCAGAAACGCGCATATCATCGGTGTGGCCGACGATCAGCCACTGCGCATGACCGGCATGGGGGCTTCTTCGGGCGTTTATCTGTTTTCTCCAGACAAGGTATATTTTTCGCTCGTACGCATCGGCGACAGCGACCTGCGCGCTGGGCTTACTGCGGTCGAACAAGTATGGAATGCGCTTGCGCCGCAGGTACCCTTTCAATATCGCTTCGTCGACGAGCTGTTCAACGAGCAGTTTCAACACTACCAGAACGTCTATTACCTGACGTTGGCTATCACGATATTTGCGCTAGCCATCGCCACAATGGGGCTATTCGCCATGGCCACATTCGTAACCAGTCGAAGGCAGCGCGAGATAGGCGTGCGCAAAACTCTCGGCGCAAGCGTTGGGCAAATCGTATCTCTATTGTTGAAGGATTTCTCCAAGCCCGTGCTGATTGCCAATCTCGCCGTCTGGCCATTGGCCTATTTTTGCATGCAAGCCTATCTCAGCTTGTTCATCACGCGCATACCGCTCTCCTGGACTCCATTCCTGATAAGCACGGCGATTGCCGTGCTTACTGCATGGTCGGCTGTCGGCGGCCAGGCATGGCGTGCTGCGCGAGTGAACCCGGCGGAGGTGTTAAGACATGAATAGATTCAGGTTGGCCATGATTGCCGCACTCGGCATTGCAATCGCCGATGCCGGCTCGCATGGAACAGTGAAACAAGCCCAGCTTCCTAAAGAGGATGCCGAGCTCTACGCGTACGACTCCGTCACTACTTTGGATTTGGTCGAGCACGGGCGAACAGTCGTTGATGGAATAACTAGAATCGAAGCTGACTACGCAAGCCCGCAAGGCGGACGCGTTCCTGCAACGATTCTCGTCCCGCCGGGCAAGGGACCGTTTGCGGCAGTGATCTTCATGCACGGCGGCGGCGGTAAGCGATCCGACTTCTTGAGCGAAGCTCTGGCTTTCGCGCCAAGCGGCGCGGTTTGCATTCTGCTTGATGCACCCTTTAGACGCCCCGGTGGCGCGCCGCTATTCGGTTTCACGCCGGCAGATCGGGATGGCATCGTGCAAGCGGTAGTGGATATTCGTCGCGCGGTGGATTTGCTCGCGACCCGCAAGGACGTGGATGTGAGTCGCATTGCATACGTCGGATTTAGTTATGGCGCGACGTTAGGCGGAATTCTGTCCGGAGTAGAACATCGCTTTCACGGCATCGTTTTAATGGCAAGTGGGTCTTTCGTCGGTTTCGCTCGGGAGCTAAGCGAGTCTCGTAAATGGAAAGACCCCTCGGAATTGAATGCTTACATTAACGCTATAGAAACCATTACTCCGGAACGCTACATCGGTTACGCCGCTCCGACGGCTATTCTCTTCCAGAACGGCCGACAAGACCCAGGCATCAGTATCGCTGAGGCGGAAGAAATGCATCGCCTGAGTAATGGTCTGACGACCGTCCAATGGTACGACGCCGGGCACTCTTTAAATGAGCGAGCGTTGGAAGATAGAGCCGCATGGTTGCAATCTATATTGGCTCTGTCCTCCAAGCCTCGATAGAGCTCGCGCGAATTTATTGAGGAGCCGAAGCATGAACAGAGCGCGCCCCTCGGAAGAATCTATCCGACTTGGAGTACGGAGTGTTTCGTCATGGAGAACACCTACGGGAAAACTATTCGTAACGGCCTCCTTTGCGCTGCTCAGCGCGTGTGCGTCGCGAAGTTCGACCGAGACACGCGCCTACGCCGAAATCGATGCCGTCATTGCCGACGGTTGCAAAGCCCCAAGCATCGAGTTTCGGGAAATTCGCGATGAAAAATCCAGAAAGATCAAAGTTAAGTCAATGCCGCTGCGGTTGCTGCCTGGTTACTACTCGATCGGCATTTCCTGCGGGGTCGTATACCGAAGCAACGTCCAATCCTGCTTAAGCGCTCCGCGCATGAATTCGGAGATTCCACCCTACAAGCTCATGTTGCGGCAACGAGTTAAATACCTATTCAGCTGCACGGAAGACGACGATAGTTACGACTTCCGAATGGTGGAAAAAACACTCTGAACAACATCGATAAACGGACGAATTTTGGGGATTGACGATGCTTAAGCACTACTTGACGAGCGCGCTGCGCAACTTCCGGCGCCATTGGATCACGACGAGCGTCAGCGTTCTCGGTCTTGCGCTCGGATTTCTATGCGTCATCGGCGCACTCAATCTGGTTCATTACTTCAAGCTTGACGACAGCCAGTATCCGGGATCGGACCGAACTTATTTCCTTTCCCAGGAATTTTTACTCGCACAGTCGGTGGTGAACATGAACCCGCCATGGGTCGCCGCGAAACATCTGAAATCCGATCTGACGGAGTTAGAAGTGGCGCGTGTGGTCGACTACTACCAAACGCCCATCACGGTGAACGGCTCTTCGCTCGATGCGAGGACGAGCTTCGCGGATGCCGATTTACTAAAACTATTCCCCCTGCCTTTCGTGCAGGGAGATCGTGCAACGGCGCTATCGATGCCGGGCAGCGCGGTCATTACTCAGCACGCCGCAAAGCGGCTATTTGGAACAGACGACGTCCTGGGCAAGACGTTTTTTCTGTATGGTACGGAACTCGTCACGATTGCCGGTGTTGTTACCGTCCCGATTCAGCCTACGCATCTACTTAATGCGTTCGGTCCAATGGAAGAGGATGGAACCCGATTCGAAATACTGGCGTCGATGGACATGCTGGTGAAAGTCAAGGCCAGGGAAAGTGACTTCGAGACAGCAAATCGGCAGCTGCACGATTGGCACGCAATCGAATTTACGATGACGTATGTTCGACTGCCTGCGAGCGGCTCGGTCGACCTGCCGCTGCTGAATGCTCGACTCGAGAAGCTCATGGAGGCACATGCTGACAAAGGAATGCCAAGACGACTCTTCGCGCGTCCAATTGCGGACTATCGGCAACGGAGTTTGGACGCTCTTGCGGAGAGTAATACGACCGGATTGTCCGGCTCGACTCTCTTGCTGTCGATCGCCGGAGTCATTCTGCTTATTGCTTCGCTCAACTGCGCCATCCTCGCCGCGGCTATAGCGGCACAGCATCGCAAGGAACAGGGGATTCGCCGCACGCTAGGCGCCGCCACCTCGCGGCTGATCATTCAACACTGGATCGAGGTTCTCTTATTGATTGGGTTGGCGGCGGCACTCGCGTTCGCCACCCTCGCCGCTTTGAATCCTTTGTTGCGTAGTTCGCGTCGTATCGATCTCCTCTATGTCTGGTCGCATAGCGCCGCCTTTTGGTGGCAAGTGCTGGCCCTTCTAGGCATCGTCAGCCTCGTTGCCAGCACGGTTCCGATACTCGCGACATTAAGAATGCACCCAACGCTTGCCCTCCGGCAAAGCCGCGGCGGCGCCCAGGGCCAATTGAGCGGGCGCTGGCTCGTGGGCGCGCAATTCTTGTTAGTCGGCGTCCTCCTCGTGTTTCTTTTCGTGGTGCGATTGCAGCAACACGAATTGGTGGAGCACGCGCACGCGAGCATCAGCGGGCCGGTGGTCGCCATTCAGAATAATTTGAGAAGTGCTGGCGTTAACTTCGGCGTGCTTCGCAACGAGTTACTGCGGCAACCGCACGTCACCTCGGTCACTTCGTCGAGCTATGCCCCGTGGAACCGCACCTATGGCCTGGTTTCGATTTCCAATTCGCAGGACGACAACGCAAGCGATTTTCGAGCGATTAGCGAATCCGTCGATGACGAATATTTTTCCACGCTCAAGATCGACGTCTTAGCGGGCAAGGTTTTCAAGCAGTCGACTTCAAGTGGATCGCAACCCTCCGAGTCCCAAGTCGTGCTCGATCGAACCGCGGTGAAGCAACTGGGTTGGCCTAGCCCCCAAGCTGCCGTCGGGCAGCAGATCTATCCGGGAAGCGCGGGTCGAAAATCGCATCCCGACGCCTCTTTTCGAATTATCGGCGTGGTGGAAGATCGCTTGATGCAATTCACCACCAGCGGTGCGAGTTTCAACATTTACTTCAGCAATGCAAATGCCGGTCGAACACCGTTAGTCCGGCTTTCCACCGAACAGACCAGCGAAGGCTATGCGGAAATACAATCCGTCTGGAAAAGGCTTGCTCCCAACTTCGCCTTGCGCGCGAATTTCGTCGACGAGATCATCGATCGGTATGCGGCGGAGACCGCCGTGTATGCCGACGCGCTTAGTTGGCTTGCGTTGCTCGCGGTCGCCATCGCACTCGCCGGCTTGATCGGAATGTCTATCCACGTCGTTAATCAGCGCATGCATGAGATAGGTATTCGTAAAACGCTCGGCGCGAGGCCACCGCAGATCACTATGCTCTTATTGAACGATTTCTCTCGACCGGTGATCCTCGGCAGCATCATCGGCTGGCCGCTGGCTTACCTAATCGCGCAAACTTACTTGGATGTCTATTTGCACCGCATTTCTCTCAACGCACTGCCTTTCATTGCAGGCCTTGCGATCGTTTTGGCCATTTCATTCGCGGCAGTAGGGTGGCATACCGTACGTGCCGCACGACGAAAGCCGTCGGCCATTTTGCGCCATGAATAAGAACCTCCCGTGATTGTTGCCATTCACCATACCCTTTCCCGTGACGCCCTACGAAGCGAAAAGCGGACAGCGATGAGTACCAAGGACCGAACTTCGAACCTCCTAACTATTCACGATCCACTAATTGCTTCGGACTATCACAATGCTTAGTCACTACTTAACCACGGCGTGGCGCAACTTCTTGCGGTTCAAGACCTCGACCCTCATCGGTGTCGTTGGGCTCGCGTTAGGTCTCGCGTGTTTCATTGCAGCGATTGGCGTTCTTACCTATATCGAGAGCGCGGATCGGCAGCTGCCGAATGCCGATCGCATCGTCATGGTTTGGCAGCGCTTCGGCCAGAGCAACGTGGGCCTCAATACGACGTTCACTGCGCAAACGTCAGGTGCGTTGGCGCCGGCCATGCGCAAGGAATTTCCCGAGTTGGTCGCTGTGGCACAGATCTACGAGTGGGGGCCCATTCAAGTCGGCGTTCGAGATCGGCATGCGTTTCTTTCCCTCGCCATTGCCGACACCGACTTCCTGCATGTCTTGAATTTGCCGCGGACACAATCGATAGCCGGCAATCCGCTGTCACAACCTCGCAGCGTCCTGCTCAGTGAAACGGCAGCCCGGCGGCTGTTCGGTACTACAGCCGCTCTAGGCAAAACGCTTCGCTTGCAAAACGCGCTCGATGTGACGGTGACTGCCGTTCTCAAACCGCTGCCGCAACCTTCGCATATCGGCGGTCGGTACGGCGCGATGTCCGAACCGGCTCTGCTGATTAGTCGCGATACCGAAACGGCGTTTTACCAGGCGTCGGCAGGGAGGACGCCCGGTCCAGCGCAATGGGGGGTGATATTAAACAGCGCCCTGTATGCATTGCTGCCCCCCACCGGGCTGTCGGCTGCATCGCTGCAATCGAGATTGCAAGGAATCGACGAGCGCAATGGCGGCGCATCGGCTATGCACAACGAATTCCGTGTTGTGCCGCTGTCCAAAGCGTTGCTGGAATCCCTTGACGCCAATCTCTTGCCCAATAGCCGCGGCATCACGATCGCTGGGATGCTCATGCTGTTGGCATTCACGGTGTTGATCGCGGCATGCGTCAATTACGCCCACTTGGCTTTCTCACAATCGAGCACGCATGCCAGAGAGACGGGGCTGCGCCGGACCATTGGCGCTCGTCGCTCGCAACTTGCCGCGCAAGCATTTGTTGAATCGACGTGCCATGTGAGCTTTGCGAGTGCGGCGGCTCTCATCATCGTTGCGATCGTCACCCGCGCCGTTGAAACGCGAGTTCAAATTAGTGCCTCGAACGCCATCGTTGAGAGCACGCAGTTTTGGGCCGCAGCGACTTTCCTTGCCCTTTTAGTCAGCATTGGCATCGCACTCTATCCAGCACTGAGATTGGCCAGCGTGCAACCCGCGCAAGCGGTTCGCGGCGATGCGCATCGGAAGAATGGTTCGGGCGGCCGTATATTGCTAGGCGCGCAATTTGTGACGACGAGTGCGCTCATTGTCATTGTGTCGGTTGTCCACCTACAAAATACTCATGCTCGCGAAACGGCCCTAAGCCCGAGCAAGGACCCGGTGATTGCGCTTGGATCGAGTTGGAGTTTCGGCGGCACGCCTTTCGACACGTGGCGCAACGAACTCCTCCGAAGTCCGGCGATTCGTTCTATCTCCGCCACCAGCAATCCACCTTGGACAAATTCATTTCCCGGCACGTTTCCCTTGGCCGCTTCGTTCGGACACCGAGTCTTTAACGCCGTAGTCTCGGACGTCGCTTATGGGTTCGAAAAGACATTGGATTTAACGGTAATCGCCGGACGGTCCTTTGATAGTCAATTTGGCGATGTGGAGAAATCGATTACCAATCAGCCAACGATCGTGATCGACGAAACGCTTGTTCACCAGCTTGGCTTCTCCAAACCATCCGACGCAATCGGCAAGTCCGTGCAACGCACGGGTCCCGATGCGAAAACACCGCCGTTTACGATCATCGGCGTGGTTGCGGACAAACCCCTGCGCCTGCGGCCCTTTCTTGATTTTGTCGGCAATGCCTACGTCGCCAGCCAATCCGCACCTTACCTCTCGCCTATCCTCACCATCGATAGGCATCGCATTACCGAGGGCTTGAGCGCGATCGACGCTACATGGAAGAAGTTCAATCCCAACGAACCGGTCGATCGGCAATTCGCGGACGAATCCTTCGAACGCGCTTACGCATTCTATTCCCTCGTTGGGAACGTACTCACCGGAATTGCTTCAATCGCCCTTGTGATCGCTTTGCTAGGAGCATTTGGATTCTCGAGTTTCGCCGGGCGACTCCGGGCACATGAGATCGGCGTTCGCAAAACGCTGGGAGCACGCACGGAACAAATCGTCGCCATGCTTCTGCGCGATTTTTCCAAACCGGTGTTGCTCGCAAATATCGTCGCTTGGCCGCTGGCTTACTTCGCCGTTCAGCAATACCTCGACATGTTCGTGCAGCGGATCGATTTGACATGGCTGCCGTTCATACTGAGTTCGCTTCTGACGCTGGTGATTGCCTGGGCGGCCGTAGGCCGGCAAGCGTATCGCGCCGCCAAAGCAAGTCCTTCGTCGGCATTGCGCCGTGAATAAAGAGCACTGCGGCGGACATCAATCGTCGTTCTTGCTGCAACCTTCCACACTCGTTCAGCGTCCACTCAGGAGCCGTCGACGACAATTAGGCGACGATGGCGTCAAGGTGGCTATATCCAGTCGATAGCTAGTCGACGGAGTGGCCGGACGCTCATCCGCTTAAGAACCAATAACTCAAGGAGCTACCCGTATGAAACGTGTTCTCGCGTTTTTGCCCGCCATATTATTGAGTGCATGCGTCTACACTCAGGACTCGCACGTACGAACCCACGGTAACGAAGTCAGCAAACAGGAACTGACCCTGGTCGAACCCGGGAAAACCGACAAGGACTGGGTGCTGCGCCACCTCGGCACTCCCGACCGCATCCAGGCCGATAAAGACGGCGTCGAGGTCTACGAATACATCAGCGAGCGTACCGAACGCTTGGAACGCAAGTTCATTCTGCTGTTTTCCATGGAATCGGACAAAGTCATTTCCCGCAGGATCACGCGCGTTATGCTTCGCAATGGAGTCGTCGAAAGCATCAACACGACCGGCGGTTGAAGCACTCTCCACGCTATTCGCGCGATACGTGTGTCGCGCGAATTTCGCGACAGGCCGTTCCTCACCAACGGTTTTAGTTTGAAAGACGAGCGCTAAATTCGTCGGAGCGCAAGGAAAACTCGCGACTGTCGCTGATCGCCACGCGAGCGGCGATCGCCGTGGACACCTTTCCGAGGGTGCCAAGGCGATCAGCGCCGTCGATCGGTATGCAGTTGATGCGAGCGTTCTCCGATGCCTTGCAGAGTGACTCGAAATCGCCCGCATGCTCGGAAGAATCAGCGCCTTCAATGAGATAGGTTGGGGTTACGATGCCGTGCAGCCAGTGTATTGGCGAACGCAATCTTCGTTCGCGCACTTGCTGCTTGCTGAAATCGACAGGAACGATCGAAGGCACGTATCGATCGATTTCCGCGACCGGCCCAAACGAAAACACGCCGGCAAACCGCGAACTGCTCTCCGCGATGAGCAACGCAAGCGTGCCACCGGTCCCGTATCCGCCAAGAAAGATGCGATCCGGATCCACGTAGCGCAACTGCGCGAGGTGTTCCGCCGCCGCGACCACATCGTCCACCTCGCCTAGGAAGTACTCCTTGCTGCTTGCATCCGTATTGCCGCCGCGGAGCACCGGAAACATCGTGACGACGCCGGCGATTCGAAAGGCGCTTGCCGACCCATCGCCGGAGTCTGCGCTTTGTTTCCAGAATTCAGCGAGCGTATTGGTATCGCCGTCCATCAACCAAATGATCGCGGGATGCCGCAGTCCATCGTTAGGGTCGTTGGTCACGAAGGCCGGCAAGTCGGCACTGCCGCTTCTATAGTCGCTGCGGACAAAAAGCTCCGGCGGCGGCTCCGGCAATGGTGCTTGCGCTTTCGATCGGACGGAAAACTTGGTTACGAATCCCTTTCGCGCCTGCATTAAAGTCTCTCGGGAAGCGGCGACGGATAACGGCATCGACGGTTCCTGCACTTGAGCCGAAGCGGTGGATTCACTGCAGTCGACGCGTTTTTTTCCCAAGAAAAAGTCGGACAGAAACGAGCTTCGCTGCCGTTCGTAACCGTTGAATTTCGCATACGCGCAAGGGGCGGCATCCACCGTACGGATCTCTCCCTGGTTATGCGAGCTTGCCGCATAGCCGCACATGATGATCATCGAAAACAAGCCACTGAAGAAAGCTGCAAGGTTTCGCACAAGGCACTCCGACCCGCGGGTCGTTCTCGATCGCCTTCTTGTGAACCTATTGAATTCCCTGTCGTCGCTATCCCATCATGACCGGCACCGGGGCATGGTGAACGAATTCGCAGTTCGGTCTTGGTGCTTTTCCTGAATCTCGCGAAGCAGTGCGGAAATACCGATGCCTGCGTGACGCGCGAACGCTTCGATTTAACGAGGTAAAAGAGAACGTGAAACGCCGCACACGCAATGCGATACTTATGTCATGCACGAGACGAATCGGATGAACGAACGTATCTATACCGCCGCGGTCGTCGTTATCGGCAACGAGATTCTCTCGGGCCGCACTCAAGATACGAACTTGCGCGACATCGCGACGACGGTCGGCGAATGGGGAATTCGCGTCACCGAAGCACGCATCGTTCCGGACATCGAGGCAACCATCGCCGCCGTGGTGAACGAGGTCCGTCGACGTCACGACTATGTATTTACGACCGGCGGAATCGGTCCCACGCATGACGACATCACGGCGGAAAGCATTGCGAAGGCATTCGGCGTGCCGCTCGTCGAGCACCAAGACATCGCCGCGGCCATTCGGAAACACCAAGCACCACCGGAAGTGATGGCGGCACGATTGCGGATGGCGCTCGTTCCCGAAGGCGCCGGGCTCATCGCTAACTCCACGGGAGGACCACCCGGTTTCTTCATCGAGAATGTGTACGTGTTGGCCGGAATACCGCGCGTAATGCGGGCAATGCTGGCTTCCCTCGCTTCGAAGTTAGCCGGCGGCTCAGTCGTCAAATCGCGAGCCGTGAATGCTTACCTCTACGAAAGTGAAATCGCAAAAGCATTGCAGGACATTCAAGCCGAGCACGCCGAGGTTGAAATCGGCAGCTATCCCTTCGTGAAAGACGACAAACACGGCGCATCCTTGGTGGCACGGTCCATCGATGACGACGCCTTGGCCATCGTCGTGGAAAAAATCAAAGCGATGATCGTTGCTGCCGGTGCAACGCCTTTCGATTAGGGCCTGTTGCCCATTAAAGCCAAAACTTGAGCAAGCTGCTGACCGATTCCTCCATTCGCTTCCAAGCCGGGCGTCGCTGCCACCTTTCAAGCGTCAATTCCTTCCCTTCGGCTAGATCGCGCTGAAAAATGGAGTACATGCGCTCTGCAATATCTTCGCCGATGACCACGGCGGTTACTTCGTTGTTGTGGAGAAAACTTCGGTAATCTAAATTTGCCGAGCCGATGATGACCAGCGAATCGTCGATGAGCGCGGTCTTCGCGTGCAACAAAGCCTCCTTCGATTCGATCAATCGAACGCCGCCCTTGAGCAATGCTTCGTACTCACGATGCGACGCATGCAACACCAACTTCGAATCGGAGAAGCCCGGCACCACGATGCGGACGTCGACGCCGCGCTTCGCCGCTTGGGTCAGTGCTTCAGTCAGCTCCGCCGGCGGCAGAAGATAGGCCTGCGTGATCCAAATCCGCATCGAGCAATTTCGAATGGCAGCCAGATAGGTCCGGTAAATGGACTCGTCCTTTTCCTTGACCCCACTGCTGGCAACGGCACTTACCAAGTGATCGCCGGCCGGAGCGAGCCTTGGATAATAGCGCTCCGTTTCATCCCCGATCTTTCCGCCGAGCTTTGCCCACGTATCCAAGAACAATCGTTGGAATTGCGCGGCCGCGGGACCCTCGATTTGCGCGTGAGTGTCGCGCCACCCCGTCGTCAGACCGGTTTCCGGCCCGGGCTTCGACGCCGAACCCGATGAATAGGCATCGCTGACATTCACTCCGCCGGTAAACGCGACGCGACCATCCACCACGATGATTTTCCGGTGATCGCGATTGTGAAACCGCCAAAACCAAGTCTTCACGGGATTGAGGGGCTGAAACTCGATGATATCGATTCCCGCCTCCTTTAGATCCTCGAAGAACGCTGCCGAGGTTTTGATGCTCCCAACGGCGTCATAGATGATACGTACCTCGATTCCTTGCCGCCTTTTTTCCTTCAGAAGACTCGCGAATTTCTTCCCGAGTGGGTCGTCGGAAAAAATGTAGGTTTCGACATGAACGTGATGCCGGGCCGCCGCAATGGCTTTGTCGATGGCCACGAAGGTGGCGGGTCCATCGACTAGCACCGTCACCTTGTTGCCGGCCAGTAACGGAGAGGATAGCGAGCCACGAACTGCATCGCTCAAGTGCTTTAGTCGATCTTGTTCCTGCTTCGTATCGGCCCCTGCTGCTTCGACCATCAGACGTTCGCCGGTTGCTTCCCCTACTACGCCTTGCTTCGTCACGATGGGCTGGCGTTCCCCGACCCCCGGCTCGGACTGCAATCGAGAGGAAGCGCATCCGGTCAAACCAATCAAGAAAATGGCGAAAATGCTCAGCAGCGCAAGCGAATGTCGAATTCTCGAACGCGCAGCGGTGATGGAGAAAGTCGACGGCATATTGTTATTGACGAGCCCTGTTATCGCGATCACCGAAGAATCAAAGACGAGCCGCGCCGATGCGAATCCTTCCGCATCGGTGTGTAGTTAGGAAACTTGTTAGCGTCGCTGCTTCGCTAGCTAACGTGGCTGGCTAACGTGGTTGGGTCTGACCTCGATCGCCAGGTCGCTTCCTTCTTGCTTCGTTTTCGGAAATCCGCTCATTCTGGAAAACCGAACCGGTATCGGCAATCTGACTGCCGTCGGCAATCTGAGTATCGTCATCATCTTCAATTTCGTCGTGGCCCGCTTCGGCATGAATGCCGGAATCATCCATCTCGTCCTCGAAAGGCGCTTGCTGCTTGCCTGCCTTGTTGCCGAACTTACGCTTAACGAACTCCTGCTCTTCCTTTTGAAAACGCCGTCCCGCTTCGTAGTCGCCTTCACCTTGGATTCTGTTGCCCATGTCGGTCTCCCAATGATCTATCTAAGTGCAATACGCCGAAAAGTAACCGCTCATCTAGTAATCGGTCGTCACTAATCGGTCGCAGTCAGTCGCGATAGCCACGCTCCCATTCATGGATGCGGAAATTGGCTTCGTCCTTCGTAAGGCCGTACTTTTCCTGAATGCGGCCGACCAATTGATCGCGTTTACCTTCGATGCGATCCAGATCGTCATCGGTCAATTCGCCCCATTGCTCTTTAACGCGACCGCGAAACTGTTTCCAATTGCCCTGCACGGTGTCCCAGTTCATGGCATAGCCCTCTCAAGATGGGTTTCGGTGCGGCACAGGATGTCGACAAGCAATAACCCGCGGCAGCAGCGCAGTCTGATTGCAATGTGAGATAGGGCCGACGCTGAATGACGCTGCAGGTCAGCGTCGCCCTACAAGGGTTCACGCTGGATTCCGACTGTCGTCGTACACACCCGAACATAGGCTTGGCTTCTGACTTGCTCCTTCACCATGCCTCTAAAAGTAGGGCCGATCATGAACGCAGCGACAGGAATATCGAGAGAAATATCGAGCACGGAAATTCCGGATTGGCTGTCGATCGCACGACTCGACGATCGCCACTATCAAATCACGGATGTTTCGGTTGCGTCGATCGGCTTCTGCTTAGGCATCTTTCCATCCCGCGAAGCCGCGGAAAGCATCGCCGCCAAAATTGCCCGATCGCGGCGAGCGCAATCTCCAATCCTGCAAGAGAACCCTCAAGTGAGAACCCTGGCTAACAGCCTGGGTAGTAACTTGAGTAATAAACCGCGCGCAATGGGCAGTCGCGATCGTTTAAGCATTTGATCGCTACTTTCAAAAGTTAACCTTCGAAACGAACTCAAATTAGGAGACCTCCATGACTGACCGTAAACAATTTGGCAAACAGTGGGCAACAATGCTGACGGCATCGGTGCTAATGCTGGGAACGGCCATGTCCGCTCTCTCGGAGCCCGTGAAATCCAGCGAGCCCGCTCCACGACCCGATTCCCATTCGGCTGTTCAGAGTGATGCCGCGTTGTCCAGCAAAGTAAAGGCGGCATTGATCGACAACGAAACTACCAAGGCGCGTCAGATCAATGTCGACGTGTACAAGGGCCAAGTGCAATTGAACGGCTTTGTCGATTCCGCAGACCAGAAGATCGTGGCGGGAAATGTGGCCGCACAAATCGCAGGCTCGATGAATGTCACCAACAATTTGATGGTGAAAGAAAACGAGCGCACGGCCGGACAAACGATCAACGATGGCATGATCACCGCCAAGGTGAAGGCTGCTTTAATCGGCGATTCCCGGACCAAGGCGCATCAAATCGAAGTGAATACGCGCGAAGGTATCGTGCAACTGGGTGGGTTCGTCGATACGCCGTCCGCCAAGACGGCCGCCGCCGAAGTAGCAGGCTCCATTGACGGAGTGAAGTCGGTGCAGAATCGCCTCAATATCCGCAATTGAGGACGCGCCGACATCAGGCTCATGGGCGCAACGACTGAGTCCCGTCGATCGATCAATCGGCATGCAGCAGAACCCGTCCCAAAGACGGGTTCTGCTTTTTTATGCTCGCAATCTTTTCCTTAGGTACACCCTACATGCATCGCTCATTGCACAACTTGCACTCCTCGCCTCGGTCTCGTTCGCGATTACGGCGTATTTCGCTTTGGTCGGGCGCGATCCTTCTCGCGCTTGTGGGTGCATTAGGTTTGGCGCTCTCGATCACCGACTGGAATTTTGCGCGCGCCCGCTTAAGTTCGATGGTGGCCGGAAAGATTCACCGCGAGATTCGCATCGACGGCAACTTGAGCGCGCACTTGCTCTCCTGGCATCCCCAAGTTCGCATCGAAAAAATTATCGTGAGCAGCCCGGAGTGGGTGGGCGGCCGGGACTTTGCAACCGTCGAACGCATCGATTTCGCCATCGATCTACGCGAGCTGTTAACCGGAGACTTCGTTTTCGACACGTTGTCGGTTGAAAAGCCTAACGTCGCTCTCATCAGCGATAAGGAAGGGCGCGCGAATTTCAGCTTTGCGGACCCGAACGGCGCGAACGATGGCAATGGAAACGACAAGGCAGAACGACGCGAAGTACCGACGTTACCTGCAGTGCGCCACTTTACGCTCCGCGGCGGCGAATTGTACGTTCGTGACGAGAACCATAGACTGACCTTTCAAGGCACTGTCGAAGCGAACGAACAAGCGACGAATCCGGACCGCGAACCGTTCAAGCTTCGCGGCGAGGGAACGCTCAATGACGAACCCTTCACCCTGCTGTTTACCGGAAGTCCGCTCGCCAATCTGCGCATGGACCAACGCTACGAGTTCGTTGCCAACGTGAGCACCGGAAAAACCGATGGTGCAGTACACGGCACCTTCGCTAAGCCGTTCGATGTCGCACAAGTAACCGCATCGCTCGACGTAAAGGGCGACAACCTGGCCCATCTCTACTACTTAACGAACCTTGCTCTTCCCTTCACGCCGCCCTATCACGTTAGCGGCGTCGTACGTACCTCCAAGCAAAGAATATTCGTCGATGACCTGAACGGGAAAGTGGGCAATAGCGATGTGAGAGGAGCTATAAATGTGGACCTAGCCACTATCAGGCCGACGCTCACGGCCGAGTTGCGGTCGCAATCGTTAAACCTCGAGGATCTGTCGCCTTCCATCGGCAAGGGCGTGAAAACCGATCCGAAAACGGGCGAAGCGCTCGATAGCGTCGCGCCCGGCGACCTGCCGCCGGACAAGCTGTTTCCGACGTACCGCTTCGAGTTCGACCGCTTGAGCAAAATGGATGCAGACGTGCGTCTCCATGCCGCCTCCGTCCAAACGAAGAAACTGCCGCTGAAGGAAGTCGGCTTCCATTTAAAGCTCAACGATTCCGTGCTGACGATGGACCCCTTGGTCTTCACGTTGCCGCAGGGAAAAATTGCGGCCACGATTCAAGTCGACGCACGCGAAAAAGTCGCCCGCAACAAACTCGACGTACGTTTGACAAACGTTCAACTCGATCAGTTCAAGGGCAAGAATTCCCCCGAAGCACCTTTCGACGGCGTGCTCGAAGCGCGCATGCAAGTCAGCGGACCGGGAAATTCGGTCCACGATCTTGCAGCCAATGCGACCGGAAAATTAAACGCCGTGGTGCCCCATGGCGAAGTACGTCAAGCATTCGCCGAACTCCTGGGAATCAATGTCGCCCGCGGGCTCGGCTTGCTGCTGTCCAAGGATCAAACCAAAGCCGAGATTCGATGCGGCATCGCCACGGTGGATATTCGCGACGGCAAGGCCGACATCGATCAGATGATTTTCGACACGGACACCGTGCTCATCAAAGGCGACGGCAATATCGAACTCGCGCCCGAAAAATTGGATCTGGATATTTCCGGACATCCGAAAAAACCACGGATAGTACGTCTGAGAACGCCGGTTACGGTCAATGGAACGCTGCGAAAACCCGCGTTCGGCGTCGATGCCGGCGAAGCGGCCAAGCAAGTCGGCATTGCCGCACTGATCGGAGCGCTCTTCTCGCCGTTAACGTCGGCATTGGCTTTTATCGATCCGGGACTCGCTAAGGACGAGAATTGCGCGGCGTTGCTGACGGAAGCGAAACGCGCTCAGGCAAGCAATGTACGCGTGCAGCCGGCGCATAGCTCATGGATTTCGGCACAGGGAACCGGCAATAGGTAGAAATTAGGTAAGGACTGATTAAGTCCTTACCGTGTCCCGTTGCAGAACGGGATCCAGGTTCAAACAGCAAGTTAGCTGATCAAGGCATTGCGGAAGCGGACTTGATCAGCGCTTACCTAGCCGCAACGTGCTTCGACAATCTCCCAATCGACGTTGTCGAACAAAGTTTCCAGATAGACCGATCGCTCGGACGGTTTGAAATCGATTAAATAGGCGTGTTCCCAAAGATCGAAAGCCAGGATCGGTTTCCAATCGGCTGCTACGCCGTGCGAATGTGCATCGACCCAAATGTTGCTCAATCGTTGTTCCTTGCCTCCGAGATCCTTTCCCAACCTGGCCGTAATTATCCAGCCGATGCCGCGTGTCTGCGCCAATTTTCGAATATCGCCTTGCCAATTATCGAAGCTGCCGAAACTCTTTTCTATCGATTTCATGAAACGGCCCGAGGAAGCCGGCGCTGCCGATCGGCCACGCAAGGCATCGAAGAACAATTCGTGCAACACCATGCCGTTGTATTCGAACGCAAAGCGACGCACTAAACCATCGTTACGCAAACGCTCCGCCGGCAACAATTCCTGCCGACCGCTTTGTTCGGCATAGATGAATGGCAGCAATACATTGGTTTCCTTGACGTAACCTTCGTATAGCCCCCGGTGGATGTCGAGCGCTCGCTCCGACAATCCGGCGATGCGACTGAAGTCGAACTTCCGCGCCTCATACGAAGTGATCTGAAGCATCAAAGTCTCTTGCTCGCAAAACGCACGGCGGCCATTCTGACGATGGCGCCCAGCGGCAGCACACGAACGAGGTTCCTTAGTACTTTGGATTTCGCAATCAACAGCCCTCCTGCCCCGATCGCCAACAGTGCAAATCCACGATTCCCGATCAGCGCTCGCATCACCTTGCTGCGCGGGAAATCCGTTCCGCCAAGGACGGCGTCGCTGACGGAGGGTATGAAAAGTTCCCGCAGCTCACGGCGTGTTTCGTCTAAGCGGACTTCGGCAGGCCTGACTTCGCTTTTCATACCTAGCCCGGTATCGAACGTTGCGCTCATCGTCGCTCCTAAGCAGAAGCTTCTTCGTTCGAAGCGTTCGATAAAATACTTTTCATCAACGCTCGGTCCTCACGCCACTCGCGTTTCAACGACGCAAATGGTTCTTGCCGCTGTCGCACGAACAACGTCCCGGAGGCTATTGCAACCGCGACGAATCCGCCTGCAATGAGACCAATGGTGAGCAATCGATAGTCGCTGTCCCAAGCAATGGCAACGATTAATAGGCATGTGAAGAGCAGCGCAAACATGACGCTTACGCTTAAAAGCGCAAGCGACTTGGCGCGTGACACGGTCGCCTTCTTCGCCACCGACAAATCGTGTTCCACCAAATCGACATAACCGTCCAAGTGACGAATCACGATCGGAATCACCTTCTGCACCGATTCCAACATTCGAAGGTCCATAGCGACTTCTCGTTTGCGTCGCGCACGCCAGAGGCGGCGGACGCAGTGGTTAGACGAACTTATTAACGACGCGCAGCGAAATACCCGATCGACACTCCGAGGACGACGGCCACCGCGGCACCGATCCCGATCGCTTGCCAGGGGCTTTCACGCACGTAGCCATCAGCGTACTTTGCCGCTTGCTGCGCCTGCAATTTGACGTTGGCGGCGCTGTTCGCAAAACCGGACTTGGTGGTCGAAATCGCCGAGGTGATTTTCTCGCGGACGCGCGCAACGTCGGCGTCGCTGACATTGGCGACGCGCTTGACGAGGTCCTCCACATCCGAAACGAAATTCTTGAACTCGACCGAGGTTTCTTTGGCCGCCGAATTTAAATCGCTCTTGGCGCGCTTAACGCCGTTACGCAACTCGGCTTGACCGCTCTCATACGTGGTTTCCATGACTCTCTCCCGTATCAATTTAGAACGTTAATTAACGATGATCGTAAGAACGCGACTGACTGACCACTTGACCGATGAATTGACTGGCGACTGAGCTAAGCCCGCCTAATCAAACTCATCAGGAACGTCACTGCGGCAATGATCAAAAAGACGAAGAATAGAATCTTGGCAATGCCGGCCGCGCCGGCGGCGATTCCGCCGAACCCCAGAACGGCCGCGATCAGCGCAATGACAAGAAATACGGCGGCGTAGTAAAGCATTGGACCTCCCAAACTTCGATCAGGCTTCGATGTATGAACAGTGGCAGCGACGAATCGCCGGGAAAGCAGTTTTTAATAATCTCCCCTGCTTCACAGTCGGTGCCGCACCGGAGTAAATGTAAGTGACGGCCGACAGTTAAACCCTATCTATATTTAAAACAGATCTACGCCTACATACATCGGAAAATATCGGTGTACGGTGCGGAAATATTTTTGGACGCGCCTTTTGTTGACGCAATCAATTGCTGACCGCGAGGAACGATCATGCCGCGCCGCTATAGCCGGAAAGCCGCAAGCAAAGTGAACCGCGCCATGCGCGAGCGCAAAAGGGAACGCTGTGCAGCGGGCGATCCGGAAAGAAGGTGAAAAGCCGTAAGCAAGCCGTCGCCATCGGCTTATCCCAGGCGTGCAAAGCAGGCGCGAAGGTCCCGAAGAAGCGAACACGGCGATAAATCAAGAAACTCGCCTGATTTAGAAAAAGGCGCGCGAATAGTTAATCGGTGCGTGGTCAGCAAGTCGCCTTGATAGAACGTTCTTCGTACTTCTCCATGCGTAGTGCTTTAGGTAATCGCGATCGGCCTGTGAGCGGTCCTTTTCCATAAAGGCCGGCGCAGGATCGGCAAGTACGCTTCCTTGGGCCGTCACGTAGAGGGGAATGCCGGCATGGCGATAGCCGGCCATTTCGAACGGCACATCCGTGACCAGATCGCAGCAACTCAGCAAGCGAACGATATTGCACGAATCAAGCGATTCCACGAACTTTGCATTGCCTACGCGCGGCGAACCGATCGTGAGCAGCAAAGCAGGCTTCCACACAGAGGCGGCTAGCGTCGCAAGCGCAGCGCCAAGACTGTGGCCCGCCAGCAGCAATCGCCCCGTTTCAATCTTGTTCTCCTCCAGCCAGTGTTCGATCGATGTTCGTATGCCTCGGAATGCGCCGGCAAATCCGAGATGAACGCGTCCGCCCGATTCCGGCCACTCTGTAAAAGCGAATTTCGCATCCGTGACGAGATCTTGAAGCGCATCCGGCCGCGTGCCGCGGAATGCGATAAGCGCCATTGCGTCCACAGACCGATAACAGGCGAAGGCGCGCGTGTCGGTAGCCGTTCCCTGCAGCAAGGTCGGGGCATCGAAACCCACCAGGGCCAGCGCACTCTTCAGTCGTTGCACTTCAAGCGGTGATTGCTCCGCTCGAAAGTAGGCAAGACGTGCAGCCTCGATGCCGATTTGCACGTCCGAGTAATCCTTTCCGGCACTGAAGATCGTGTCGCGCCGCTCCGGCGAATACAGCGCGACTCGCGTAGGATCGAAAGGCAACGCACTCATTACGCCGAGGCCACCGAAAACGACGGATCGATTTCTCGTGCCCAGGCCAACAAACCGCCCTCGAGATGCGCAATCGAAGTCACTCCAGCTCGTGATGCCAGAGCGCAAGCGGTTTGACTGCGGGAACCACTGCGACAGACGAAGACCAATGGGCGATCGCGGGGTAATTCGGTAAGCCGTGCCGGAAGCTGGCTCACGGGGATATTGATCGACGGATCTATGTGCTGCACGCGGTATTCGCGAGGTTCACGTACGTCAACGACGGACAGGGCATTGCCACGCAGTTCGTTTTTCAATTCCACGGCGGACAAACGCCGCACGGTTTGCATCACGTCCGCGCTGCACAGTTCGGGCAGGTCTTCGGGCGTCCTGATCGTGGGATGATCGCCGCAAACGGCGCAGTCGTTGCGACGCGAGAAACGGAACTCTTCGAAGCGCATAGCCAGAGCGTCGTAGGTGAGCAAGCGGCCGAATAGCGGTTCGCCGATCCCGGTGATGAGCTTGATGGCTTCGGTTGCTTGGATTGCGCCGAGCACCCCCGGCAATACGCCAAGCACGCCGGCCTCCGCACAATTCGGCACCAAGCCATCGGCCGGCGGCTCCGGAAACAAACAGCGATAGCAAGGCGCGAGATTTGGCACATAGGTCATGGCCTGCCCTTCGAACCGATGAATGGCCGCCGATACAAGCGGCTTGCCGAGCAACACGCATGCATCGTTGGTGAGATAGCGCGTCGCAAATCGATCGGTGCCGTCGAGCACCAGATCGTACTCGGCAAAGAGGGAGCTCACGTTCGCCGCACGCAATTCAATGGAATGGACGTTGACGACGAGTTCTGGATTGAGCGCTTTCAACCGCTTCGACGCCATCTCTGCTTTTAGTTCGCCGATGCTGGCGCTGTCGAACAAAACCTGGCGCTGCAAATTGGAAATATCGACGCGATCGAAGTCGACAACGCCGAGCGTACCGACACCGGCCGCAGCCAGGTACAGAATCGAGGGTGAACCTAGCCCGCCCGCACCGATCACCAACACCTTCGCGCCTTTCAGTTTCTCCTGGCCTTCGAGGCCAATCTCGCGCAAAGCCACATGACGGCTATAGCGAGCAAGATCGGCGGGCGTGAGCGTCATCGACTCAACCGCCGCTCAACGCGCAAATCAAATGGACGGTATCGCCCGCCTCAACCTGCTCGCTCAACTGCTTTACCTCACGCGTGTTCACGAACAAGCGAATGTGCTGTCGAATCCGGCCTTGTTCGTCAATCATTCGAAAACAGATTCCCGGATAACGGCGCTCCAGATCGGAAAGCACTTCGCTCACCGTCGCACCCTTGGCGTCGACGGAGGATTGGCCGCCCGTATAGGACCGTAAAGGGCTGGCGATTTTGACAAGGCAGGACATAGAAAGAAGGCGCTAGTGACTAGAGCCTAGTAGCTAGCTTCCCACCGTTACCGCAAAGATCTGCGGCAGATGCTGGGCAATGCTTTTCCACGAGTCGCCTTCGTTGTTGCTCGCCCACACTTCGCCGTGCGTGTTGCCGAAATAAACGCCGACGCGCTTTTGCGTATCCGAACACATCGCTTGCCGATACACCGTGAACCACGCTTGCGACTTCGGCAATCCTTGATCCTGCCGCTGCCAGCTCTTGCCGCCATTGCGGGTCACGTAAACGGCCGGCTTGCCGTCGATGGAGGTTCGCGGCCACACCGTACCGCCGTCCATCGGGAATACCCACGCCGTATCGGGATCGTGGGCATGCAACACGATCGGAAAACCGATGTCGCGAATCTTTTTCGGCATGGCTTTGCCGATCCGTACCCACTCGCGCGCCGGCCGATCGATTCGATAGATGCCGCAGTGATTTTGATGATAGAGACGATCGGGATTCAGCGGATGCTGTGCGACCAAGTGCGGATCGTGACCGAATTCGACGCTTGGATCCGGCAGGAAATCGGCTTCGATGCCTTTATTGAGCGGTCGCCAATCCTTGCCGCCATCCAGCGATTCGAAAATTCCGCCAATCGAGATGCCTATATATATGTGTCGCGGATCGCGGGGGTCGATCAGGACGGAATGCAAAATCTCTCCGCCCGGCGTTGCATTGCCTGCCGCCCATTGCGGACGCATCGGATGATCGTTGAATCCGGCAACCGGCTCCCAATGATCGCCGTTGTCCTCGGAACGAAACAATCCGGCTGGCGTAGTGCCTGCGTACCAGACTCCTTTTTCGCTCGCATGTCCCGGCGTCAGCCAGAAAACCGAATCCACCGCGCGGCTCGCTTCTCCTTCCGCGGCCTTGCGAAACGCCGGAGGCTGTTTCGCTTCGACCCACTTGCGCCCGCGGTCGGTCGAGCGATACATCGTCGGGCCGAGGTGTCCCGTCTTCGCCGCCATCAAAACAACTTTGGAGTCGCGAGGATCTTGAACCACATGATGAATCACATGGCCGAGCATCAGCGGCCCGTTGAGCGTCCACTTACGGCGTCCCGCGTCGGAACGGAGTGAAAACGCGCCCTTTCTAGTTGCAACCCACAGCGTTGTCATGATCTTTGCCCTTCGATGACGGCTAAAGCCAGATGCGCCCTGAAATGCGCCTCGTCGTCTTGAGTGTACTGCATTCTTTCAGGCGCAGAACATTACAAAAGTCCGCCGGCCGAGATAGCGGTCGGCTACTATGCCTCGCCCCAAACAAGACGCCGTTTAGCGGCCACCGTCATGACCACTCTCCCGCGCCCGGTTCGTCCGCGCATTCTTCAATTGGCGTTGCCGACGATTGCTGGGAATATTCTGTTCTCGACCGTTGCGATGATTCAAACCAAATTCGTGGGCGATTTGGGCGCTCAGTCCGTAGCTGCGGTCGGCGCGAGTCAACGGGTCTTCTTTGCGCTGCAAGCGATCCTCATGGCAATCGCAGTCGGTACCTCCGCGCTGGTATCGCGCGCGTGGGGAGCCGGCAATAAAGAGGAAGCAGCGCGCGTAACGATGGCGTCGGTGGTGATCGCCGCCGGGGCAAGCGCAGCCATCATGCTGTTCGGCTCTCTCGGCTCCGTGACGATCGCAAGTTGGTTCGGCTTGGACGCTGAAACTACACAGCTTGCGGCACGGAATATCTTCTGGTTATCGATGTTCATCGCCGGCTTTGCCGTCGACATCATTCTCTGCGGTGCGCTGCGTGCCACCGGCGACGTCTGGACACCGCTCGTCTTCGTTGCGGCCGTCAACGTCCTCAACGTCCCGCTACTCTATGCGTTCATCTTCGGCCGATTCGGCGCCCCCGCAATGGGCACATCCGGCGCGGCATTCGCCACCGGTTTGTCGCTCGTGATCGGCGGGATCGTTCTCTTGGGATTTTGGATGAAACAAAAGCTCACCATTGGTTTTGTGGGCACCTGGCGTTCTCACTCGCAGCGTTTTCGTTCGCTATTCCGATTGAGTCTACCGGCTGCACTCGAACAAGCGGTTTTGCAATTCGGTTTCTTCATCTTCTTGATGATGGTCGGCAACTTTTACGGGACCGAAGCGTTCGCCGCCTACAACGTCGGCGTCAACATGTTGAGCATCGGCATGGTCATCGGTTTCGGTTTCTCGATCGCGGGCGCCACGCTGGTCGGACAACATTTGGGCGCCGGCGATATCGCGGCAGCGCGGCGCAGCGGCTGGCGTGCGTGCGGCCTTGCGATTGCCTCGATGAGCACGCTGGCAATCGTCGTTGCGGCATTCGCGCCGCAGCTGGCGCATTTCTTTTTGGGCGACCAACCGCTTACCGAGCGCTACACGATTCAGCTCACTTACATTCTGGCGACGATGCTGCCGCTGCTCGGCGTCGATTTCGCCATCGGCGGGTCTTTGCGCGGCGCCGGCGACACGCGCTTTCCGCTGATCAGCACGTTCGTCAGCCTCATCGTCATGCGCTGCGGACTGGCCGCACTCGCCGTAGCCGCGGGACTGCCGGTGATTTGGGTTTATGCCGCGATGATTGGCGACTACGTTCTCAAAGCATCGTTGCTGATCGGGCGCTTTCGTTCCGATCGCTGGGTGCATGTAATACCGCATCGCACTTAGCACGAACTTCTCATACATTCAGACCGCATTAAGGCACGCCATGGCGAAATAGCGCCTACCTCTCGTCGGAGCGCGCCTTATGCGTACGCTATTTGTCATATCTACATTGATCGTCTCGATCACGACATCGGCACAAAGCCGAGTGAGCGCGACCGAAGGGCGGCTAAACGAAGCGACGCCACCCACTCTGGGGAATAAAAGAGTATCCACTTACACCGGCGCACCGGCCAACATGGAATCGTCGACGGGCACGGCGCAACTCGAGAAAAAGCAGGCAGCCGGCGCAATGAAAACGGAGGCGAAGCGCGATCCTACCGTTGCGCTCTCCGAGAAGTCATCGTGGTTTCGCATCTACGATGCCGGAAGTTCTCTACGACGCGATCGCGACGGCGATGGCCACCACAGCGAATTCGAAATCCGCTTCGATGCCGATTCGCTGGTCGGCGACGCACGTGTCTACGCGAAACTCTATCTGCGCCGCGTGGGCGACCAAGGCGGCTGGACGCACTACCACACCACCGACGACTTCTGGATCTACGGCGAATCCGGCACGGACGACTACTACGTCACCACGACGCTCGACGATGGATTTCCCAGCGGCGACTATGACGTTCTCATCGATCTGTACGAAGCCGGTTACAGCGGCATCGTCGCCACCCTCACCGCCTACGACGATGCATCGCTAGCCTCGCTTCCTTTGGAAGAACAAGGGCTCGATACTCCCATTCAACTATCAGGCTACTCGATACAGGATGTGGTCACCGCGCTATTGATCGACGACGACGACGACGGCTACTTTTCAAAATTCAAAGTGACCTTCGATCCCGATAGCGATGTGGGCTCGACTTACGTGTATGCAATCGTCTGGATTCGTCCGCAAGGCGGCGACTGGATCAAGGAACACGAGTCGGACGATTTTCTCGTCAACAGCAGCGGCACGTCCGACGCCTACAGCTTCACGGCGGATTGGGTGAACGGCTATCCCACCGCCAAGTACGACATACAACTGGACTTGCACGATTCTGCAACGGGTTTACTAGTGGCCTCCGCCGGCAGCGAGCGACCCGAATTCTCGCGCATCCCTCTCGAAGACCAAGCCAAGGATCAATTCGTGAACAAACCCGTCCCTGTCACGAGCGGCAGCACGACGTCGCACGAACACGGCGGCGGAGCGCTTTCGACGATTGCCGCCTTACTCCTCATTGCTCTCGCGCTTGCTCGATTCGCGATGGTGCATAAGAAGGTGTCCCGCCCCATCAGATTGGAAAGCTAACGACCGCACATCAGCAACGTGTTCTCCAGATTTGGCGTCTACACCTGACCCTCCGCAAGGTGCGTTTGGTGTTTTCATTTTGGGTGTGCTAAAAATAGCCAACCAATTTATTTCCCGAACAACTCGAATCCATATCAGGGCCGATAAAATAACCAATGTCGGGTTTAAACACACCCTTTAGGGTGTCTACATCTAGTTCGGCTTAAGCGATATGAGAGTCAGGGAATCACTATCGATCTCGCGTTTCTCCGTGTTTCTGGCGGGCGTAATCGTTCTAGTCTGGTTCCTAGTCGCGATGGCACTTGATCAATCATTTCTCGCCGTCCAGAAGTCGCGAGCGCTACTCACGGTGGGGGCCGTGAATGGTGAATTGCTTGAGAAGGGAGGATGGTGGCGAATCGTCACCTCTCAGTTCCTGCATGTGCATTTCCTCCACATGCTGTTCAACGCCGGATGTGTAGCGATCATCGGTGCATTCATCGAAGGCAAGTACGGCTGGTGGAGAGTTGCGTTGGTGTATGTTGTCGGCGGATCGGTTGGACAGATCGCTAGTGTCCTTTCTTATCCGGAACTCGTAACCTCTGGAGCATCACAGGCGCTCATGGCTCTGTGCGGGGCGTCGCTAGCGATGCTCGCCGATCGTCGCTCTCGGCTAGTTGTGTTTGCAATCGTCGTCATTCAGGTAGCGCTCGATATCTATGCTGCCTACAAAATCAAGGTAGGACATGGCTTGGGCTTCCTCGGGGGTATGGCAGTTGGTTCAGCATTGCGTTTCTTCGGTAACTCATCAGCAATTCAGTCGGAGCCGAACAAACCCATCCAGCCGACGTGCGAAGACGCACGCGGCTGATGGGTGGCGCTAGGCCCATGGAAGCAGAAGCCTCATACGAAGCCGGTGGAAAAACGTTTCGCGTAGTTGCAAAACGAAAAGACTTGTTCTTTGGCAACGGCCTTAGTCTCTGCATCTACGCAGACGACGGAAGCCTATGGGCAAAGGCAAGCTGCAACTGTCACTTGGAGTTTGACGGCTTTGACACCTGTCAGGCTATGAAAACAGAACAGCTGTTAGCTGTCGCAATAGAAAAGCTCGTCGGTGGTTGGCATGCTTCAATCGAGAGCTCCTTGCCGCACGGCATCAATACGCTATGTCGTCTCAACGGGTAAAAATCATAAGCCTAGCCAGCGGCTCCAAAATGACCGCCAAACCGCTACGCGCTTTGGTACCCTCGCTTTGCTCGGCGGCATCTGAGCCGCAGCGTTGGGCTGCAAAATAGAGATGTGTACTAATTCGGCCAAGTTTGGCATTGTCGCATCGCTATCGGCTGCGTCGCTGCCGGCACACGCGCATGGAATTACCGGTGGCATGGTCGCAATTGGAGTGACTATGTATTTGTTGCCGGCTATTCTTGGAAGGCTCATTTTCAGGTCATCGCAACGTTCGCGATTCTTTCTTGTCGCGCTTGGTACCTACTTCTTGTCGGCATGCTCAACGCAAGTATTGCCGAGCGGTGAGTATGTTCTGTGGGTTGCAGTGTTATTGCCATACGCGCTACTACCTTTTGCTGTCATTCAAAGGCGATCTTCACATGCTTAGGTTGCAGCAGCCCAACAAGCGCATCAAGGTCATGGCCTGCGGCCATTCGACTCGCAAAACCCTTCGCGTTTTGCTCACGCCTTATGCGCGGCGTTGGGCATAGGAAGATGAAATGAGCTTCAAAAAAGATCACGCCCTTGAAACGTTCAAGTCCCTCATTTCCATTTCTGGTGAGGTAATTCGGGCGCTCATGTATTTGAATGGCGGCGCGGTCGTGGCGCTACTCGCTTACTTGGGCCAAGCACAAAATGGGGCAGACATTGCGCGGCACGCTACTTGGCCGCTCATCTGGTTCGTTATTGGGTTAGTACTGTCCGTCGGCACGTTCATCGGTTCCTATCTCACGCAGCTTTCACTCTACCAAGAAAGCGTCCATCGCCAGACATATAAGGGCTCGCACACTCGTTGGCTCTGGCCATCAATAGTCGCCGGCGTGCTAAGTCTCGTTGCGTTTTCCATCGGCGCGTTTAGTAGCATTTCCGCTTTCGCAAATTCGCCATGAGGCGCCAATGCCCAACAAGCCGCTCAAGCAGGACGCGCCCAGAGCGGCGCGCCTCTTAACGGCGGCGTGAACCGTCACCGAGACAGCCAAGTCACATTAACTACCCCACCGCTCATGCAATACGCACTCGACGAGTTTAAGGCCTTGCGTGACGAAGTCAGGCGTTGTGAGTCCGAAGCTCTAAGTACGACGCTATATGTCACTACTGCAGTCATTCTCGCAACAGGTCTTGCCGAGAAAGCATGGCTACCGAAGCCAATAGCACCCATCATGGTTCAGATTATTTTGCTGTGGGGAATGCACCGATTTGCGGGTCTTTCGTTTCTTCAGATGAAACTCAGTAGCTACATCCAAGTAGCACTAGAGCCAAATCTTCCCGGTCTTCGTTGGGAGCGCTTAAATTTCGAGTTTGAAGAGGCTGAGAAAAATGGAACAGCGAAGACGCGCGGACTCCTAGCATGGTTTGTTCGAAAGGCTAGCCACATCTTTTTCTTGCTTGCTCTCGCTGGCATCGGCTTGTCGGTAGGCGCGCTGTACGACTACAGGCGTGTCTCGCTTCAACTTGCCCTGTACGGGAGCGTCTTGTTCGCCTTACATGTCGTGAGTACCGCCTTAATGCTCAAAGTCGTCTTCTTCGCTCCGAATCACAACGACTATCTGTCACGCTGGCGCGACGTTCTTTCCGCAGAAAGAGGTGACGGCTAGTCCTTCAATTGAGAGGACCTGCTCCGGCAAGCCGGGTCACGCCTCTCATCTCAAACGTTAGGCTTCGTCGGAGAAGAGGATGAAGAAAAGAGTGTCTCTAGTTTTCGTGATTCTCGTCTGGAGTTCGCAAGTATTTTGTGAACCAAGCTCGGCTGATCTTGCGGCCCATAAGGAAGCTGGGGCGCGACTGACTTCGTTGATCCAAAAGGCCCAAGACAGCAGTCAGGTTTCTCAGCTGAAAAGTCCCACGGTAATGAGTCTCGTGAAAGTTATTTCCAATGAGGCGCGAATCCTCAAATCAGACCCCTATACGTCAGCCGAACTTGGAACTCTCCTCGATATTTGTGAGGTAGCAAATCGAGCATCCATGTCACTCATACTTTTCGATCTGAAGGCGCATCTAAACGAAACCATGACTCAGTCACAAATTCAGGCAGAGGCATTCGCGCTAATGAATCGCAATACGGCGATGTTTCAGAATGAACTCAAGGAACTTCAACCATTTCTCATTCGATGCTTGGCCAAAGAGGTCCAGCCTATGACTCAGTTCATGACGTCATTGAAGCCTGCCGACTTTACCGACGTACGCCGTCAAGGGCTCGCGCAAGCGAGATCCGGCATATATAAAATCTATGCAGGCGCGCTCCAAATTTCGAATGAGACGACGTATAGAGAGGACTTCAGGATTGCACTCCTCGTTGTGTTGGCTGAGACCTCTGATCGCTTCGTGTCAATGTTTCAACTTCCCGAACGCAAGCAGTTGTATGATTCAATGAAAATTTCTGCCTCCAGGGCTAGCGGGTCGTACAAGGTTTATCTCACACGCATCGCTAACTCTCTCAGCATTGACACTTGCGAGGGGTTATGTGCGCTTCACTAGGACAAATTGCGGTACCCAACAAGCCATTCCAGCGGATCGCGGCGAAAGACGCCTCCCCCGCTGAATGGCGGCGTTAGGCGTCACGAACTAACCTCCTACTGATCCTTCGAGAGCGCAATGCCAGAAATCGAGTATCGCCACAACTATTCCCTGGATCCCTCTGACGTCGCCAGAGTCTTCGATGCTTCGGGCATCACGCGACCGACTGGCGATCTTCCGCGGATCGCCCGCATGTTTTCGGCTCCGAGCCTGATCATCTCCGCGTGGCGGGCCGGGCAACTCGTAGGAGTGAGCCGATCACTAACCGACTACTGCTACTGCTGCTACCTTTCTGACCTGGCAGTTGACAAGGCGTGTCAGGGAAAAGGTATCGGAAAGGAACTCATCAAGCGCACGCAAGCGGTCATCGGAGAAGAGGTCTCCCTCATCTTGTTATCATCGCCAGGTGCCATGTCCTACTATCCGACAGTTGGCTTCCAGCGTGCAGAAAACGCGTTCGTCGTGCGGCGGAAGAGGTGACATCTAACCCTTCCATCGAGAGGACGCTGTCCGAAAAACCGGCCAGCGCCTCTCATATCAAACGTTATCCGTGATGGACCCGTGCAAGACGAGCTAGTCCATGGTTTAGCTGGAAGCGGCTTGCGAGAGGCTAGTTCGGCCATCGCGTTGTTGAACGCAGGTGGCCGAGCTGACGCTCATCAGCACGGCGCTTCTTGCAGCGAACTGCTGTGCACGTATGAATTGCGTCTTCGACATGTCCGCAGCATGTCGTCTGAGCACGCACATCGGTTGGCGGAGGCGGTATCGGAACTCGTGTCCAACCTTGAGGCCTGCCGGTTGAAGACCGCGCAGTGGATCACCGTTGGTGGAGCTGGCGGAATGAAGTTCTCCATTCTTCGTCTCGAAGATGGCCGACTGCTCGGGTGCCTTCCGGTCGTGAACAAGCTCGAAGTTTCTGACGAGCGCTGGGCCGAGCTATGGGGGCGCAATGCATAACGCCGCAACCAATGGATAGCACACAAAGCAATAGCCCGGTACTTCGGGTGGTATCAGCCGTCCTGGGGTCAAAACACTCCGGATTCGAAGTGGTCGAAGAAGCTTGTGGACTTGCGGTTGCCGACTGCCGTCTAAACTGGTGGTTGGCGTCGGCAAAAGAGTCGAAAGGGCCACACCTATCTGAGCAAGCTTGGCTAGATGCGTTAGACCAATATGAGCGTATCATCAGTGATGTGTCATCGGCATGGCAGACATTTCAGTCCTACGAGTGGCCACGCGGCGAGCTCGAAGCGTGGGCGCGCCGATCCAAGGCATTCCAACTTGCGTTAGAGAATGCCCGGCTCGCTCTAGACAACATCTGTCTAGCCAATGGGCGAACGAACCAACTCAAGGTAGTTAAGATCCCATATGCCTAACCATCGCATCAACACCGTTCGCTTCGCTCACTCGACCGCGCAAGAGCGACGCACTTGCGCAGAGCGTTATGCGCTTTAGAGTCATAATTGTCATTCTCGTCCTGATTGGATGCAGTACAACAAATCCGCGCGTGCTCAATGCCAATCAACAATGTGATCTTTCCCCAAACATCTGGTACCAAGTAGAGCCTCCAACTTTCCGAGAACAGCTTATGGAATTGCCAGAATACGTATCTAAGCGCCCTGTGGGCGAAAATTTTCGGGCAACAGATTCTGAGCGAGAATTTTGGTTTGAGGATTCAAACCACAACCTCCAAGCGTGTATCTACGACCCGAAAAAGATTGCGTGCTACAGCGGCGAGCTTAAAACGGTAGTATTTACGAAGGCAGGGCCTTCGTGGAAGGTCGGGCCGACAGCAAGAGTAATCTGCAACAACGATCAATCCGTGCATAACAAAACGCTCAAGAAGGACGCGCAATGAAATTGCGAACCTCTTAGCAGCCGCGTTAGCTCAAGTCGAAATGAATCGAATCGTAAAATTTACCGCCACGGAACTTGGCGCTGTGGAAGCGGAATTCGCGTTAGTCATCGGCTTTGCGCTCGATGTAACTAGTAAGAGAACGGAATCAGCATTGACTCTTCAGCGTGCGAAGGAAGGTAGTGTCGAGGATGAGGGAATTTATGTCGAAATTGGTCTCCAGGATCACGCTTGCTATGACGGCATTAAGGACGCGATGCTCGAGCCAGGCCGTTTTACGATATCGTTCACTTCAGACGCCCGGCCCCGATTGGGAGGGATTGGCGGCATGGATATATCGTTCCAGATTTCTGCCTCCGAATTCGGAAATCTAGCGGACATCATGAGGCGCGTCTTTAGAAACCATGGTGTCTTTTCTATCAAAGAGAGCTAACAAGCCGCTCAAGAAACGACGCTCGCAAAAATGCGCGTGCGTTGCACACCCGATTGCTTCGGAATTGCGCTCCTTCGCAGCGGTTCAGAAAAATCGTTGAGCGTAGAGAAGGAAATCAGACCGTGGGTCAAATATTCAAGCTTGCATTCGGGATTGTTTTTATTCTTTGTACCCATGGGTGCGCTCAAACACAGTACAAAAAGTTTAGCGTTGATTCTGACCTCACACTCGTGGGTCGCATAGTCGCCGTAGAAGAAGTGCCTGTTATCGAGATTGACTTGGCGCTTATCTATCAACGTTTTTCGCTCAGGTATGACGAACAGACGGAAGGGCTGATAAAGTTCTTCGGAGGGTTTGGATGTTCTGCCACGAATCCAAGTCAATCTTATGTGGTCTTCATTAGAAGGCAGCCATCAAATACCGTACTTCCGTATTCACACTTCGGCGCTACGGCTTGTATTCCGGTTGAAGCGCAACTTGCAAATCAGATCAAACAGTATGGTCACTGACTCTACAGACGAATTCTTGACATCCGGTAGCGCCGTTGCCTGCGCCACGCCCAACAAACCGCTCCAGAGGACGCGCTCAAAGCAACGCGCCTCTGAACGGTAGCGTTGTGCATAGAGTAAATAAGGGATCACCGTGAAGTTCAAAATCAGCGAAACATTTTTTAGTATCCATGTTCAAGACATGGATCGTGCGATGTTGTTCTACAAAAATGCGCTAGGGGCGATCAATAAGTGGTCCTCGCCGCGCTGGTCCTCTCTTGAGGTGGCAGGCGTTCGTATCGGCCTATTCTCGAATTCCGAGCATAAAGGTGGTCGCGTCGGGCTCCATTTTGCCGTGACTGATTTGGCCGAAGCCTGCGCTTCTGTTGAAAAAGAAGGCGGAAAGACAGTTTCTCCCGCCTCAGCGGTAGCGCCTGAAGTCCTTGTAGCGGAAGTGGCAGACTCTGAGGGTAATGTCTTCTCGCTGCAAGGCACAAGCACATGATGCATCCGCATTCAACGCTAGCAATGCCGAACAACCGCATCAACACCGTTCGCTGCGCTCACTCAACCGTGCGAGAGCTACGCACTCTCACGGCGTGTTATGCGGAGCGTTGGGCGAGCACATGAAAGCGGAAGTTATAGAAGCCGACCTCGATCGCGCGGACCATGCGCGCGACGTTCTTGCGCTTACGGCCGCCTATGCATGTGACCCTATGGGCAACAACGGGCCTCTTGCGTTTGAAGTCATGGAGCGTCTTGTCCCAGCTTTACGCGCACATCCAACCACCAGAATTTATTTGCTTTACCGGGATGGCCAGGCCGTCGGCATAGCGACATGCTTTCTGGGGTTTTCAACATTTCAAGCACGACCGCTTCTGAACATCCATGACTTCGCGGTGCTGCCGCAGGAACGCGGCGGTGGTTTAGGAAAACTGTTACTTAAATCAGTGGTTGAGAAGGCAACAGAGCTGGGGTGCTGTAAGGTCACGCTTGAAGTTCAAGAAAATAATCTTCTCGCCCGCCGCTTATACGAACAGACTGGCTTTGCTCAGGCGGTATACGGCGAAGCCACAGGTGGGTCTCTGTTCTACGCGATGCAGTTGTCGCGCAACCATGCGCTCAAGGCTGACGTGGCTAAAGCCACGAAGCCTTAACGCGAACGTTATGCAGTGCTGAGAACCTGTGGTGCCTAGGAAAATGATGACGAAGAACCTACCGATGAAGTGCTTTGTCGCGCTCCTCCTTGTCGGATCCGCCGCGACAGTACTGGCACAAGCGAAAATAGCGGAGGACTTGCGGACTGAGCTTCTTGAAATGGGAAGGCGCGATCAGGAAGTCCGAGAGCGTCCCCAGCCGCCGTTGAATAGCCCGGATATACAACCGCTGATCGAAGAAATGACCAAAATTGATCAGGCAAACTTCCGTAGATTAGAAGAAATCGTCAATGAATTCGGATGGCCTGGTAAGCATCTCGTCGGCGAGCAGGCCAGCACTGCCGCATGGCTCATTCTGCAACACGCGGATCTGGAGCAACAGAAGCGATACCTTCCAGCTTTGAGATCGGCGGTAGCTAGAGGCGAGGCGCGAGCATCGAATCTGGCGATGACGGAGGACAGAATTCTCGTAGGAGAGGGGAAGAACCAGCTCTATGGTACTCAGATTGTTTCCGGCCCAGATGGCAAACCCATACTTCACCCTGTAAGCGATCCGGAAAATATCGATGAAAGACGGAAGGCCGTGGGTTTGCCGCCGATCGACGAGTATCTCAAGCATGGGGAAGCGGAACTTGGGGTGAAGATTGACCGTGGCAATCTTGTGGAGCGGTAGACGGTGCATCAGAAGCGCTGCATAACAAATTGCTGCACGCGACGTGCGAAGACGCACGCAAGTGAGCAATGGCGTTAGCCCAATGAAGTCGACATTAGTTCTAATCCTCGTCTTGGCGGCCAGCCAATGCGTTGCCGCAGATAACATCGTCGTGCTGGGTAAGCTCGAATACAACGGGCCAATGGAGTACGTTCCAGATGAATGCCCCGAAAACCACATCTGCCTTCGTTCTTGGTGGAAATCGGTTGTGAGTATTCAAAAGACCGTCCATGGTTCCAGACTCTCCGGTCGGGTTGCAGCGGCTGTTATGCAGCACACTTCGTTAAACGATGGCTACAAGAAGAGCGTTCGTCTTTTTGTCTTGAAGCCAATCGACGATCCGCAGCAGCGTGCCAAGTTGCGCGTCGACTATTATTTGGAGAGCATGTCGGAGTCGTATCAAATGTTTTGTTCTTCCAAAGATCCGAAAGATATGGGGCTAGAAGTTGAAGAAACGTATGTGTCGGGAACGGACGACCAAAAGACCTTTTGTTTTGAACTGCCGCTCAAGAACGACGAGCGCAAGACTGCGCGCGCGTCTTAGCGGCGGCGTTGGGCGCTATGAATTCGATGCGAAGCACTAGGATTTTGTTTGCAGTCATTTGCTTTGTTGCGCTCGCGGCACCGTTGCTCTTCCTATTTGCTCGTCCAGGTACGTCGCCTGGTAGTGATGAGTTCAATCAACTCTATTCGAGCATGGTCACCTTGCTCGGAGAATGGCTGGCGCGCCTAGTGTTCTGTGGAGTATGGTTGGCGCTCGATGCAGCACTCGTTTGGCGCTTGTTTCTTAGCAAACGGAAGGACAATGACGTATCGCCAATTGAAGGCCTCGGCGATTAACTCGCCCAGCAAGCCATTCCAGCGGATCGCGGCGAATGACGCCGCTCCCGCTAAATGGCGGCGTTAGGCTTGGAGGAAAAAACATGGATGACAGAGAACTCAAGCTGGAAACGGATAAGTCACGCGCCGACGTCCTTACGGAGTCAGTAAAGGCACTGCTGCTAGTCAATGGAGGCGGGGCGGTGGCGCTTCTCGCCTTCCTCCAGTCAGTATGGTCAAACGCCGCGCTGGCGCGAGTCACGTTCGTCGGCATTGCTTGGATGGGCGCGGGACTCGTGTTTGCCCTGCTTGTTCAGCCGTTCCGATTTTCGCACTCAAAACTAGTTCAGAGAACCGGAGATAGAAAGACCATATTCTGGTTCTTGTACTCCATCTGTGAGTACTCTTCGGTACTTGCCTTTGTGGTGGCGTTGGGGCACTTGGTCTGCGGAGGTCTCAGTGTTCTCCCCCCTCCCTGACATAGGCCCAACAAACGCATCCACTCGACGCGCGAAGACGCACGCGTGCAATGCGTGATGTTGGGCATGATTAAGATGCGCCTACTTCGAGTCACAATCGTTATCAGCGTACTTAATATGTACGGTTGTGCGTCTCTAACGAAAGACTGCCTTTCTCTTGCTCCTTCAGGGCAGTGGAGAACGATCTCCGAACCCCCTTCTGAGATCGTCGAGCTCTTCTGGAAATCTGCGGACAACCCGAAGCGAAAATGGTTTAGAAATGGCAATGGCCACTATGCACTGTGCTATGGCTGTGAAGACGTTTCGCGTCGAGCGTCATTCTTTGAATTTCTTGATCCTGCGGAAGGCAAGGACGGCTCTGGCGAGATCGTAGTGAGAAACTGTGGACCTTACTAAGGCGCTGCCCAATAAACTGTTCCAGCGGATCGCGGCGAATGACGCCGCTCCCACTAAATGGCGGCGTTATGCATCAGGAGACTACATGAGCAGAACCCTCGTAGTTTCGATACTCTTCTGCTGTGTTGTGTCGAACGGAAAGTCGGTGACGCCAGACGACATCGAAGCTGGGCGCATGGACTCGAATTGCGGCAGCGCGCTAATGCTTGAGGATCTTGAAAACAAACCCAAACTCACTCAGACACACAGCTTGGGCATTTATCTGGTGCCTGATACGGTTCCAAAGGGCTTCACCGGTTGTCAGGTCATTTGGTTGGAGAATGGCCACAAACTCGTGACGAGACACTTCAAGGCCGGTCAACTGACGTGGGTAAGAGGACAGGAGCCCAAAGAAGTCAGACCTTACTTCTGTGTCTATACAGATGGAAAGCTGAACAAAGAAGAATCCTTTAATACTTACCGCTGCCGAGAACAAGCCGGTGAGATGACTGATGCATAACAAGTCGCTGGTCCCCATGGGAGCTCGAAGACTCACGCCGCTGAACGCAGCGTTAG
The DNA here is from genome assembly GCA_964597495.1 of uncultured Steroidobacteraceae bacterium. Classification (GTDB taxonomy): domain Bacteria; phylum Pseudomonadota; class Gammaproteobacteria; order Steroidobacterales; family Steroidobacteraceae; genus CAZQYC01. The sequence goes on along the minus strand of CAZQYC010000029.1, from coordinate 3,929 downwards.
CCACCGAAAAAGAGAGAACGGAATGTACTTACCAAAGCACCACGAAGAAACCGATCTATCCGTTTTACATTCATTGATTCGCGCGCATCCGCTGGGAACGTGGGCGGCACAAGGCAATGGCGAACTGGTGGTCAATCATATTCCCTTCATTTTAGATTCGTCGCGCGGCGACCGGGGAACGCTCATGGGACACGTCGCGCGTGCCAATGAAGTGTGGCAAGTCTTTTCCAAGACGGTTGATTCGGTGGTTGTTTTCCAAGGTGCGGAGTCGTACATCACCCCGTCTTGGTACCCCAGCAAACACGCTCACGGAAAAGCGGTTCCAACGTGGAACTATGCCGTTGTTCATGCACATGGACTGCCTGTCGTTATCGAAGACAAGGCTTGGCTGCTCAAGCACCTCAATCAGCTAACCGACCTGCACGAAGCCGATCAGGCCCTGCCTTGGAAAGTGTCGGACGCGCCAACAGACTACATTGAGCGAATGCTCTCTGCTATCGTGGGCATCGAGATTCCAATTGCGAAGCTCGTCGGCAAATGGAAAATCAGTCAAAACCGTTCTGAGTCGGACAAGCTTGGAGTTGTGGCAGGTCTTCTGGCGAGGGGCACCCCCCAATCCACTGAAATGGCCGCTCTAGTGAATGCCAATGTTCCGCATACCAACCGTGGCTGACGAACGCTTTGAGACGAACCGCGAATCGCTGCGGGATTTACTCGGCCGCTCAAGCGCATCGTTAGAAAAAACCTGAGACTACGCGAATGATCGGGAAGACCCTTTCTTGGATACTCATGGTGTTGCTTTCGCTCATCGTGGCGAGTTACGCAGCTGCTTTAGTGCTGGAGCCCGCGCTGCGTTCGCCCTTTGTTCGCGCGTTGTTTGCCGCGCATCCGCTCGCAACTGCCGGCCACTTCGCAGGGAGCGCACTCGCTCTTGCCATCGGCGGATTCCAACTTAGCCCGTGGCTTCGTACTCGTTACATCAAGGCACATCGTTGGTTAGGCCGTCTCTATTTGCTTGGGGTAGCGCTCGGCGGTCTTTCCGGGCTTTTCTTAGCACCTTATGCGTCGGGAGGAACAGTCGCTCGATTTGGGTTCGGCACCTTGGCCGTGTTTTGGCTTGGTTGCACGCTTAGCGCTTATTACTGGATTAGAGCGGGCAATGTGGGAGCACACCGTCGCTGGATGATTCGCAGCTTTGCGCTGACGTTCGGCGCGGTCACGTTGCGGATTTACATACCTGCCAGTCAGATCGCAGGCATTCCCTTCGAATTGGCATACCCCGTAATTTCTTGGCTTGCCTGGGTTCCCAATCTACTCGTTGCGGAATTGCTGGTTCGGCTAGCGTCCGGTGTGGCGCCCAACAATTCATTGAAGTCGAACACGCTTCGCGTACCGGCTTAGTGTAGATGCTAGGCGAATCATCAAGACCAATTCGGTTCGCAATGTTATGTTCGCAGAGAACAAAGACCCCTAAACGTTCAGTCAATCGTTAGGCGCCTCCGGTGTTTGCCGCCGCAATTTTTGACATGGATGGTCTCCTAATCGACTCGGAGCGCTCGATCATGAGAGCGTGGCAATCAGCGGCTGCGGCCGTCGGCATCGTCATCTCCGATACCCAGTACGCTTCAGTGGTGGGTCGTGCGGCATCGGAGTCCGATGCTCGTTTGGCTGAGTTGCTCGGTGGAGTGACGGCGTTTCAGCAGGTTCTAAGCGCAGTTCAGTCGAAATTGGGTGTCTTTCCACCAAAACCTGGTGCGGAAGCGCTGCTCTTAAAATTGGCGGCACACCGAATTCCGTGTGCGGTCGCGTCGTCTACCGAGATCATTGAAGTTCGCCGACGATTGACGTCCGTGGGATTGGCCGACTTTTTCAATGCAGTGGCCGGTGGGGACGAGGTGCCAGCAGGAAAGCCGGACCCTTCGGTCTACTTGCTTGCCGCGCAAAGGCTAAATGTTTCTCCCTCGAAGTGCCTCGCATTCGAAGACAGTAGAAATGGCGCCGTCGCTGCAGCAGCGGCCGGCATGCGTGTGGTCGTGGTGCCGGACCTCGTCAATCCAGGGGAGTGCGAGTGCCTAATGAACATCAGCTCGCTCATCGAAGCGATGGAACACGTCGATCGATGGTTCCCGGTTGATAGTAATGTCCCGCTACAGTCGTTATGAAACGAGTCCTCAAGTCTATCGGCTGGTCGATATTCACGCTCTGCGCAGTATCCACCCTGGCAATCAGCTTTCCCGAACCTTTCTTTGTCGCATCTGCAACCGCCGGAAATTTAACGCTGTATTCCGATAGACCCTTCCACTCCACAGAAGGCGAGAGGGTCTTGCGAATGTCACAAGCGAAGCTCGCCACCTCCCCTCTCTATATGGAGAGTCAAGAACACAAGATTTTTGTCGCCAATTCCTTGTGGCGTCGCGCGTTGTTTTTCACATGCTGTTACCGCGTCGGCGGTATCAACTACTACCCATTAACGACGAGCGTGTTCCTTCGCGAAGCAGACATCGAAACAAACCGACTCATTGCGCCCAGCGGGAATCCAGTAGCTGGTTCGCGAACGTTGGACTACTTCATTGCGCACGAGATCACCCATACCCTAACCGGCCAAGCGCTGGGTACCGTAGCGCATTACCGCCTGCCGAGATGGAAACGCGAGGGGTATGCAGACTATGTGGCCAAAGGGCCGGCTTTCGATTTTGCGGAAGCGGTTCGTGCTTTTCGAGAGGACGATTGGCGCATGGATTATCACCGCTCAGGATTGTATTGGCGCTACCACTTATATGTTTCGTACCTGCTCGATAAATGCCATTGGGATTATCGACGACTGTTCTCGGAAGAGATCGATGAAAAAGAAATCGAACATGCGATTCGAGGCGGATCGCCTAACAATGCGCTGCGGGCAATGTGCGAAGGCACACACACCTGAGCACAGGTTCGCTGCATTTGCGGCCGGCTAATTTCATGTTGGCGGCAGAATGGCGGGCATTTGGCGTCACCGACAGATCGCGATCGAGTCTATCTTGCCGTTCCCGACGGAGATTGATATGTCCTTTAGACGATGGAGAGAGCAAAAGCGCCTTTCTCAGGAACGCATTGCCGAAATGAGCGGCCTGAGTCTACGAACTGTTCAGCGGTTGGAGGCGGGGCATAGGGTCAGTTATTCCTCACTTCGAGCCTTGGCCGTCACCTTTGAAGTCGATGTCGATTTATTGGAGCGGGAGCTCTACACCATGAACAAGACTGCCGATGATTTTGTAGAGGCTCCGAGATGGGTCCGGCTTTTGAATGATGCGCCCTGGTTTAGGTCCGGAACGCCTGTAAGTAGACAAACGGCTTACTGCATCGAGGCAGTACTCCTGGGGTTGGCCCTTGTTTTCTTCGCGGCATCCTTTCTAGTCACTTCGGAACTAATGGCATCGCTATTACGTGTCGGCGCGTTCTTTGAACTTGTGTGCGGCTATCTGGTGTCCGTATTCGGTCGCATCGTCGAGCGATACAAGTTGTGGCCGTCAACCGTAGGTGCAACATCGAACTCACAGCAGATACAGCGAACATGGCGAACCCGGACCGCGGAGTACGGCTTCTCGCTCGGCGTAGGGATTCTCGTCATGGTGCTGCTGTTTTGGCTTGCTCTTTGATTTCACCTCAACATGCGGCGCCCGACAAATCGCTGCACGTGCCGCGCGAAGAGTAGCGTTAGAAGCTCCAAAAATTCAGAACGCAATTTCGATCGCGGTTTTGGCCTACTTTCGTAGTTGCATTCGCGGCTTTTACTGGCTAAGTTAGCTGCCTAATAAAAAAATTAGGGAGAAGGTAAGCGATGGAATTCGTCATACGCCAAGAATCGCCGTCGGATATCGAGGTAATCCACACCTTAACCGCGGCTGCATTCCTGAATGCGCCGCACACCGGCCACACGGAGCAGTTCATCG